>NZ_CP117882.1:0-331759 GCF_028736195.1 Novosphingobium sp. KACC 22771 | reverse complement strand
TAGCCGCCATCCAGCGCGATGGACTCGCCATTGATCGAGCGAGCGCCCGGCCCGGCCAGAAAGACCACAAGATCGCCGATTTCGGCCGGATCGATCACCCGCCGCGTCGGCACCTGCGCGACGAAATCCGCCTCGACATGCGCCGGTGTAACGCCCCGCTCATGCGCCATTTCGTCAAACAGTTCGACCAGATGCGGGCTGGCCACAATGCCGGGGTGGATTGTGTTGACCCTGATCCCGTCGGGGCCAAGCTGATCGCCCAGAACCTTGGTGAAATGGCTGATCGCAGCATTGCGCAGACCGCTCAGCGTGTCCGAAGAGCGCCCGGTGAGACCGCCGATATTGACGATCGCGCCCCCGCCCCTTTGCCGCATACCCGGCGCAAAGGCCTGAATATAGCGCAGATAGCCGCCGACCTTGGTGTCCAGATCGCCCATCAAGGCATCGACATCCACCGTTTCGATCGCCCCGCCGATGGGCGTGCTGCTGGCCGCGACATTGACCAACAGGTCGATCCCGCCCACCTGCCGCACCAGTTCGCGCACGCTCTGGGCATCGGTGGCATCCGAAGTGATGGCACGCGCGCCCAGTTGCCGCGCCGCCGTTTCCAGCGGATCGGCGCGGCGCGCGGTGATAAACACCTGCCATCCATCGGCCACCAGCTTATGGACAATACCCGGCGCAATCCCGCCGCTGCCGCCGGTAACCAGTGCAACCCGGCTCACGGCAATTCCACCGCGATCAGCATCGGCCCCTCGCAGGCCAGCCCTTGATCGAGCGCCGCGCCCAATTGCCCCGCCTCGGTCACCCGCAGGGCCGGAACGCCATAGGCCTTGGCCAGCGCCACCCAATCGGTGGCCGGATCGTCCAGCACCGTCATGCCCGCAATCGCCGGATGGGCCAGATCGGCCTGCGCGCGGCGCAGTTCGGTCTGCAGGATGCCATAGCGGTGGTTGGCCGCAATGATGATCGTGATGGGCAACTTTTCATGCGCCATGGTCCACAGCGACTGGACCGTATATTGCGCCGATCCGTCCGATTGCAGACTGACCACCCGCCGCCCCGGCGCGGCCAGAGCCGCCCCCAGCGCGCAGGGCAGCCCTTGACCGATGGCGCCGCCGGTGTTGGTCATCACCCGGTGCCGGGGGCCGCGATGCGCCTCGCGCAGCCAGGGCCCGCCAAGGGTCGAACCCTCCAGCGAGATGATCGCATCCTCGGGCAGGCGCGGCAGCAGGGCCTCGACCACGGCGTCGGCATTGAGGCCGACCGTTGCAGGCGGCACCGGGGGCAGCGCAGGCAATTCACCCTCCGGCCCATCGAGCAGCGCGGCCAACGCCTCCAACGCGGCGGCCCCGTCCTCACCCGCCTCGGTCAGCAGAGCAAGGCGTTCATCGGGGACCAGCTGGCTGGGAAAACCTTCATAGCCGAAATAGCTGATCGGCATGCGCGCGCCGACCAGAACAACGGTGGCCTCGCCCAATTGGCGAATGACATCATCGGGGAAATAGGCCTGCCGCTCGACGCGGGGCAGACCGCCGCCCAGCGTGACAATGGCGGGATAAGGCTCCATAAGGATGCGCGCGCCGGTGCGGCGCGCCACCTTTTCCGCCGCGCGAATGCCCGCTTCGCCCAGCGTATTGCCGCCCAGCAGCAAAACCTTGGCCCCTTCGCCGCGCAGGCATTGGGCCACGCTTGCAATCCGGTCCACCGGAGCGGCCGCGGGCGCGGTATCGCCAAGATCCTCCGGCTGATCCGAAACGGCGGGTGCATCCATGACGTCGGTGGGCAGGACAAGCGTAGTGATCGCGCCGGGCGCCACCCGCGCCGCGCGCAGCCCCCGCGCCGCATCCTCACCCAATTGCGCGGCATCACTGGTGTAAATCACCTGCGCCGATACCGGCGAGGCCAGCGAGCGGATATCGCTGGTCAAAGGCGCGTCATAGGCCAGATGCCAAGTGGCGTGGTCGCCGATCAGATTGACGATGCGCGAATGGGCGCGGCGCGCATTGTGCAGATTGGCGATGCCATTGGCAAAACCGGGCCCCAGATGCAGCAGCGTCAGCGCCACTTCGCCCGAAACGCGCGAATAGCCGTCGGCGGCCCCCGTGGCCACGCCTTCAAACAGGCAGAGCACGGTCTTGAGTTCGGGCACATCGGCCATGGCGCGCACCATGGTCAGTTCAGTCGTGCCGGGATTGGCAAAGCAGATGCGCGCGCCGCCCAGACGAAGCGTCCGCAACAGGGCAACCGCGCCATTTTCCTCAATCTTGCTCACCTGACCCATGCTCCCCAATATTGGACTTATTCGCCCGATGCCTGCGCGGATGCCACGCCGGCCAAAAATCCGGCCACCAGACCGTTGAACTGATCCACCCTGTCGTCATGGACATAGTGGCTTGCACCCTCGACGCTGACGTGGCTGATGCGCGGATTGCGCCGCTCCATCTCCTGCACCGTGGCGAGCGGGCAAAAATCCGATTTCGCCCCCCGGATCACGCATGTCGGCACGCGCAGGCCTTCCACCACCGGCCAGAGATCGACCACCCGCGCCGGATCGGGGTCGAGCCGCGTGGCGCTGATCCCTGCGGCATCATAGCGCCAGCCAACCCGGCCATCAGGCGTTTCACGCAGGCTTTCCCACAGGCGCTGCTCCAGCGCGGCAAGGCTGACGCTGGGACGGGTGCGGCGCCAATAGGCCCGCGCCTCGCGCCAATCGGCAAAGCTGAGCGGGAGGGCGGCCATTTCGGCCTTGATCCGCTCGGCCCCGGCCCCGCTGATCGAGGAGCCGGGCGCGATATCCTCGATAATCAGCGCGTTGAGCCGCTCCGGATGTTTGGCTGCATAGACATAGGATGTGGTTCCCCCCATCGAATGGCCCAGCAGCACGAAGCGCTCCAGCCCCAATCCATCGACCAGCGCCTCCAGATCGGCCAGATAGGCGTCGGTGTAATAATTGGCCTGCGCATCCCAATCGCTTTCGCCGCGCCCGCGTTGATCCAGCGCGATCACCCGCCAGCCCGCGCCCAGCGATGCAGCCAGCGCCCGCCATGTGCCGGAAAAACCGCGCAGCCCATGCAGGGCGACAAGGGCAGGCGCGTCGGCCCGCCCCCATTCCCGCACGCGCAGGCGCAGGCCATTGGCCTCGATGAACGAAACCCGCTCATCCTCAAGGCCGACCGGCTCCTCGGGCGGCCTGTTGTCGGCCATCAGGTCTTGCGCATGTGCCATGGCTTATACCAGTCCGTCTTCGCCCTTGACCTCGCTGGCCTTCAATCCGCCCAGACGGGCGTTGAGGCGGCCGCGCGTGGCAAAGGCCCAGATCAGGATCACTTCATCGCGGTTCGGCCCATCGTTAAAGCTGGCGCTGATCGTATCATAATGCGATCGGACATAGAGCGCGTCCTTATGCGCCAGCGGAATGTCCACAATCGTGCCGGGCACGCCGCGCTTGCCGGTCGAAGGCACCCAGCTCTTGCCGCCGCCCACCGCATCGCGCACCGGATTGGCCGCAGGATTGGTCAGCAGCGCATTGCCATGTTCATATTCGCAATCGGTGCCCACCAGAATGGCCTTGCCATAGCTCTCGATCGCCTTGCCGCCGCTCAGTTCCGTAAGACGGCGCCCGATTTCAACGCCCAGCGCGGGCGAAGCATCGATCCAGCCGGTCAGGTCCTCGACATATTGGCCGGCATAGGGGCAGTGAATGGCCGCCGCGATCACATACTTGTAGATCGGTTCGCCATCAGCCGCCGCGCCGGTTTCTCCGGCCAGCGTTTCATCCACAAAACCATACCACTTGCGGATGTGAAAGGGCCCGAAATTGGGGGTGTGCGTCGTCATGAATTCTCTCCGGAATGGGTATTGGACCGGCTGTTACAACGGGTCGAGATGGGTGGGGTCGGCCTGACCGCCATTGTCATGCAGTTGGGCGATGGCCTTGCCGTCGGCATGGTCAGTCAACTGGTGAAACACTTCGAGCATGTGGCCGTCGGGATCATAGAAGTAGATGCCCACCGAAACGCCATGGTCGAGGATTTCTGCAATCCGCACGTCATTGGCCAGCAAATGGCCATAGGCGCGTCGCAGATCATCCATCGTGCGGCTGACCAGTTGCAGGCCGATATGTTCGAATTCCCTACCCGTAGTGGCGCCCTCCTGGGCGGGAAACAGCGCGATGTCGTGGTCGCTCTCGCCAAAGGTCAGGAACACGCCGCCCTTGTACGGCCCGTCCTGAACGCGGGCGGAAACCTCCATGCCCAGCACATTGGCATACCACTGTGCAGAAGCATCGGGATCCTTCACATACAGAACGATATGGGCGATCCGCTTCACTTTAATGGGTTTCATGGGGCAGCTCCATGTCCGAGGGCACGCCCGGCACCCAGGCCATGCCGGTAATTTCGCTGAATTCGCGCCGCTGTTTGGCCCAATTGTGGCCGCCATCCTCGCTGATGAAAAGATGCCCGAACTTGGTGCCCGCCATCATCAGATCGGGCAAGGCCGCATTGGCGCCAAACGCCCAAAGGCAGGAATTGGGCTGATAATCCAGCTTGCCCGGTGCCCATGTCTCGCCTGCATCGCTGGACACCAGCACCGCCGCCGTGTTGCCCGGGGTGCCATCCCCGATGCCGATCGCCAGTTCGCGGTCGCTGCCCGGTTTGCGCAGCAGCACGCGGGCATAGCGCAGGCCCCAGGTCTCGCGGGCATGCATACGGGTCCACGTCTGCCCGCCATCGGTCGAGCGGTAAAGCGCATTGACCACCAGCACCAGAACCGTGTCTTCCTGACCAGCCGGAGCGGGCAGGATCACGATGTCATGGATGTCGGAATTGCCCGCATGATGGGGCCATTCCTCATCCAGCCGCGCCCATGTGTTGCCACCATCTAGCGTGCGGAACAGGCCGCCTTCTTCCACGCCCACCCAGACATCGAGCGGGTCATGCGGATTGACCGCCAGCGCCAGCATGCGCGGACGGCTGACCCCGGCGCAGCGCTCGGGCATCAGCAGATCGGTCTGCTCCCACGTCTTGCCACCGTCCGTGCTGCGGAAAAAGGCGGCGCGGGTGGGCGATCCGGTCCCGGCATACATGTAATCCGGGTTGCTTTCCGAAACGGCCAATTTCCAAACCGCAAAACCGTTCAGCGCGCAATCAACCTGATGCCAATGCGCGCCGCAATCCTCGCTGCGGAACAGGCCGCGTTCGCTGCCCGCCCAGATCGCGCCGTTTTGACGGGGGTCCACGAGCAGGCAGCGCACGCAATCATCATATTCCAGATCCTGGCCCACGTTGATCCGATACCAGTTCGTGCCGCCATCATGGCTGCGCATGATCGCCTGTCCGTCGGTCGATACCAAAAGCGTCTTTTGCATTTTCGCTCTTCCACTATCTGTTGGCTGTCGGCTCAAAAATCTCAGCTGAGATTGACCCACACGCTCTTCGTCTCGCTGTAGAGTTCCATCGCGGCGCGGCCATGTTCGCGGCCCCAGCCCGATTGCTTGTACCCGCCGAACGGGCTGGCCGGATCGACCATGTTGAAGCAATTGATCCACACCGTACCCGCCTTGACCGCCTCGGCCATGCGATGCGCGGTCTTGAGATCATTGGTCCAAATCCCAGCCGAAAGGCCAAATTCGCTGTCATTGGCCTGACGCACCAATTCTTCGGGATCGGTCCAGGTCAGCGCGGAAAGCACCGGGCCAAAGATTTCTTCGCGCACCACGCGCATGTCCGGACCGGCCGAGGCCAGAATGGTGGGCTCAAAGAAGAACCCCTTGGCCTGATCCGCCGGGCGCCGCCCGCCGGTCAGCACGCGTGCGCCTTCCTGTTGGCCGATGTTCACATAGCCGCTGACGACATCCCACTGCTCCTGCGAGATAAGCGGACCAAAGGTGGTGGCATCGTCCAGACCATTGCCGATCTTTTGCGCGGCGGCATGGGCCGCGATCCTTTCCAGCAATTCATCGGCCACACTGGCATGGGCATAGAGGCGCGAACCGGCGGTGCAGGTCTGGCCCTGATTGAAGAAGATGCCTGCTGCGATGCTGGCCGCGGCCGCATCGAGATCCGCGTCCGCCAGCACGATCTGGGGCGATTTTCCGCCCAGTTCGAGGCTGACCTTCTTGAGATTGCCCGTGCTGCCGCGCACGATCGCCTTGCCAACGGCTGTCGACCCGGTGAAGGCCACCTTGTCCACGCCGGGATGCTCGACCAGCGCCGCGCCCGCTTCGCCAAAACCGGGCACGACATTGATGACGCCCGCCGGAAAGCCCGCCTCCAGCGCCAGTTCGCCAAGGCGAAGAGCGGTAAGCGGGGTCTGTTCGGCAGGCTTGAGGATAACGCAGCAACCCGCTGCAACAGCCGGGGCGATCTTCCACGCCGCCATCGACATCGGATAGTTCCAAGGCACGATCAGCCCCGCCACGCCCACCGGCTCGCGCGTCGTGTAGTTAAGGATGCGCGCGCCGCTGCGGGGCGATACGGGCAGTGTTTCGCCGCCAAACTTGGTCGGCCAGCCTGCGAAATAGCGGAACGTCTTGATCGAGCCTTCGATCTCCACCGCCTTGGTGAACAGCCAGGGCTTGCCATTGTCGAGGCATTCCAGCACCGCCAGTTCATCAGCATGCTGCTCGATCAGATCGGCCAGACGATAGAGCAGCAGCGAGCGGTCATTGGCGTTCATCCGGCGCCATGCCGGATTTTCAAAGGCGCGCCGGGCAGCCGCCACCGCGCGGTCGATATCAGCGGCGCCGCCGCGGGCCACCTGCGCGATTTCCTCGCCCGTGGCCGGGTTGATCGTGGCAAAGCTCTCGCCCGAGAGCGCGGGCACCCGCTGGCCGTCGATCAGCAGGCCCTGCACCTTGCCCGCCATGTCCTGGGTCAGACGCTGTGCCACGTCATAGGCATTTTCCACCAAGGCCATCGAATTTCTCCCCAATTCCCGTCCGCGCAGCGCCGCTTTCCAGCACCCGAACGGCAAAAATTCCTGTGGTGCGTCGCAAAAGCATGCGCCGCCAATTCTCGGTCTTTCCCGAGTCGAGTTAGGGATAGCGCGACATCAAAAAGGAAACAATCAAAAAGTTTTTCCATTTTCTGTTGCTATAACGAGACAATCTAGGCATGATCGTCGTCAACAGGAATTCAATGGGGAAGAATCTTCATGACACAGGCTCCTTGGGCAGACCCGGAAGCCTTGCTGGCGCAATCGCTGGCCCATGCGCGCGCCACCGGCCGCGCCCTTGGCCATGTCGAACATGAGATTGCCGCCGCGCTCACGCTGGATCAGGCCTATCATGTGCAGCAGGCCGCCTTTGCCCTGCGCGACGAGCCGCTGGCGGGCTACAAGCTGGCCGCGACCAGCGCGCGAGCGCAGGAGGCGATGGGGCTGGACGGGCCGCTGGTGGGGCGCATCGCGCTGACCGATCTGGCCCCGCTCGCCACGCCTGCTCACGATGATCGCCCCGTGTATGCCGAGGCCGAATTGCTGATCCGCATTGGCAAGGACATGCCTGTCATGACCGATCTACCCTCGCTGGCCACGATGGCCGAGGTGATTGACCGGGTCTGGCTGGGCCTCGAAATCTGCACGAGCAGTTTTGCCGATGATGATCTGTCGCCTGCGGGGATCGTGGCCGACAATGGTTTGCTTCACGCGATTGTGACCGGCGATCTGCTGGCCGAGCGCTGGCACGAAGGGCTGGCGGAAGGCACTGTATCGCTGCAACCGGATGGGGCCGAACCGGTCTATGGCGCAGCAAGCGCCGTCATGGGCCATCCGCTGCTGGCGCTGGGCTGGCTGGCCGCCTGGCTTGGGCGGCGGGGCGAAAACCTGCGGGAGCATCAGATCATCGCTTGCGGCAGCATGACCGGGATCACGCAAATCGCCACAGACAAAGGCGTGACCGCGCATTTCGGTACGCCGGACAAGACAATAACAGGCACGGTTACGACTACCTTTGCCAAGGATCAGATGAGGAGCGAAGCATGACATTGGAATTGGGCGTGGCCGGAAAGGTGGCCATCATTACGGGCGGCGGCGTGGGCATCGGCAAGGAAACCGCACGTAAGCTGGCAGCCGCCGGCGCAAAGGTGGTGATCGCCGCGCGCACGAAAGCAACGCTGGAAGCGGCCGCCGCGCAATTGCGCGAGGAAACCGGCGGCGAGGTTCTGGCCATTCCCGCCGACACCACCAGCATGGCGGCGGTTCAGGCTCTGGTCGATGCCACGGTGGCGCATTTCGGCGGCGTACATATTCTGGTCAATTGCGCGGCGGCCCCCGGCGGCCTGGTCCGCAACGCCATTGAAGAAGCCGACGAGGACGCACTGCTGCTCGACCTCAACACCAAGCTGATGGGCTATTTCCGCACGGCCAAGGCTTGTGCGCCCCACATGCGCAAGGCCGGATGGGGCCGTATCGTCAATGTCGGCGGCCTGACCGCGCGCTGCACCGAGGCGTTGAGCGGAATGCGGAACGCGGCGCTGGTGCATTTTACCAAGACGCTGTCAGATGAATTGGGCCGCGACGGCATCACCGTCAATATCATTCATCCCGGCGTGACGCGCACCGAACATATCGAACAATGGTTCAACGAAATGGCCGCCGAGGAAGGCACGACCTTCGAAGCGATTGTCGAGCGCGAAGCCGGCGCGCCCGCCGCGCTCAAGCGCATGCTGGAAGTGCATGAAGTGGCCGATCCAATCGTGTTCCTGGCCAGTGAACTGGGCAGCGGGATCACCGGGGAATCGATCGCTGTTGACGGCGGCCTCTCGCGCGCGGTTTTCCTGTAATCCACCGCTTGGCACATAAAGGAGCCAGACCCGGATGTCCGGATCTGGCTCCTTTTTTATTGGCCAACCTTTACCTGCTCACAGACATATTCCTCAATGCGATAGTCCTTGGGCTCACGCTTATAGAGGAAAGTGAACGTATAGGGACGGGTCAGGTATTGCGGATCGGTGATCGTCACATCATCGGCCAGAATGCCGTCGGCCCGCAGATGCCACCTTTCGCGCACCATCATATCGGCCGAATGCGGGATATCGGCATATTGCACATCCTCGCGCACACCCGCGGTTTCCACCTCCAGCGCCTCACCCGCCCAATGGCCGGTCGAGCGCCCGAAGTAACCCGGATTGATCTCTTTGATCGAGGGCAGCGGTTCATCAAGATAGATGCGCCGGATCTGTGACATGAACTCGCCCAGCACCGTTACCTGCTTGAGCGCGGGATTTTGCAAGATCTGCAAAGCGTAATGCGCGCCCATCAGGCCGGGAACCCCCTCGGGCAGGCATTGCGAACTGGGGGTCGGCAAAGGCGTGCCCGCCGCATCGGCATCGGCGCGCCGCTTTTGCATGGCCCGCCATTGCGCCAGATATGGCTCGCGCAGGGGCGGTTCCACCACTTGCAGTTCGGGCGGGTCGGGCAGGCCGGAAAACGTGTCGGGATAGGCCGGATAGCGGTTCCAGACGCCGGAGAAATCGGGCTCCGCCCAAGCCGGAGTGCTGGTCAGCGCTGCAAAAGCGCTGACCATGACAAACAGCGCGCGCCTCACTTGCGCGCCGTCAGGGTAAGACCGATCGTGCGAGGGCGGAAACTGCCTGCGCGATACCAGGTCGAGATCGGGGAATCGTGATAAAGCGCCATGATGGGCTGGCTGTCGGTCACATTGTTGGCATAGAGGCTGAGATCAAGATCCGCCCAATCCGCCTTGATCCGGCCGCCGACGCGCAGATCAAGCTGCGATGTGGCCGGCGGGCGCGGCAGCGCCGGATCAACCAGCGGCGAATTGACATCGACCGGCTTGCCGTTGTGGCTGTTGTACGAAAAATCGGCGCGGGCATAGCCTTCGATGCCGCCAATCGGTTGCGTGAATTCACCGTTGAGCTGGAACGACCACGGCGCCACGGCAAAGGGCTCGCCTGCCTTGCGGATGGTGGTTCCGTTCGGCCCCGGAATGGCCGAGGTGTAGCGCGCATTGGTATAGGCCACCGAAGCGCCCAGCGTGAGCGAACGAACGGGCCGCAAGGTTACCGCCAGATCGAACCCGTCAACCTTGGCCGAACCAAGATTGAGCGCGGCATAGATCGAACAGGTCGGTAGGGCCAGGAGCGTCTGCACATTGTTCCAGTCAATATGATAGATCGAGGCATCCATGGCCAGCTTGCCGCCAAACAGACGGTTTTTGCTTCCTGCCTCATAGCTCCAGATCGAGTCCGGCTTGACGTTGAGCGAGGCGAGCGGATCAAAGCCGATGGCCGCAGCATCGCTGGTGCAGGTCAGGCCCACGGGCGGCGAAACGCCGGGCCCGCGTACGCCCTTGGCGGCGCTGACATAGAACATATTGCGCGGATCGGCCTGAAACGTCACCCCTAGGCGCGGCGTGAACGTGTGGCTGGTGGTGCCCAGACTGTCGGTGCGGCCCGGCGTTGTGTAGAGCGGCCCGGCGGTGAAACCTTCAAACTGATATTTGGCAATGGTATAGCGCCCGCCAAGCGTCAGCTTAAGCCGGGGCACTACTTCATAATCGGCCTGTGCATAGGCGGCCATTTGCTGATCGCGGTGGGTGTTGCGCTGAAACACGCTGAACTGGCCCTGATAGAGATCGACCCCATAGGCATCCATCAGCGAGGTGTAGGGCGGATTGCCGCTCTGCGCCTGAGCGTAATTCACGACATCCAGCAATTGCGGATCGCTGCCCGCATATTGGTCCTGCACAAAGGAGCGCTGATAGAACAGGCCGACGATCCAGTTGAAACGGTCGTTGGCATTGTTGTTCTGCAGGCGCAGCTCCTGGGTAAAGGATTTCTGGATCGTGTGGCTTTGCGTGCCCGGCGCATAGTTCTGGAACTGGCTTGGGATGGTGCCGACCACGCCACCAAACAGCGTCAGGCTCAGCGTGGCGTCATCGCTCTGCGTCCGGGTGGTGCGATGGAAATAGGACGTGTCGGAAACCAGCGTGGCACGGCCCAGATCCAGCTCGACCTTGAGCGCGGGCAGATAGAAATCGTCGCGGTGCCGTTCGGGCCTTGTATTCAGGCTCAAACGCTGATCGGCATGGGCCAGATCCGAGGCGGCAACTTCAAAGCGCGAACCATCGGCAATGTTCTGATACTGATAGAAGATCGAAGGCGTGATCGTCAGACGGTCCGTGGCCCGCGCGCCGACCGCCAGGCGCAGCGACACCGTGTCCGAACTGTTGATGTCTTTTTGCGTGACCTGTTTGGTGGTCCGATCCAGACGGTCGATATAGCCGCCGTCATGACGGGTCCATGCGCTCACGCGAAAGCCGATCTTGTCGGTCACGATGGGCGCGCCCAGCGCGACGCCGCCCTCATAGCTGGCCGCGCCATTATGCGTAGTGCCCACTTCGGCGCGGTCATACATCGAGATCTTGTCATAGCTGGGCTTGGGCATGATGAAGCGCACCGCCCCGCCCACCGAGCCGCTGCCGAACAGAGTGCCCTGCGGTCCGCGCAGCACCTCAACGCGGTCAAGATCGAACACCTGCGGATAGGGATTGCTGAGCGACGGGCTGACGCCCACGCGGGTCTGCACCGGCGTATCGTCGATATAGACGCCCGTAGTCGGGATCCCGGAGGCGGAATCGATGCCGCGGATCGCGATCGAGGTCTGGCCGGTGCCGTAAAGAACGGCGGACTGGCCGAAGGTGATGCCTGGCGTTACCTGCGCGATATCGGCGATCGACCGCACGCCCTGCGTATCCAGCTCCACGCTGCTCTTGGCGACCACGCTCGCGGGCACGCGGCTGAGTGATTGGGCCTTGCGCGTGGCGGTAACGACAATCTCGCCCGGAGGCGGCGCGTCGGCATTGCGTGCGGATGCCGCTCCGCCCCCATCCTGCGCCAGCGCAGGTGACGCCATCAGCAAGGCAGACATCGCCAGCCCCGCCGACAGACCGTTGCGCATGTGTGAAACACGGTGCGCGCGCTGCGTCGAAGTCATTGTTATTTCTCCCTGTAACATCTGTCCCGCCGCTATTTTCCAACGCCTTTGGCGCACGGCTGAGCAGAAGCAGGCTGCCGCGAATACAGTTGTAAAGACGAAGGTTTTACAGTTGCGAAACCGTTACATTCCCGGCATCCAGAGCCAAGAGAGCCTGCATCATGCGCGCGCCGGGCGGCCTTGTCGCCATATTTCCTTTCTGCAACAGAAATGCTAGAAAGGCTAATATTGTTTACTTGATGAGGTTTCAGTGTCCGGCGAATCGTCCCCTGCCTCCCCCACGCACCGCGACCACGCCGAAATCTTCGATGCCGAAGTCGCGCGGATGCGCAAAGCGATTGCTGCGGGTCGTTCGGTGTTGCAGCTGCGCCTGTTCGATTACCTTGCCGAACGATCAGGCGACGTCCGCGCGCCCAAAGAAATCGAGGTCGCACTGGCCGTTTTCGGGACGGACGGCGTTCAGGATTCAGGCGCGGATTCCGGTGTGCGTGTCTATGTTCACCGCCTGCGCAAGCGGCTTGATGACCATTATCGCGGTGAAGCCGGGCCGCGTCTGATTATTCCCAAGGGCGAATACCGCATCGCACTGGCCATGCCCGACAGCCAGGAGCCGATACCACCATCACCCGAACCGTCGCCCCCCCCGCCCCCTGCGTCACATCAGGCCAGGCGCTGGTGGCCCATAGCCGCAGCGGCGGGGCTGGGCGTGGCGGCCATGGCGGCATGGGCAGTGTGGCCCCCCGCGTCGCAACAGGATGCCAGACGCGATGCCAGCGTCCTGTCACGCGGGTTGGATGCCGGAACGCAGCCCCTCATACTGGTGGGTGATGCCTATGGGCTGGCCGAGACGGGGGACCGCAAGGCGGTACAGCGCATGATATTGGACCCGGCGATCAAATCGCGCGAAGACCTGGGCCAGCATATCCGCACGCATCCCGAGGAATTTTATCGCCTTTACGATTTCGACCTGCGCTTTACCCCTGTCTCCAGCGCGCAGGCGGCCTGGACCATACTCCAGGCGCTGCCCAATACCGGCGAAAATCCGCGCCGTCGCCCCGCCGTACTGCCCGCTTCAAAGGTTAAACCGGCGATGCTGGCGGGGGGCAATGTCGTATATGTCGGGCGCATTGCCAATCTGGGGCCACTGTCGGCAACTGTGGGCGCGCAAACGCAGTTTCGTCTGACGGCCATGGACACTATCACCGATCCCGCCAGCGGCCAGGTATTTCGCGGATCGCCCCCGCTTGCCGATGAGCATGCCGTTCGCACCGATTACGGCTATCTGGCCAACCTGCCCGGACCTGCGGGACGCGGGCTGTTGATCACCGCGGGCATGGGCGATTTTGCCACCGACCAGATGGGCAGCATTGCCGCTAATCCGGAAAGTCTGGAACAAATTTCCGCCCGCATCGGGCGCAAACGACATTTTGAAGCGCTTTATGAGTTCCACTCGCGCGATGGCATGCTGATGGACAGCCGCCTTGTCGCCGCGCACGGATTGCGCTGACAAGCGCGGGCCGTTTTCAGAGCGGCGCATTCCACCGGTTCACCGGCACGATTTCCAGATTGCCGATCCGCCCATTGGCCGCCTTTACAAGCCGCAGTTCAATCACCTGATCGCGATAATGAGCGCGATAACGCCATGATGGCTCGCCGCATTGATCGGCTTTCGCAAAGAGCGCCAGATCCTTTCGCGCCCCCAACCCTTGCAGCAGGCCTGAATATTGTGCGACCATCTCTTTGAGATCAAGGGCCGCATAGTCGGCAAAGTCATGGGCCGCCACGCGATTGGACGCCACCGCATCAAGCAGCGCCGCCACCTGCGCCGTCATGGCCGGGTCGGTGTCAAGGATGGGCGCCGCATCTTGTCTTGCCAATGCAGGCTCGACCAATCCGGCCAGGTCACGCGCCAGCCCTTCGGCCTCGGCCCCCTCGCCGTTGGCCAGCACCACCACGGTCAATTCCGGCTTGAGATAGCGGATCGCAAAGGTCTGGAACCCCTGCCACGATCCGCCGTGCCACCATGCCTTGTCGTCCAAATACCAGCCCAGACCGTAGTGACAGGCCGCTCCATTGCCCAAACGCGCAGGCTGTCCCATCGCGGCCCAGGACGACTTGGCCAACAGGCTCTGTCGGCTCATGGCGGCGGCCCATGCCGCATAATCCAGCACCGAGAGGTAGAGCGAACCATCCGCCGTGGAATTGGCGGCCGCCGATATCCATTCGGCATTGCGCAAATGGCCGTCGCGCCGTTCATAACCGGCCGAGCGATTGGCAATGATCGCCATTTCATCAATGCCGCGCGCCCGCATCATGCCCAGCGGCGCAAAGATCCTGTCCACCAGAAAGCGCGCATAGGGTTGCCCCGTCACACGCGCCATGACCTGACCAAGCACCACATAATCGACATAGCTGAAGCGCCAGCGAGCGCCTGCGGGAAAGTTCGGTTTTTCGTGCGCGATGATGTCGAGCATCTGGGCATCGGAATATTCCACGCGGAAATCGCCATTGGGCGTCGCGGGCAAACCCGAGGTATGGTTCAGCATCCGGCGCAAGCTGACCGGTTGCCAGCTTTGGGGCAATTCGGGCAGATAGCGCCGCACCGAAGCATCCAGATCCAGCTTGCCCTCTTCGGCCAACAGCAAGACCCCGGCGGCCGTGAACTGCATGCCCAAGGCGCCCGTCTTGAACAGCGTGTCGGGATGGACGGGAACCTGATGCTCGATATTGGCAAAACCAAAGCCTTCGATACGCAGGGGTTGCCCATCGCGCACAACAGCCACGGCCACACCCGGCACATCGCCGCGCACCATTTCCTGACGCACTCGCTCCTCGATGGCATCGGCACGGACAACCGCGGGCACAAGGCCCATCGACAGGAGTATCGCGGCCAGCGCCGCCTTCAAAGGCAAAATCGTCATGGCACCATCACACCACGGCCAAGGGCGACTTTGTATTGCTCAAGCGGCCCGAATTGTACCAGTTGCGGCCTGATCGACCGAGGGCATCAAGGCGCAGAAGCGGCATTGTCCAACCGGAATTCCGGCGCCGGTGCGGAATTATCCCAAATACCCTGAACTTTTGCCGGACGGTCCAGCAGCCAGGTCGAGCCGAGATGAGCGCTGCCCAATGTTCGCACCTGAAACAGCGCTTCAAAACCCCCGCCGCAACCCATGCGGCCATGCGCCACCGCGCGCATTCTTGCAGCATCCGTGCTCAGTTCGGCCATTTCGCTCAAGCCTGGATCGTGGAGAGAAGCGATGAAAAGCACCGTATTGCCCGCAGGACCGGGCAAACAGGCCAGATAGCCGTAATCGCGCCGGGCAATGCGCTCGTCATGCAGTTCCATGCCGTCCGACTGATACCGCTTGCCGCCGACGGTATCGGCCAGCGCGTCCATCCCCGTATCAAGGCGAAAGCGCGATGCCTGGGTCAGCGGATCACGCAGCAGGTTTCCGATGCCGCCCATTTGCCCGACATAGATGATGTCGGAGACCTTCAGCACATCGGGCGTCAATTGCGAAGCGGCATATAGGCGAATGGTGCGGTTGCGGAATGCCTCATCACGTATCAGAGCGGCCCGGATGGTGGCAGCCGCGCTCATGGTGGCGGCCGTCACATAATGCTGATCCCTGTCCCTCACCGCTTCGGCTTTTTGGGGATTGAGCATCTGGACAATGATAAGATCCTCGCGGGTGGGCACATTGTGATCCCATATTTCGCGCAAAGGCCGGTCGGGCGGGGCGGAGGGAGGCGTTTCGGTAAAGAAGTAATAATCGCCCATCACCACCGCGATAGGCCGGTTGCTCGCCGCCATCGCCGACCATGGCGAGACGGTGGCCAGTGTTTGGCCTCGCTCCCGCTGCCACCAGACAAAACCGGCCGCCGCGCCCGTCAAAACCACCAGCACCAGCAACCAAACCGCCATTCCTGCGCGCAGGCGCGGGCGTACATCGATCAAGCCATCGATCAAGGCATCGCGCGCGGGCAAAGCCCCTTCTTCGACCGCATCACCCACCAGTTCCAGCCGATAGGTTCCGGCAGGCAGGCGCAAAGAGGGGCCGTGATGGTCGGCAAATTCGGCATCGATCAACTTGCGCAGTCGATGGACATAGACCCGCACATTCGCGTCGGGGCGATAGGCGGGACTGCGAGCATCGACGAATACGGCGGCGGCGATCTGGGATTCGGAGGGTGCGGTTGGCTCATCGGCCCTCTCCACCAAATAGTCGAAGAGCGCGAGCAGCCTTTCTGACCTGTTCCGCTCCAGCGCCGCGCGCATCCGCGCAACGGCTTCACCCATGGCCTGCGCATGCGCCTCAGACGCGGAAAATGGGGCAGGCGGAGCGCTAGACATGGGGAATCATCCGTCTATCAAAATTCAACAATTCATGTGTTTTTATACTATTTGTTCCAAATCTGAAATATCGCAAGCGCATCTTGCCCCATGCGATGCCAAGCCGGCAAACCCATCATATCACAAGAAATTGCAGAAGCTGTAACGGTTTCGCAACAGTAATCCCGTCGCTCCCAACGCCCATTTTCGCCAGCGTTGCGGACAAGGACGCGCATGGACGTGATGCTGCGGCGCTGTGCTGCCGTGATGCCTGAAAGGCACCCGGTCCGGCGCGGCATCGATCCACCGCTTCCATCCCGTACGAGAGGAGCCTTTCTGCAATGATTTCGATGAACCTGAAGCTGCTCGTGGCCGGCGGTCTGCTGGGGCTGGGCGTTGTCTCGCCGGCGATGGCGCATCATTCCTTTGCCATGTTCGACCAGACGAAAATCGACACCAAAACCCATGCCACCGTAACCGAATTCCGCTTCACCAACCCGCATTCCTTTGTGGTGGTCAGCGTCAATGCGGGCGGCGTGAACACCAGCTATGCGCTGGAATGCAGCAGCGTGAACATGATGAGCAAGGCGGGTTGGAAGTTTAACACACTCAAGCAGGGCGATGCGGTGGATGTCACCTTCTATCCCCTGCGCAACGGCAAGCCGGGCGGGATGCTCAAGACGGTGAAGCTGGCCGACGGACGCACGCTGAGCGGCTGGTAAATTTGGTCCGGGGGCCTGCGCCCGGCGGGCGCGGGCGATCAAGACGCGATGCGGTCGCAACAAGACGGCCGCACAGGGAGAATATGATGCGTTTTACGACATTTGCCTGTGCTGCGGCCATGGCGGCAATGATGATGGCCCATACCGGCACGGCACAGGCCGCCAATGCCAAAGCGCCCGTCGCCAAAAGCAAAGCCGTTGCGCCCCGCGACGTCAGCGGCGTTTGGGAACTTTATCCCGACCCGTTTGCGGGCGATGAAAACACCTTTCGTGAATTGCCTGTGCCCGGCGACGGTCCGACCCTGCGCGAACCCTATGCCGCCGAATGGAAAGCGCTGCGTGACAAGCGTGATGCCGCCCTGAAGGCGGGCACGCCGCTGGTCGATCCCAGCACGCAATGCATGCCCGAAGGCATGCCGATGATCATGGGGGCGATTTTCCCGATCGAAATCCTACAGACTCCGGGACGGGTCACGGTTCTGGCCGAATTCCTGACCCAGACGCGGCGTATCTATCTGAACCGTGCGCAGCCCAAATTGGACGACATCACGCCCTCGTTTTACGGCATGACGACCGGCCGCTGGGAAGGCAATACGCTGGTGCTGACCACGCGGGGGGTCAAGGAAGATGTGCGCTTCTTTGAAATCCCGCACAGCGCCGACATGACCATCACCGAGCGCATCCGCCGCACGGGGCCTGAATTGATGGAGGACCAGATCACCATCGAAGACCCCAAGATGCTGCTCAAGCCCTATCGCTTCACCTATGGTTACAAGCGCAACCCGCAATATGAAATCATGGAATATTTCTGCGAGCGTGAAGACCCCCTGCTCAAGGTCAAGGCCGACGGCACGGTGGAGATGAAGACCTCCGATGAAATAAAGTGAAATCGGAAATTTTATCATCGTCCATACCCGGCCTTCCGCCTTGGCGGGCCGGGTTTGCGATGTGCATGAAAGGAAATCGCCCATGACCAGCAGGCGCCACTTCCTCGCCCAATCGTTGACGGCTCTGGCCCTGCCGACCGGGCTGGCCCGGGCTTCCGATCCTCGCCTTGCCGATCCTGGCATTATCCGCGCCACACCTCGCGACCAAACCGTCTTGCGGCTGGGCGGCCTTGGCGATGGTTACAAGATGACGCTGCGGCCTGATGGCACGCAACTGGTTGTGGTCAACGACGGTCCCGGCTGGGCCGATCCGCCGACCGCGTTTTACAACACCCGGCTCTGGACGGTCGATGGCGCCCCGCAAAACGCGCGTTTTGCCGTGACGCCTCACTATCCCGATCTGAACCGAACCGCCCGACCGCCTGAAGCGCCCCGCTATTACGGACACGGCGTCATTCAATTGGGCGAACATATTTACCAATTCGTCGCCACGCATGACAATGCGGCCGAGCGGCCCCAGCGCTGGAGCGGGGCCAAACTCATCTGGTCGGCCGACGATGGCCGGACATGGCGCAATCGCGACGGTACGACCCCTGTGGTCTGGGAAGATTGGCCCCAGCAATCGCGCGACAGTTTCACCTTTTTCAACGAGGCGGACGGCGCCTTCTCGCTGCTCAGCATTCTCCAACCGATGCGCGGCCATCCTGCCGCGCCCGATGGCTGGCTCTATATTTACGGTCTGAACGGCAGCACCGACGGGTTGATGAACCAGCTTTTGCTGTTTCGCGTCAGACCCGAGGCGATCACCCAGCGTTCGGCCTATCGCTTCTTTGCCGGGCATGATGCGCAAGGCCGTGCCGTCTGGTCGGCCGACATCGCCCGGCGGCGTCCGGTCCACCGTTTTCCAGCGGGCTGGGTCAATTATACCAATCTGTTTCCCGGCGATCTTGTCGTCGAAAGCTGGCTTCCCAGCGTGATCTATAATGCGCCGCTGGGGTGCTATATGATGGCAAGCGCCGGGATCGGCGTGGCGAGCGACGGAACGGAATTTGGCCGGCCCAGCTATTTTGGTCTGTGGATTGCGCCCAACCCATGGGGACCGTGGCGCCAGATCCACGAGGATGCCGCGTGGTGCCCCGGCGGGGATCGCGAGGCTCGCGCCTATGCCCCGCAGATCGCGCCGGGATGGATCGCAGATGACGGCTGTTCCTTCTGGCTCGTCTGGTCGGATCTAAAAGGTATTCGCGAATTCGGGCGGGACGAGAAACTGCTGGAGGCGGCCTTGGCCGCAGCGGAGGGCCTTGCGGAAAAGGCCCTGGTCGAGACGCAGTTCCTGCGCCGCTATATGCCGGGGTTCTCCTTCAATGCCCAACGGGTGGATCTTGTCCTGCGATGAAGGCGCCCGAAGGTCCGGGCCGCCGGGCGCCCCCGATCGCGGATCAGGTCTTGGGCCGGGGCGAATTGGGATACCAATAGGTCACATGACACGCTTCACAGCGATCATCCAGCGTTCCGCCCAGGCGCATCAGCGCAGCGGTATCCTTGCGGTCGATCGCCGCAATGATGTCGACCGCCACATCGCGCGTGGCGGTGGCAAACTGGTTGAACTGGGCCGGATTGGCCTTGATCGCGGCATCGATCTGGGCCGGCTCCTGCTCGCCCAGCCCCGCCTTGGTGTCGGCAGGCGCCGCATGACGGCCATCAATCATCACCGCATTCATCGCTTCGGCCAGCGTGACGGCATGGCGGCGAACGGCCTGCCATTCCTCGGCATTGCGCGGCTGGTGATGGTCGACGCCTTTGGCCGACGAAACCGTGCCCACCGCGTCCCACACGCCGTCTGCCGCCGGATCGACGGTCGAATCCATCAACTCCTTGACCGAAACGATGGGCAGGAAAGGCGTGGCCGCCGCCAATTCCCCCGGTTGGGCCTGCCCCGCATCCTTTCGCTCGCCGCACGCCGATACCGCCAGCACAATCAAGGCCGCAGGCAAGGCCATCGTGCCCAATCGAATCAATCTGTTTTCACCCTTCATCACCGTTTTCTCCCTGACGGCATCTTCAAGGCCCCGTCCTAGGACAAATGAGCCAACGAGCCGCGCATGAAACGGTTGGGTTACGGTCCCTGAAACGGGTTCGATCAGACGCGATAAGGCACGGATCGGCCTCGACAAATCACAGCAACGAAAGGCAGCCGCCATGGACGTCGTTTCAAAACATCTCGCACCCCTCTTTTGGCGCTGGTGCATCGCGCTGTGTCTGGCCGGACCCATGGCGGCCAGGGCGCAGAGCACACCGCCCGCGAACACGCTGCCCATGCCCGTCGCGATCCGGGTGCCGGACAGCGGCGCACTGCCCCTGTCCTCGGCGCTGCGCAAAGGCACGGAATATGCCGATCTGAAACGTGCCGGTTATGTCGAGGAGGAATATTTCCTGTCGGGCGTTGCGCCCGCCATTTCGGCGCAGGGCCAAATTCTGGCTCAGGCGCCTTATGTCACCCGGTTTCTGATCCGCAAACCGGCCGATCCAAAGCATTTCAACGGTACGGTCATCATCGAGCCCTTCAGCTGGTTTGGCGAGCGCGCCGCCGGGTGGATCCTGACGAAGGACTATCTGCTGCGGCGCGGGTTTGCCTTTGTCGGCTATACGCTCAACATCAACACGCCCGCAAATGACCCGAAATTTCCGCCGCCGCCCCCCGGCGTGACCGACGAGAGCCGGAACCAATATGGCGCCATCGTCAATTTCGATTTCATGCGCCGGTTCGACTATGCCCGCTATGCTCCGCTGGGCAGCTATTACGATCCGCAAAAATTCAAGCGCGGCGGCCTGCCCGATCCGTTCCTGCCGCAGGCGCAGGGAATCGGCGCGGAATTGGCGATGCTGATGAAAGCCAACCGTTCCGATGGCCCGGCGGCCGGGCTGGATGTCCGGCGCGTCTATGTCAACAGTTGGGCGGTTCAGGCGCAGGTCTGGTTTGATTACCTCGATCAGGGGCGGCATCAGCAATGGCGGATGCCGGATGGGCGCCCGCTGATCGACGCCTATATGACGGGCAAGTTCTCCTATGGAGAAGTGGCCGGACCGGCCTTGCGTTTGCCCTCGCGCCTGCCGCCCGACGTGCCGTTTATTACGGTCTACAGCCAATCCGAGACCGTCCACGATGCGATGGAGCATATCGCCCTGCCCCCGGACAGCGATACACCGATGCTGCGCTATTACGAGGTCATGGGAACCTCGCATCTGCGCGCCGCCGATCTGGGCACGGGCGAGATCGAACCATGGCCCAACCAGCGCGGCAAGCCCGATGATCCGCGCTGTCAGTTCATCTATGATGAACCCGCCGAATTGCCCTTCTCGGCCTTGCTGGATGCAATGGACCTATGGGTGCGCGAACATCGCCCGATGCCGCGCGCGCCGCGCGTGCCCCGCACGGCCGATGGGGTTGTGCGCGATATGCGGAGCGGCAACCCGACGGGCGGCGTCCGACCTCCCTGGATCACCGTGCCCGCTGCGGAATATTGGACCGATTTCGAAACCGGCTGCGGCGTCGTCTATGACTCGAAACGGCCCTACTCCGCCGCGCGGTTGAGAAAGCTCTATGGCACCTATGCAAACTATGCGCGCCGTTTTGCCGCCGCGACCATAGAAGCCGTGCGCGCCGGTGTGATCCTGCCCGAAGATGCCCCGCACCTCTCCCCGGTGGCAAAACCGGAAGACTTTGAGCGGAACCGCCCCACACCCTCCCCCTGATCCCCCGCATCCCGCACAGAACGGAGCTTCGGCGCCGTTTCACCGCAACCTGTTCCCGTATTGCAACGGTTTCAAACGTCCCCTGCCGCGCCCGGCCCGCTAATCCCACAGGCCATTTCCCATCAAAATACAAGAAAGCCAATCAGGGGAGACCTGGCCGATGTTTGTCCAATCGTTTGGCGACTGGCTCTATGCCACGCCGATTTCCAGCACCTTCCGCGTGACGACGTGGATCATTCCCACGGTGCAGAGCATCCATATTCTGGCCATTGCGGTGGTCGTTGGTTCGGCGCTGGTGTCTGAATTGCGCCTTGCCTCCGTTCTGGCCAATGATGAACCGGCGGGCAATGTGGTTCGCCGCTATCTGCCCTGGCTGTGGCGCGCGCTGGTCGTGCTGTTGCTCAGCGGTGTCGTGCTGATCGTGGCCGAACCGGCCCGCACGCTGGGCAATACGGTGTTTTGGGCCAAGATGGCTCTGGTGCTTTTCGCCTTTGCGGCAACGGTCCTGCTGCGCCGCCCGCTGCTGCGCGAAGATGCCCTGCCCGCAGCCAAGGCCGTGTCATGGCTCCTGCTGGCCGTGTGGATCGCGGTGATCTTCTGCGGCCGCTTCATCGCCTATACCTGACGGCCCCGCGCCGCCCACACCTTGCAAAACAAATCGGCAAAACAAATCGGGGGGAGCCTTCACAATGACCCTGCACACTACGCTTCAGCAGATTTACGATCTGCCTCTGTCCAACGCCATCCGCGAAAACGTCAACGCCTTTCCGCTGCTGGAATCGCTGCATGTGCTGGCCATCACGCTGGTCTTTGGCACCATTCTCATCGTCGATCTGCGGCTGGTGGGCTATGCCTCGCATCGGCGCAGCACAAACCGGCTGATTACCGAGTTGCTGCCCTTTACCTGGGTTGCCTTTGGGCTGGCGATCATTTCGGGCGGTCTGCTGTTTGCCTCCAATGCGATGGCCTATGCGGCCAACACCGAATTTCGCCTCAAGCTGCTGATGATTGCGGCGGCCGGGATCAACATGGCGATTTTTCATGTGTCGACCCAGCGCACGATCGACCAATGGGACGAAGACGCCACCCCGCCCTTTGCCGCCCGCGCGGCCGGTGTTCTCTCGCTGCTGCTGTGGACAGCAGTGATCTTCCTGGGTCGCTGGATCGGCTTCACGCTCGACGTTCTGTTCTGACCCCATCGACAAAGGGAGACATTGCCCCATGGCCGACAAAATCCGTGCCATCCTGCTTGCCGCCGCCGCGATGGTCGGCGCCCAGCCCGCCGCCGCGCATCATTCCTTTGCAATGTTTGACCAGACCAAACAGGTCGAAATGGCCGGTCTGCTGGTCGAAAAGTTCACTTGGACAAACCCGCATGCCTTTGTGGTGGTCCAATCCGGCCAGACGACCTATGCGCTGGAATGCAGCAGCCCCAATCTGATGACCCACGCAGGCTGGAACTATCAAACCCTGAAAGCGGGCGATAAGGTCGACATCGTCTTTTACCCGCTGCGCAACGGCAAGCCGGGCGGGATGCTCAAAACGGTCAGGCTGGCCAATGGCAAGGTACTGAGCGGCTGGTAAATCATCCGTCCTTGCGCAGGAAGCGGCCGGGGGAAACCCCGGTCCATTCCTTGAAAGCGCGGGAAAAGGCGGCCGTATCGGCATAGCCCAACTGTTCGGCGGCCACGGTCAGCGATATGCCGGTTTTGGACAGCAGGGTTTGTGCACGCTCCTGCCGGGCCTGCTGCAAAAGGTCGCGGAAGGAGGTGTTCTCCTCGGCCAGACGCCGCCGCAGCGAGCGTTCCGACAGTTTCATCTCGGCCGCCACCGATGCGCAATCGACATGTGTGCGCCCCAGCCAGCGCCCGATAATGTCGCGGGTCAGCGTCACAAAACTCTCCGCCGGTGTCGCCTCGGGGCCCATCAGCGAGAGAAGATGCCATTCGAGAATATTGCGCAATTTGCGGTCTTCGGAAGGGATCGCGCTGGGCAAGGGCTTGTCGAGATCCTCGTTGCGCAAAACCAGCGCATTGGCCACCTGATTGCCGATGACGGGCGACCGGAAAAACTGGTGCAGGGCCTCGGTTCGCCCGGCGATGGAATGTTCGAAATGAACCGCCACCGGAGCCCAGCGTGCCGAACTCAACTGACGGATCAAGGCGACATAGCTGGAAATGGCAAATTCGGCATCCTGCACCCTCGGCCAGATCGACGGATCCTCGATGCGATAGCTGTAGATCGTCGTCTCACCCTCGCGCCGACTGTCAAACAGAGTCCGGCTTTGCAAACGTGACTGAAACAGCGCCAAATAATCCAAAGCGCCGCGCAACGTTCCGGCCGCGCGCAGCAGAGCGTAAAATGGCCCCAGGTCCGCCAGGCTGAATTTGGCCCCCATCGTCAGCCCCAGCATAGGGCGGGAAAACTTGTGAGCGGCTCCCTCCAGCAGCGAGACATAGCGATGGAGCGGCACAAAATCATATGGTGTTTCAAGCTGTTCGCGAAACATCCCATAATCGCGCAGCAAGGGGTCCACACGCTTGCCAACATCTTCAAGCGCGGAAAACAGCGCGCCCAGAAACAGCATGCGGATCGTGGCCTGATGGCCTCTTGGCACGGGCGCGACGGGTTCGGATCGAGAAGCATCGGGCGTCATGAAAAGAAGGGATGTGGCCGAATCTGCAAAACGTCAATCCCCGCCTGCAATTTACCGTGCGCACCTCTTTGGGCCAGTTGGTGCCCGTGAATACACCAGCCGGAATAGGGGGAGTGCCTGTGTCTGAACCGATGATCTGTGCAATGGAGGCCGCCCCGGCCAAACTGCCCCGGATCGACTTCCTCTATCTTTCCGAACCGGACATGATCCGCGCGGGCGTGACCGATATGGCCGCCTGTGTCGACACGATGGAAGAGATGTTCGCCCTGCTGCACCATGGCGATTACCGCATGGCGGGCGGCAACAGCAACCAGCACGGCGCCATCATCGTTTTTCCCGAAAATTCGCCCTTTCCCGCCATGCCCAAGCCGACGACCGACCGCCGTTTCATGGCTATGCCCGCCTATCTGGGCGGCCGGTTTCGCACGGCGGGCATGAAATGGTACGGCTCGAACATCGACAATCGCGACAAGGGCCTGCCGCGCTCGATCCTGACCTTTGTGCTTAACGATGCCGATACCGGAGCGCCGCTGGCCTATATGTCGGCCAATCTGCTTTCCGCCTATCGCACGGGCGCGATTCCGGGCGTGGGCGCGCGCCATCTGGCGCGCAAGGATTCGCGCGTGGTCGGCATCGTCGGCCCCGGCGTCATGGCGCGAACCTCGCTCGAAGCCTTCATGGCCACATGCCCGGCATTGGATACCGTGAAAATCAAGGGACGCGGACAGGCCAATCTTGACGCCTTCTGCGCATGGGTGGGCCAAACCTTCCCCCATCTCCATGTCCGCGTGGTCGACAGCGACGAGCAAGCCGTGCGGGACAGCGATATCGCCACGTTTTGCGCCTCGGTGCCCACCGGCGATCCCTCGCTTTATCCAACGGTCCGGCGAGAATGGGTGCGCCCCGGTACGTTTCTTTCCATGCCCGCGCCCTGCAACATAGACGAGGCGATGCAGGGCGACGACATCCGCAAGGTGCTCGATTTCACAGGCCTTTATGAAGCCTATCGCGAGGAAATGCCCAAACCGGTCCACCGTTTCATTCCCGCCATCGGCGTACGCTGGTTCGATCTGGTCGATGAAGGCCGGCTTGCGGCCTCTTCGCTCGAAGATCTCAGCACGATTGTGGCAGGCGCCGCGCCCGGCCGGACCAGCGATGACGACATCATCATACTATCGATCGGCGGCATGGCCGTCGAGGACGTGGCATGGGGCACACAGGTCTATCGCCGCGCTTTGGCCGAGGGGATCGGTACCCGGCTGAACCTCTGGGAACAGCCCGCGCTCAAGTAATTTTCCCAAACCTTTCATCAAGCGAGATTTTCATGCTCGAAGTCATCAAAGTCAAAACCGGCAACAAATTCGAGGATCACGGCAGCTATTCGCGGCTGGTCGCGGTGGGTGATCTGATCTTTGTTTCCAATACAGCCGGGCGTAATCCCAAAACCAAGGCGATCCCGACAGACCTGGCCGAGCAAACCAATCAGGTGCTCGACAATATCAGCGCAGCCCTTGCCGCCGTCGATGCCTGTCTCGAAGATGTCGTGGCCTCGCGCGTCTTTGTGCAATTTGCCGAGGATGTCCTGCCGGTGATGGACGCCTATGGCCAACGGATGCGCGGCATCAACCCCTCCCTGACCATGACCAGCCCGCCCCTCGGCTCACCCGAATACAAGGTGGAGATCGAGGTTACCGCATGGCGCGGAGCGTCGCGCGCGCCCTTGCGCGAAATGCAGATCACGCTTTGACCGGGCCGCACAACATGGCGCCCCGGATTGCGCCGGTCTCGACCTCGCTGGATCATCCGGCGCAGACGGGCGTGGTGGTGATTGGCGGCGGGATCGTCGGTCTTTCCACAGCGCTCAGCCTTGCCGAACGCGGCGTGCCGGTGGTGGTGCTGGAAAAGGGGCGGCTCGCCGGCGAGCAATCCTCGCGCAATCTGGGCTGGGTGCGCAAGGTGATGCGCTCGGTGCCCGACCTGCCGATGGCCATCGCGGCCGAGCGGATGTGGCAGGACATGCCCCGGCGCGTCGGCGAGGATTGCGGCTTTCGTCAGGCCGGGATCACCTATGTCGCCCGCACGCAGGAGGAACTGGCCGGGCATGAAGCGTGGCTCGAAAGCGTTCGCGGTGCGGGGCTGGACAGCCGGATGCTGACCGGTGCCGAGGTGGCCCAATTCATTCCCGGCAGCACCGGCACATGGGCGGGCGGGATCACCACCCCCTCCGATGCCCGCGCAGAACCGACATTGGCCTCCAGCGCGATCGCCAGAGCGGCGATGGCCAAAGGCGCGGTGATCGTCGAAAACTGCGCCGTGCGCACGCTGGTCACCACCGGCGGGGCGGTCAGCGGCGTGATGACCGAACGCGGCGAGATCCGCTGTCAGCATGTCGTATTGGCCGGGGGTGTATGGTCGCGTCGCTTTCTGGCCAATCATGGCCAGCGCCTGCTGACTTTGCCGCTGGTGGCCTCGGTGCTGCGCACCGAACCGATGGAGGGACCGACCGAAAGCGCGGTGGGCGGGGCCGATTTTTCGTTCCGCAAGAGGCTCGACGGCGGTTTCACGATCACCCAGCGCGGCGCGCTCTTTGCGCCGCTGACACTGGACCATCTACTGATCGGGATGAAGTATCTGCCAACGCTCGTCGCGCAATGGAAGAATCTGCGTGTGTCGCTGGGGCGTGAATTTTGCGACGATCTGGCCCTGCCCCGGCGGTGGAACACGGCGCGTGTCTCGCCCTTCGAACGGCTGCGCACCATTGATCCACCAGTCAATCAGGGCCTGAATGATGAAGCGATGCGCAATCTGATCGCGGCTTGGCCGGTGTTTGCCAAGGCGCGCGTGGCGCAGGCATGGGGCGGGATGATCGACGTGACGCCCGATTCCATGCCCGTCATCGGCCCGGTGGATCGGCTGCCCAATCTGACGCTGGCCACCGGATTTTCGGGCCATGGCTTTGGCACAGGGCCTGCGGCCGGGCAACTGGCCGCTGATCTGGCCATGGGCGAGCGGCCCTTTATCGACCCGCATCCCTATCGCCTCGACCGTTTCTGAACCCAAGGCCCGATGCAACACCGCATCGGGCCTTTTCCTTGTCAGAACCCCGCCGCCGCGCGGTCCAGCCGAAAACAGACCGCCTTGGGCTCGGTAAAAGCCTGCATGGCCTCGCTGCCAAATTCGCGACCCACGCCCGACAATTTGTTGCCGCCAAACGGCATGGCCAGATCCAGCACATTATGTGTGTTGATCCAGACCGTGCCCGCATCAATCCGGTCGGCCAGCAGATGCGCCGCGTCAATATCTCGGGTCCAGATGCTGGCGGCAAGGCCGAAGCTCGTGTCATTGGCCATGCGCACGATGTCGGCCCGGTCCTCCACCTTGACCGCGCAGACCACCGGGCCAAAGATTTCCTCGCGCATCACCGTCATATCGGCGCGGACGCCCGCCAGCACAGTGGGACGGTAGAACCAGCCCTCGCCCTCGCGCCTCGCCGCTCCGGTCAGCGCGGCCGCACCTTGCGCAAGACCGGCGGATACCAGAGCGCCCACCCGGTCGCGTTGACGGGCCGAAATCAGCGGCCCCATCTGGGTTGCGGCATCAAAGGGCGAGCCAAGCCGTAGATCTTGCGCGATCCGGCACACGCCCTCCACCACGCGGTCATAGACGGGCGCCTCGATCAAGAGGCGCGAACCAGCGGTGCAGATCTGGCCGGAATTGGCAAAGATCGCACCCGCCGCCCCAACAATCGCGCGGTCCAAATCGGCATCGGCCAGCACGATGGTCGGTGACTTGCCGCCCAGTTCCAGCGTCACCCGTTTCATCGAACGGGCCGCGCCCTGCAGGATCGACTGCCCCGTGGCATTTGATCCGGTAAAGGCGATCTTGCGCACGAGGGGATGATCGACCAAAGCCGCGCCCACCGCTCCATCGCCCGTCACTATATTGACCGCGCCCGCCGGAAAGCCCGCCTCCGCGATCAATTCGCCCAGCCGCAAGGCCGTCAGCGAGGTTTCCTCCGATGGCTTGAGCACGACCGTGCAGCCAAAGGCGATGGCCGGCGCAATCTTCTGGATCGCCTGACCGATGGGAAAATTCCACGGCGTGATGCCCGCGACCACGCCCACCGGACGCCGCTGGGTAAAGGCGCGATAGACCGCAGGTTCGGCCACCAACGGCGAATGCGTCACGGTCTCACCCGTCACCTTGGAGGCCCAGCCGCCGAAATAGCGCAGGCCGTCGATGGTGAACTGCAGATCGATCGCACTGGTCACCGCCAGCAGTTTGCCGCTGTCGAGCGATTCCAGCGCGGCCAGATCGTCCCGCTCGCGCTCGACCAGCAGAGCCAGCCTTTCCAGCAAACGTCCGCGATCAAGCGGGCGCATCATCTGCCAAGCCTCGCTTTCAAAACAGCGGTGAGCGGCCTGTACCGCGCGATCGACATCATCGGCATCGCAGGCCGGAAATTGCATAATGGTGCGCCCGGTTGCCGGATCAATGGCCGCAAGGGTCCGATCGGAGCGCAGCGGCTCGACCAGAGCGCCGTCGATCAGCAACCGGCCCGAAGGCAAGGTGGGCGCGGGAGGTAAAGTCATAGGATAGCTCCGTTTCAGCAGGCGCCTAGCCCTCGACGTGGGACGAACCCACGCGCGCATAGGCCGCAGGGCGCATTCGGCGCAGATAGATGCCATGCCCCAAGCCCAAGGCCGCAATGGCGATAAAGAGCAAGGGCAGGCGGTTGATGACCGGCAAGGTGGTGCCCGTCAGGGTGGGATAATTGGCCAGCGACAGCCATGTCGCCGCCGCAATAATCAAACCGGCAGCCAGCGGGGCGGCGGTCTTGCCCCAGGAATACTCGCCGCGCCGGGCAAAGAAGAGTGGAATGGTCAGGGACGTGGTCGTCAGCAGGATCTCCAGCCCCACCGCCCCCATCGAGGAAAGGCTGGTGGCCAAACTGAGCAAGGGATCAAGCCCGGCCAGCGCGAAAAATCCCATGATGATGACCAGCAGCAAAGCCAGCAGCAGGCAGGCAAGATAGGGCGACCCATGCAGGCGATGCACCCGGCCCAGCGGCGCGGGAATAAGCCCGTCGCGCGACAGGGCAAAGAAATAACGCGAAATATTGTTGAAGAAGCCGAGAGCAGCAGCAAACAGGCTGGAGATCGTCAGCAGGTTAAGCGCATCGCGCCCGAATTGGCCAAGTTGACAGAACGCCACATTCGCGACCAGATGCCCCGGATCGACCCCGGCCACAGCTTTGATCTTGTCCGGCGACACCGCCAGCACCAGACACCATGAGGACAGCACATAAAAGCTGCCCAGCACCAGCACCGCGCCATAGGTGGCGCGCGGAATGGTGACGGCGCGGTTGACGGCCTCTTCCTGATAGATGGCCGTCGCCTCAAAGCCGATGCAGCCGTTGATGGCATAGATCACCGCAATGCCAAGACCCGGCGCGAAAACGGCACGGGGCGAAAAACTGCTGAAATCAAGCCCGGTCCATCCGCGATCCCACAGGATCAGGATGTCGATCACCGCGATCAGCCCCACCTCCAGCAACAGCGCCACGATCAGCACCTTGGCCGCCATCGTGATCCGATGATAGCCCAGCCAGGCGATGACCGCGACACTGAGCACGGCCCAGACCACCCAGCTTGTGACAATTCCGGTCAGGGCGGCAAACAGATCGGCGGCAAAATAGCTCATCGCGCCCAGCACCGAGGCCGCCGCACAGATATACGCCACCACCGCCGTATAGGCCGCCGCAATGCCCGCCTCCTTGTTCAGGCTGGCCGCGATATAGGCGTAAAACGCCCCTGCGTTGCGCACATGCGGGATGATCCGCACATAGCCCACCGCAAACAGCAGCATCACAATGCTCATGCCAAGCTGGGTGCCCGGCACCCCCGCACCATTGCCGAAAGCAAAGGCCAGCGGCACAATTCCGGCCAGAACGCCCATCGGGGCGGCACAGGCCAGTATCATGAAAATGATGTCGCCGGTGCCCAGAATGCCGGAAAACAGACCACCCTCGTCGGTGGCATCATGGTCGGAATTGGTCATAAAAGCTCGTCGCATAACAAGAGCCGGGGAAACCCATCCACCGGAGAATGCAGCAATGGCAGGTTTGCCGCCACACGGTATTGCACTTGTGTCGCCATAGTTTGTATTTTCGGCCAGCTGCCCCGCCACGGGCGCCGGGTCACTTGTCATTACGAACCGCTTGGGCAACCCCTCGGAGGCTAATGGATAGAGAAAGGGTACAAGCAATGAAGCGATGGATGGGGGCCACCTGGCTGATGGCGCTGGCCCTGCCGGTACAGGCACAGAACCCGGCACAGACTCAGGAACAGGCGCAGCAACAGACCGGCCCTGCCGCGGCCGATGCGGTGATGGCAACCGTGCGCAGCTATGTCGACAACCTGAACAAGGGCAATACGGCCGGGGTTGTCGCAGCATGTGCCAGGGAATCGTCGATTGTCGACGAATTTGCCCCCTATGAATGGCATGGGGCCGACACCTGCGCCCGCTGGGTTTCGGCGCTGACGGCGCATAACAAGGCCATCGGGCTGACCAAGGGCGTGAACACGCTGCGCAAACCGCGTCGGATCGATGTGGACGGGGATCGCGCCTATGTCGTGGTTCCGGCCGATTTCCGCTATACGTTGAATGGCCAGCAGGGCGCGGAAATCGACGCGACCTTTACCGTCGCGCTGCACAAGGAAGCTGGCGGCTGGCGGATTACCGGCTGGGCATGGTCGCGGCCAGAGCTGGATTTCGATTACTGATCCCGCGCCGGGCTTCGCCATTGCAATGGTTGGCCACATGCAAATATCAGGTGGCCGAAATTATCATGGCGAAGTCCATTCGCGCCATTCTTGATTCCAGCGATTATGTCATTCTCTTAACAGTAAAAGATGCAGAGCGACGGGGCCATAATTGGACGCCCTTCGCGATACCGGGGTAATTTTGGCAATCGCATTTTGAATGCGCCAGACCCGGTTCTTTTATTGGGGGGAGAATTTGACGTGGCCGCTCCATCGCCGCTCCGATCCGCATGCCTGACACTGCACCGATACATCGGTCTGGTGCTTGGGCTGTTTCTTATCGTGATCGCGGCGACGGGCAGCGCCATTGCCTTTTACCAGGATCTGGAGCGCAAGCTCAACGCGCCCATGCGGATTGTGAAACCCCGGCCGCAGGGGTGGACATTGAACGAAGCCTTGCACATCCGCGCCCGATTGGAAGCACAGGATCCGCACAGCAGCGTGTTCTCGCTGCAATTGCCGCAACGGTCGGATGAGGCTCTGTTTGCCCGCGTCATGCCCGCGATTGATCCGCGCAGCGGCACAGAGTTTGCGCTGGACTACGATGAATTATTTGCCAATCCCTATACCGGCGAAAGATTGGGCCAACGCCGCATCGGCGCTGCCACGCTCGATTGGCAAGGGCTGCCCAGCTTTCTCTATTACCTTCATTACGCGTTATTTTTGCCCTTTGGCGCGGGCATACTGCTGATCGGCCTGCTGGGTATGGTATGGCTGGCCGAAAGCGTAACCGGCTTTTGGCTGACCCTGCCCGCGCGGCCGAACAGAGGCAGGAAAAATGCGCTTGCTCGCCCCTTTCGCCAGCGTTGGGCCAGCGCGTGGAAAATCGAATGCAAAGGTAACACCAATCGCCTGCTGCTCGATCTGCACCGGGCGCCCGGCCTGTGGCTCTGGCCCCTGCTGGCCATTTTTGCCATCACCGGCTTTGCGCTCAATCTGGGCGGACCCTATGCCCGCGCGGTCCAACGGATCGCCCCCTATGAACATTTTCAGGAAGCGCCGCCGCGGCCGCCCCTGTCGCAGCCCTTGGTCAATCCGCCAATCGACTGGTTCAAGGCCGCCGAACTGGGTCAGCGCTATTTTACCCAAGAGGCCCGGCGCGAGGGATTTACGCTCGGCAAACCGGCCGCCATCGAATATCGGCGCGATCTGGGCTTGTATTTCTTTCTGATGCACACCTCGCGCGATCTGCTCGACGCACAGGGCCGCCCCACAGAAACCGACTCCCCTGCAACGGCGGCCACCATCGCGATTGACGCGCGCGACGGCCGCTTCCTCGCACTGCAACTTCCAACCGGACAACGGGCCGCAAACACGCTGACCAACTGGTTGATTGCCCTGCATGTAACGGCAGTCGGCGGGCGCGTCTGGCAAGTGGCGGTAGCCTGCTTTGGGCTGGTGGTGGTGCTGGGCTGTGTCACCGGCATGTGGCTGTGGTGGCGCCGAAGAGGCCTGCGATGAACCAAGCATTTTCAAAAACTAGAAAAAAGAAGAGGGGAACCCTGTGTTGAGAAAAGCCGAATTCCGTGTCCGCCATTTGCCGCTGGCTTGCCTGACGGCGCTTGCGATGACGGGTACTCCTGCAATGGCGGGCGATGGCACGACCAAGCCGGACAATTCCAACGAGATCATCGTGACCGCGCAAAAGCGCGAAGAGCGCCTCAAGGATGTGCCGGTTCCCGTATCGGCCATCGGCGGCAATGCCTTGTTGGCGGTCAACCAGACCCGCGCGCAGGATTTCTTTTCCAGCATGCCGGGCGTCAATCTGCAATTCGTCAACAACCGGGCCCAATTGGCCATTCGCGGTATTACCACCGGCCCTGCCACCGGCAATCCGGCGGTCGGCTTTACCATTGATGATGTGCCCTACGGCTCGTCCACCGGTCAGGGCGGCCTGTTTGGCGCAGCGCCCGATATCGACCCTTCGGAACTTGCCCGGATCGAGGTTCTGCGCGGCCCGCAAGGCACGCTCTATGGCGCCAGCAGCATTGGCGGTCTGGTCAAATATGTGACCGTGGCGCCTGACACGCGCGCCTTTTCGGGCAGCGTGGGCGGCGGCCTCAACATGGTCAACTATGGCGGCCAGTCGCTTGGCTATAATGCCCGCGCCGCGCTCAACATCCCGTTGAGCCAGGACACCGCCATCCGGGCCAGCGTGTTCACGCGCCGCGATGCCGGTTATATCGACAATATCCGCACCGGCCGCGATAATGTGAATTCGTCAAACGTGACCGGCGGGCGCCTGTCGGCTTTGTGGAAACCTTCCTCATCCTTCTCCCTGCGGCTGAGCGCGCTTTATCAGGTGCGCGACCTCAATGGCTCGCCCTCGGTGGACAGCCGCACCGGCGCGCCCTTTCAGCAGACCGACCAGATCGGCGCCGGGCCCAGCCATTCCGAAGTGCAGATGTACAATGCCACCATCAAGGCGCGCCTTGGTGAGGTGGATCTGACCTCGGTGACCGCGTTTTCGCGCAACGGCAATTCGGACCGCATCGATTTTACCGCCTCGCCGCTCACCCTCGCGGTGTTTCCGCTGGTCTATCCCGCCGCGCCCGATTTCGGCCATGTGATGATGACGGGCTACAGCGTGGACAAGGTCTCGCATGAAACGCGGCTGTCGGGCACGCTGGCGCAATCCTTCGACTGGATCGCAGGCGGATTCTATACGCGGGAAAAGGCGAAATACACGATCGATTCCGCCGCCACCAATCCGCTCAACGGCGCGATCTACGGCTATCCTGTGGTCTGGCGCGATAACGCAACCTATGAGGAATTTGCCGGTTTTGCCAATATCACCGCGCGGTTGAGCGAAAGGTTCGATGTGCAATTGGGCGGGCGGTGGAGCCGCAACACCCAATCCATGATCCACCGCGAATGGACGATGCTGGCGCCCGACCCGGCCCCGGCCGCCCATCGCGAAACCAACCCGCAGGCCAGCGGCAATGCCTTCACCTTTCAGGTTTCACCCCGGTTCAAGCCTACGCCCGATCACATGATCTATGGCCGCGTGGCCTCGGGCTATCGCCCCGGCGGCCCCAATGCCGGGTGCAACACCGATCCCGCCGAGCCGGTTCCCTGTCAGTTCAAGCCTGACCGCACGATCAATTATGAATTGGGCGCCAAGGGGGATCTGCTGAACCGAGCCTTGTCGTATGACATCTCTCTGTTTACCATCGACTGGCGCGATATTCAGGTAACGCAGGTTTCGGCCCTTGGCACGTTCACCTATAATTCCAATGGCGGAAAAGCGCGCAGCCGTGGTTTCGAAATTTCCCTTGAGGCGCGACCAACAGACCGGCTGACGGCCAAAATGTGGTGGTCCTATGTCGACGCCACGCTGCGTCAGGGCTTTTCCTCGGCGGTCCTCTATGCCGCGCCGGGAGATCGCTTGCCCTATTCCAGTGAACATTCAGGCCGCTTCTCTCTAGATTACGAGGCTCCGCTGCGCGAGGGCATGAAGGCACGGCTGGGCCTGTCGGCCACCTATGTCGGCGACCGCAAGGGCGAATTCGCGCCCAGTCAGGCCGAAGCGCCCCTGCGTCAGACCTATCCCGGTTATGTCCAGTTCGACATTAACGGTGGCCTCAGCTTTGGCCCATGGAATGTGAATGCCTTTGTTCAGAACCTGACCGACAGGCGCGGACTGATCGGCGGCGGCTATTACAACCAGACCAACTTCAACCGCTATTGGTTCAATCTGATCGCGCCGCGCACGGTGGGTCTGAGCCTTGACTACAGTTTCTGAGGAGGCGGGGATGAGAACTTATCCAAAGAGCGTGCTATGCGCATTGGCGCTGTCCATCGCGGCGCCCCCTGCAGCCGCCGCGGATGGGCCGGAGGTGAGCGTCCCTGCCCGCCTGTCGGGCGCCGGGCCATTCCTGTTCCAGACTGCCGAACAAAGCCGCGTCAAGGTCGAGGTCGTCGCGCGGGGTCTGGTCAATGGTTACAGTCTGGCCTTTCTTCCCAATGGTGATGCGCTGGTGGTGGAGCGCGGCGCAAGATTGCGCCTGCTGCGCAACGCCACCGGGCCGCGACCGACGCTGGCGCCAAGACCGATCGCGGGCATCCCCGACTACAGCCATACGCCCCATCTCGATCCATCCGATGTATTGGGTCTTCAGGATGTGGCCCTTGATCCCGATTTTGCCGTCAATCATCTGATCTATCTTACTCTTAACCGTCCCTTCGGGCTGGATGCATCCAGCGGCCGGATCACCGCTGCCACCGTTCTGGCGCGCGCGCGGCTGGACGGTTCGCGGCTGGTGGACATCACCGACCTTGTGGTGGGCGAGGCAAAGGTGGCCGTGGGCGGATCGCGCATCCTGCCCGGACGCCATGGTGATCTCTTCGTCTCGGTCGGCGCGCTGAGCGAGGGTGACATTCAGTCTGCCCAGCGCACCGACACCATCTATGGCAAAGTGCTGCGCGTGATGCGCGACGGGCGGATCCCGGCCGACAATCCCTTTGTCGGCGTCAAAGGGGCAAGGGCCGAAATCTGGACCTATGGCCACCGCGATCCGCTGGGCCTCGCCTTTGCGCCCCAGACCGGGCAGATCATCGCCTCGGAACACGGGCCACAGGGAGGAGACGAATTGAACATCCTGTCGGCGGGGCGCAATTACGGCTGGCCCAATGCCACGTACGGCACCCAATATGGCGGCTCGCCGTTGCCCGCTGCGCCTGTGCCGCCCGACACACAGGGGCCAACGCTCATCTGGTCGCCCTCCATCGCGCCAGCCGGCATTGCCTTTTATACGGGCGCGAAATTGCGGGGCTGGCGCAACAATCTGTTCATTGCCAGCGCCCGGCGCGGCCAGATCAACGGAACGGGCGCGCTCATCCGTGTCGTTTTCAACGAAAAGCTTGAGGAAATCCGTCAGGAAGTCCTGTTCGACCGCCTGCATCAGCGCTTCAAGGATGTGCGCCAAGGCCCTGATGGGCTGCTCTACGCCTTGACCGACGAGCCCAACTCTGTGGTTTTGCGTATCGGCCCTGCGTCGCGGTAGGAAAGTGCCGCAGGGCTAATGCATCCCTGCGGCGCGATCCAAGGTTTAAAGATTGATCTCCCGGATAAAAAGGGCCGGGTCGACCAGCCAGCGCGCCATGGCATCCTTTGCCACATCGCCCACACAGGTCTGCTCCCGGCCCTGCGCCAGAGCATCAACAACCGCAGCCGCCAGACGGGCTGGCGCCACTTTCGGCGGGGGCAGAGATTGATGATCCGCATCATCGGTGGGGCCGGTAAACACCGTGAGCACCCGAACACCGGTGGCGCGCATTTCATGCCGCAAGCTTTGCACCAGCGAGAGGCGAGCCGCTTCCGCCGCTGCAAAACCGGCAAATCCGGCGTCCCCCGCCAGCGCCTGAACCGAGATCAGATCGACGAAAGCCCCCTGAGGCCGCCCGGCCAGCAAGGGCGCAGCGGCCCCCGCCAGACGTGATAGGCCCATAGCGGATACTTCCATGGCGAACTGCTGCTTGGCCAAGGCTGCATCCCGGCTGACGCCCCCGCCGCGAACATGGCGCGCGGTGTTGATGACAATGTCGAGCGGGCGCTCCATCATACCCAGCGCCGCAGCAACCGAAGCCGCATCGGTAAGATCAAGCCGAACAATCCGCACCGTCTCGTGGCCCAGTATGGCATCATCGGCATCCGTCGCCGAAGCCGGCGCGCTCAGCCCCGCCACCACCAGCCCTGCACCCGCCTGAATCAAGGCACGAACCATCGCGCGCCCCGTCGCCTGCGCGGCATCGCTGACCAAAACTGTTCGGCCCGCAACAGGAATGATAAATTCGCGCCACTGCGCGTCGCTCTGCAGATCATTCATATCGGACATTCCCTCGGCCGGAAGAGCGTACAGGGCGGCATTGCCCCCGCGATCAAGCATCAAGCGCATCACGGCCCGCATGCCGGGCTTTAGGGCGCCATAGAGATGGGCCATAGCCACCGGCCCGGCGTCCAGTTGCACCGTGCCCATGCGCCAAGGCAAGTGGGCGCGGAAATAAGGATCGGTCGAGACGTGGATCGTGGTCTGGTTGACAACACAGGCTCCCACAGGCTGATCTGCCCATGCTAGTTCGCCCCAACATTGCGGGCAGGCATCGCGCGGCGGCCAAGCCACCGCGGCGCAGACCGTGCAGGACTGAAGTACAAAGCGCCCCTGCGCCGCGCGGGCCGAAAGGGCATGCATAGCCCGACTGCGCGCGCCCGTAGGCGCATGGGAGTCCTGCACCACAGGATCGCGGTGTTCATGAAGCGGATGTGTCATCCCAATGCCTTCAAAATAGCAGCAGCGGTACAGACGCCGCGATCATAATTCACCAGACCAAACCCCGATATGGCGGTAATCCGGGCGTCGGGCACCTGCGCGCCCAGCGGACAATGCAGAATTTGCCGCAACCCTTCGGTCACATTCTGAAAGCCCCCCGCAGCGCCCGCCTGTCCGGTGGACAATTGACCGCCATTGGTGTTGAGCGGCAGATCCCCGCCGATCCCGAAATCGGTCCGCCGGATGAAATGGGCAACGTCCTGCTTGGCGCAAAAGCCAAGATCGACCAATTGCATGGCCACGATCACCGGATAATCGTCATAGGCCTGAAGGCAATCAACCGCATCAGGAGCGATCCCCGCCATGTTCCACAGATCGTCAATATCCATGGCCCAGCCGCCGCGACTTTGCACAGGGTCTTCGGGATAGGCATTATGCCGCTCGATGGTGCTCAGAATGTGCGCCCCGGCCAGCCCGCGCGCCTTGGCGATTTCGGGCGTGGTGACAATAAAGGCTTCCGCCCCGGCGCAGGGCATCACGCAATCGAACAGATGCACCGGATCCGCAATGGGCCGCGCGGCCAGATAGGCCTCCATCGTCAACGGATCGCGCATCAGGGCCAGCGGGTTTGACGCGGCATTGGCACGCTGGGTCAGGCACAATTTGCCAAAATCGGCGCGCTCGATGCCGGTTTCGCGCATCCACGCATCCGTGATCAGGGCGAATGTGGCATTGGGTCCGCCAAAGCCATAGGGATAGACCGCATCCTGAGAGAAGCGCGAGAAAGCGGAGAGACCTTTGCGAAAACTGTCAATCTGATTGGCATCCGCGGCAAGGCAGACCACCACTTCGGCATCGCCGCTTTGCACCGCCCGCGCGGCGCGGCGCAGAGCCATCACGCCGCTGGCGCCGCCGGTGGGAATATGGTCCAGCCAGCGCGGCGACAGGCCCATATGCTGGGTCATGCCCACGGCTGTATCCGGCCCGGCGGAGAAACTGGAAAAGCAAAAGCCGTCAATATCGTGCGGACCAAAGCCCGTTTTGCGCGCCAGCAGTCGCAGCGCCGCCCCGGCCCACCAATGCGCGGGCTGGGGCGAAAAACGCTGGTAAGGCACCGTGACCGGGGCGCAAACGACCACGCCGTCATAGGGGGCGGGCAACCGGCTCATCCCTGACGCTTCTTCAACGCGCGCGTGTCATGAAAGCCGCCCCGCGCCATCATCGCGTCAACCTCGCCCTTCAGCGCGACGCGCAGGATCTTTTCGGTGGGCGTGCGCGGCAATTGTTCAACAAAGCCGATCCAGCCGGGCACCTTGTAATAGGCCATGTTGTCCAGCCCCCACCGGGCGATGTCATCGGCCAGTTGCGCGGCATGATCGGCCGGATCATTGGCCACGATCAAGGCCGCGACCTCATCGCCGCGCAGGACATCGGGCGTGGCGGCCACCGCCACTTCCCGAATGCCGGGATGACGCGCCAGAATGGTCTCCACCTCAACCGCCGCAATGTTCTCACCCGATCGGCGGATGACATTCTTTTTGCGATCGACGAAATGCAGATCCCCATCGGCATCGCGCATCACGATATCGCCCGTATGAAACCAGCCACCGGCCCATGCCTCGGCGGTTGCCTGCGGATTTTTGAGATATTCGCGGAAGAAGCCAAAACGCGGGTCGCCCCCGGCATGACGCACGAGCAATTCGCCCGGCATATCATCGGGGCAATCCGCCCCCGTTTCATCGACAATACGAATGGCAACGTCGGGCGTGGGACGGCCAAAGCAATTGGTGCCGACCTTACGCGGCTCACGATGCGCGCTGATGACGCCGCCGCTGCCGGTTTCGGTCATGGCCCATGCCTCGATCAGGGGAAAACCGAAGCGCTGTTCAAAGGCTCCATGCAATTCGCGCGGCGAACCGGCGCCAAACCCGAAACGAACCGAATGGCGGCGGTCCAATTCGCTCTCCGGCGCCTTCATCAGCATGGCGGGCATCACCCCCAGATAGTGGAGACAGGTCGCCTTACTTTGCCGCACCGAATCCCACCATGTCGATGGATGAAACCGGTCCAGCACCGTCAGACAGCCGCCCAGCGTGATCATGGCCATCAAGGACACCGCCAGCCCATTCATGTGAAACAGCGGCAGCGGGGTCAGCATGCGCTCCTGCCCCGGACGCAGCGCCATGAGGCCGCCGACATCGCCATACCAATCGCCCGAATGCAGGAAATAGGTGTTGGTCAGAACGCATCCTTTGGGCTGGCCGGTGGTGCCAGAGGTATAAAGCAACGCCGCCTCGGTTTCCCAGTCTGGCTGACCGGAAGCCTGCGCATGGGGCGGCAGCGGAGGGAGCGGGCCATCAGGGATGGCGGCCACCATCGGGCTGCCCGCAGCCGAGGCGGCGGCGACCAGAGCATCAAGGCGGGCCGGTGTGGCAAAAGCCGCGCTCATTTCGGAATGGGCGATCAGATATTCCAGTTCGGCCATGCGCAAATCCGGATTGATCGGCACAATCGAGGCGCCAAGGCTGTTGGCAGCCAGAAATATCTCGATGAATTCCGGCCGGTTTTCCAGCAACAGTCCCAGCCTTGTTCCCCCGCCGACGCCCGCCTGCTCCAGAATGTGGCGGCGTGCGATCGAGCGGGCCAGCATTTGGTCATAGGTGATCTCGCCATGGGCAATCCCATAGACCTGCGCTGTTTCGGGCAGGATATGAAGAAAGGGATGGTCCGGCCAATGGGCTGCGGCGGCGGCAAACCGCGCAAATACAGTTTCAGCAGTCATGGCCGTCCCCTCCAGAAGAATTCTTCTGCATATATTTATATATAAAATAAATTCTGTCAAGGACGGGTCCGGCCGATGAATTCAGCTTTAAACGCGCTGCAGATTGCCGATCATGGCCCCCAGAACCCGCTGACAAACAACCAGATCATGGGCATCAATGCCTGCCGTCAGCGATGCCCTGTGCCTCTCCATCAACGGCCAGACCTCCAGCATTTTATCGCGCCCGGCCGTGGTCAGGACAACTTCACGCCGCCGTTGGTCCCCGGCGGGGGTCCGCCTTTCAAGCCATCCTGCGTTGACCATGGCATCAATGGTGCGGCTGGTGGTGGATTGCTCTGCAAAACTGCGCAGGGCAATCTCGTTGATAGTCAGCCCATCCTCGATATACAGCACCGTCAGCGCGCGCACCATGAGCAGCGAAAGGCCGAGAGGCTCCAGCATTCGGGCCTGAGCGGCCTGCCCCAGACTTGCAAGATGGTTGATGACATAGCCGGGATGACCTTCGAGATCCTCTCGCAAAGTCGGCAGGTCGTGCCGCCCCGTCATGGCACCGCTTTATCCATGCGGCGCAACAGATGCAGCGCATTGTCCAGTTCGTCCCCCGACAGCGCGCCCAGCCAGCCGCGAACGGCATCATCATGCATCGCTTGCGCCGCCAGAAAGGTCTCCCTTCCCCGCGACGTCAGGCGGATGATGAAAGAACGCCGATCCGTGGCCGAAGCCTCGCGAGCGATGAGTCCGTCATCCAGCAATCGCCGCGTCAGGCCGGTGACATTGCCCCCCGTCACCTTCAACCCGTTGGTCAAATCGCCAAGGGTTCGCCCGTCCGGCGCGTTCACCAATTGCGCCAGAACGTCATATTTCGCCAATGTGATGCCGCAATCACGCTGCATCTGCCGGTTCAACCGTTGGTGAATTTTGCCGTAGAGCGACAGCAGCGCCACCCAGACATGCACTTCAACAGGGCGCGCCGCGCCAAGGATATCAGGCAATGTGTTCATCGCGCGAATTTCTATCGTATCCACCGGGCCAAGTCCAACCGCTGCCTCATGATGTTTTGACCAATGGCGCAAGGTCAGGATTTGACGATGGGCGCTTCGCTGGCCATCATGGTAGCATGGACAGTTTGAATTTCTCGCGCCGCGCGGCGCTCACCGGGGCGGCAGCGGCCGCGCTCCCCCGCCCGATTCAGGCATTGGCCGCAAAAGCCGCCGGTGCATCGCACAGTCCGGGCGCGGCGCTGCTCGACACGCTGGCGTGGGGTTTGCTGGAGCGTGTGCCCACCAGCGCTACCTCTCTGGGAGTGGACACCGGGGCGCATGCGCGTCTGCGCGGCGCGCTCGATGATCGCTCGCCGGCGGGCGTGGCGGCCACGCGGGCCTTTCTCGACGATGCGCTGGCGCGGCTGGACCGGGTGGAGCGCGGCGGTCTGGATGCCTCAACGCTCACCAGCCTGACTGTCACGCAAAGCGCCTTTCGCACCGCGCGCCAGGGCATGGCGCTGCCCTATGGCGATGCCACGATCGGGGGATGGCGCAACACGCCCTATTGCGTGATCCAGAATGTCGGCGGCTGGATCGACATTTCCCAATTGCTGGACGGCGATCAGCCGGTGCGCGATGCGGCCGATGCCGACTATTATCTGCAACGTCTGACGGCGATGCCTGCCCTGCTGGATGGCGAAACCGCCCGTATCGCCCATGCGCGCGGCATCGGGTTGGTTCCGCCCGACTTTCTGCTCGACAAAACCATCGCGGGCATGACCCGCTCCATCGCCGAGGCAGCGCGCAGCGATGGTCCGCTGGTGGCGCCGCTGATGCACAAGGCGGCCAAGGTGCCCGGCCTGGACGCCGCAGCGCTGGGCGCGCGGGCCGAGCGGATTATCAGCCAGGGCGTGATCCCGGCCCTGCAACGGCAATTGGCCGAAATCCGCGCCCAACGCGCCGTCGCCACGGGCGATGCGGGCATGCGCCCGCGCCCGCACGGCGAGGAGTGGTATGCCTGGGGCCTGCGCGCCAGCACCACCACACGGCGTACGCCCGAGGAAATCCACGCCATCGGCCGCGCCCGACTGGTGGAATTGAGTGCGCAGATGGACACGATCCTGCGCAGCCTTGGTCTGACACAAGGATCGGTGGCCGATCGCATGAATGCCTTGCAGCAGCGGCCCGACATCACCTTTGGCACCGATGATGCCGCGCGGGAAAAGATCGTCGCCTATATGAACGCCAAACTGACGGCGATGCGCGAGAAATTGCCTTCCGCCTTTCGCAGGCTGGCGCGCGGCAATCTGGAAATCCGCCGCATGCCGCTGGCCGAGGAGCCGGGCGCTCCGTCGGCCTATGGCGGGCCGGGCTCGATTGACGGGCGCATTCCTGGCAAGATCTGGGTCAATCTGGGCGATCCGGCGATCCATAACCGGGTCAGCATTCCCGATCTGGTGTTTCATGAAGGCATACCCGGCCATGTCTGGCAGGGCGAATATGCGCAGGCATTGCCGCTGATCCGCTCGATTTTGGCTTTCAACGCCTATTCCGAGGGCTGGGCGCTCTACAGTGAGCAACTGGCCGACGAATTGGACATGTATGCCGATGATCCGGCGGGGCGGCTGGGCTATCTGATGGGCCTGTCATGGCGCGCGGCGCGACTGGTGGTGGACACCGGCATTCATGCGCAGGGCTGGAGCCGCGATCAGGCGTTGAACGAATTCATCGCCGCCACCGGCCTGCCGCTCAGCAATGCGGTGAGCGAGGTGGAGCGCTATTGCGCCTGGCCGGGGCAGGCCTGTGGCTATATGCTGGGCCAGATCGAGATCAACGCCCAGCGCGAGCGTGCCCGCGCCCGATTGGGCGCGCGTTTCGATTTGCGCGATTTCAACCAGACGGTGGTCGATGGCGGCAATGTGCCGCTGGATGTGCTGGCGCAAAATGTCACTCGCTATATCGAGGCGGAATAGGCTGATGGCGGCCGCACCGGATTATTTCATTCCCGGACGGAAACCTCGGCGGTAACCGAAATGCCGGGGCGCAGGACATCGGCGCCCTTCTGGCCCGGATTGATGCGGATGCGCACCGGCACGCGCTGGACGATCTTGGTGAAATTGCCGGTGCCCGGTTCAAACGGCAACAGGGCAAAGGTGGAGGCAGAGCCCGGCGCGATGCTCTCCACCACGCCCGATACCGTGCCGCCGCCAAGAGCATCAACATGCACCTGCGCGCGCTGGCCGGGGTGCATGTGGCGGGTCTGGGTTTCCTTGAAATTGGCGGTGACATAGAGCGCCTGCATCGGCACCAGCGTCAGGGCGCGGGTGCCGGGTTGGGCATAATCGCCCACGCGCAACTGGCGACTGGCCACCACGCCATCAATTGGGGCGGTGATGGCGGTATGGCGCAGGTCTTGCCCGGCAAGGTCCAGAGTGGCCTTGGCGCGGGCCTCGCCCGCCTCGGCGCGATCGAGCGCCGCGATGAGATCGGCGCGGCGGGCATTGACCACGGCGCCCTGCCGACGCGCGACAGTCAGGTCGGCCTGCGCCCGCGCGAGCGCCTGTCCGCCCGCAACGGCCCCGGTGCGATAGGCTTCGGCATCGCGCGCCGCCACCGCGCCGGTGGCCAGCAGGGCCTGATAGCGCGCGGCATCGGCGCTGGCATGGTCCGCATTGGCCTGCGCCGAACGGATCGAGGTGGCAGCGGCGGCGGTCTGCGCGCTGGCCAGCGCTTCCTCGCTGCTCTGACGGGCAAGCGCGGCCCGCGCCGCCAGTACCGCGCCGCGCGCATCGGCAAGGTCGGCCTCGGCCCGGGCGCGGTGGGCGGCATATTCCTCAGGGTCAATCTGCATCAACATCTGTCCCGCCCGCACGCTCTGGTTTTCGGCCACCAGCACGGCGCTGACAAAACCCTTGATGCGCGGCGCGACATGCGTGGCGTCCGCCCCGATATATGCATCATCGGTCGATTGGATCGAAGGTTCGGACAGGATCCACATGGCCCCCAATGCGCCCACCGCCAGCGCAGCCGCCGCGGCCATGGCGGCGCGCGGCACCTTTGGCCGGGCCGCCTGATCTTGCGCGGGGGATGCGGCCTTCAGGGCGGGATCGGCGGTGCGCTGGAGCATGGGAAAAGCCTCTTGTTGAAATGACGATTGTCATATATATGACGTTCATCATTTCAACAAGAGGCAAAATCGCGGCCATGCTTCCCCCCGCCTTCTCGCGCCTGTCCCAGGACTGGTCCGCTGACCCGACCACGATGCCCACCTCGCGCAAGTTCCTGATTTTCGGGCTGATGGCCTTTGGTCAGTTCCTTGCATTGTTCGACATCCAGATCGTTTCGGCATCCCAGCGCGAGGTGGCAGCAGGGCTTGCCGCCGGGGCCGATGAGGTAAGCTGGGTCCAGACCGCCTATCTGATGGCCGAACTGGTGATGATCCCGCTGTCGGGATTTCTGGCGCGGGCGTTGTCAACACGCTGGCTGTTTGTCGCCTCATGCCTGATGTTCACGCTCTCCAGCCTGCTGTGCGGCCTGTCATGGTCGATCGGCTCGATGGTGGGGTTTCGCGCGCTTCAAGGCTTTACCGGGGGTGCGATGGTGCCGCTGGTGTTTGCCGTGGGCTTCACCCTGTTTTCGGGCAAACAGCGCGCGCTGATCCCCGCGATTTTGGGCACGGTCAGCGTGCTGGCCCCGGCGCTGGGGCCATCGGCAGGCGGCTATATCACCGATGTGCTGAACTGGCGCTGGCTGTTCTTTGTCAATGTGATGCCCGGCCTGTTTATCGCCGCCGCCTGCGCCATCCTGCTGCGCATCGATGGCGCCAACATCTCTCTGCTCAAGCGGATCGACTGGGCGCATTTGCTGGCGATGGCGGTGTTTCTGGCGGGGCTGGAATATGTGCTGGAGGAAGGCCCCCGGCATGACTGGCTGGGCGATGAGACGATTGCGCTGGCGGCATGGGCCAGCGCGGTCGGATTTGTGCTGTTTTTGGAGCGTTCGTTTTTCTCCACCTCGCCCATCGTTTCGCTGCGGTCGTTCCGGCGGCCGACTTTTGCCTTTGCCTCGGTGTTCAATCTGGTGATCGGCTTTGGCATGTATGCCTCGATCTCGCTGATCCCGCTCTATCTGGCGATGGTGCGCGGCTACAGCGCGTTGCAGATCGGCCAGACGATCTTTGTGGTGGGCGTCGCGCAACTCGGCTCTACGGTGGTGGCTGCCGCGCTGTCACAGCGGGTGGACATGCGCTATATGATCACCGTGGGCCTGTCGCTGTTCGCGGCCAGCCTATGGCTGACCTCGGAAATGACCAGCCAGTGGGGCTTTTGGGAGCTGCTCGCGCCCCAGATGCTGCGCGGTTTTGCGCTGATGCTGTGCATCGTGCCTTCGGTAACGATGGCGCTGGGCGCGGTGCCGCCGCAGGAATTGGGCGCGGCCTCGGGCCTGTTCAACCTGATGCGCAATCTGGGCGGCGCCATCGGCATTGCCGTGGTCAACAGCTGGCTTCAGGATGACAGCCGCATCGCCGCCGCCCGCCTGTCCGAAGCGATGGGCCACCATGCCGCCCCGGTGCAGGAGGCCACCGCCGCCCTTGCCGCCCAAATGGCCGCGATCACGCCCGACACCGCTCAGGCACAGTGGATGGCACAGGGCACATTGGCCCGCGTGATTTCGCGCGAGGCGCTGGCGCTGGGCTTTGACGATGTGTTCCGACTCATGGCTTTCATGTTCATCGCGGCGCTGGTGCTGGTGCCGTTCTGCCGCCCGGCTGCGGCCCCGCCTCCCCCTGATGCCGCTCATTGAAGGAGCCCGCGTGATGCGTATGTCCACTTTCCCTCTCGCTGCTCTCGCGCTGGCGCTCGCCGGGCCTGCGCTGGCCGACCCGTCACCACAGGCACGGGCCGTGCAGCCATGGTGGCAGGCTTTCAACGACCCGCTGCTCAACGCTGCCGAGGCGCAAGCACTGGCGGGCAATCTCTCGCTGGAGGCCGCCGCCGCGCGGGTGGAGCAGGCGCGCGCGCTGTCGCGCCGGGCGGGCGCGGCGCTGCTTCCCTCGGCCAGCCTGTCGGCGGGTGCGGAGGCAGACCGGCAATCGCTGCATTCGCCCATGGGCGGAGCCTCGCAAAAGATCGGCCTGCCGCGCGATTATGAACTGTATCAGGCCGGGATCGGCGCGCAGTGGGAAATTGACCTGTTCGGCGGCCTGTCGGCGGCCAAGCGCGCAGCGGCCCATGGCGCGCTGGCCACACTCGCCGATGAGCAGGCGGCGCATCTGGCCGTTACGGCGCAGGTGGCGGACGCCTATCTGCACCTGCGCGGGCTGCAACAGCGTCTGGCGTTGGCGCAGGATCAGGCGGTCCTGCGCGGTTCTCTGGCTGCGCTGGTGCGTCAACGCGCTGATCAGGGGCTGGCCAGCCAGTTTGACGTCAACCGGGCCGAGGCCGCCCATGCCGCAGCGCAAGCCGCCCTGCCCCCGCTGCGTCAGGCGATTGCGGTCGATCTTGACCGGCTGGGCGTGCTGACCGGCGACCGGGCATGGCCGGAACGGCTGCGAACGCCCGCGCCGCTGCCGCGGGGCTTTGCCCCCGCGCTGGATGCCGACCCGGCCGCGCTGATGCGCCGCCGCCCTGATCTGGCCGCCGCCGAGGCGCGGGCCGCCGGGGCCAAGGCCCGCATCGATGTGGCCAAAGCCGAGTATTATCCTCACCTCTCGCTGGGCGGTGTGGCCGGGGTGGTCACGGTGGGCGGCCTGTCGCTGGCATCGGGCGATGCGGTCACGGCCAGCGGCGGCGCGGCCCTGCGCTGGCGGCTGTTCGATTTCGGGCGGATCGATGCCGAACTGGCCGCCGCGCGCGGCGCCCGGCGCGAGGCTCTGGCCCAATGGCGCGAGGCGGCGCTGGTGGCGGGCGCAGAGGTTGGCGATGCCGTCGCCGCGCTGGAGGAAGGAACCCGCGAGGAGACCGCGCTGGCACAGCAGGTTGCCCTCTTGACCGCCGCCCGCGATCAGGCGCGCGATGCCTATGCGCAGGGCGCGGTCTCGCTGATCGACGTGCTGGACGCCGACCGCAATCTGCTGGAGGCCAGCGACCGGCTGACTCAATCGCGCGAAGCCCTTGCGCGCGCCAGTGTGGCGGCTGTACGGGCGATGGGCGGTGGATTTGAAACTCGGCGGAAGGTGATGCAAGATGGCTGACAAAAGCGCCCACAAGGCCCGCGTGCGCGAACGCATCCTTGACGAGGCCGCCGCCGCTCTGCGCGCCGGGGGCACCGAGGGGCTGAGTGTGGCCAATCTGATGAAGCGGGCGGGCCTGACCCATGGCGGATTTTACGCCCATTTCGAAAACCGCGATGATCTGGTCGCCCATGCCATCGACCGCATGTTTCAGGACAGCGCCGGGATGGTTCAGCGCTTTCTGGGCGAGGCGGACGATCTGGACGGGCTGATCGACTTCTACCTTTCGGAACAGGTCATGCGGCGTCATGATCGCGGCTGCCCGCTGCCCTGGCTGGCGGGCGAGGCGCCGCGCATGCCAGAAGCCGCCCGCGCCCGTTTTCAGGCCGGGATCGCCGCCATGGAGCAGGCCATTGCCGCCGCGCTGATCCGCCGCGGGCGCGACACGGGGGAAGCATCGCTGTTGGCCGCCTCGCTGGTGGCCGAAATGGTGGGTGCAATGGCGCTGGCGCGCGCCTATGGCGATGGCCCCAAGGCCCTTGCCACGCTGGCCGCGGCCCGTCAGGCTATTGCGCGCCTGCTGGCCCGCTGATCGCGCAAGGCGCTTTTCGCGGCCCATCGTGCCGCTTGGATGGAGTGAATTCCATGACCGATACAACCGTTCACCTGATCGCCCGCCTTGTGCCGAAACCCGGCAAGGAGGATGCCTTGGCGCAGACCATGCTGGCGCTGATCCCCAAGGTGCTGACGGAACCGGGCTGTCTGGCCTATGCCGCGCATGACAGCCTTGATGCGCCCGGTGTGATCGTCATGGTCGAGGCATGGGCGGACCAGGCCGCGCTCGATACCCATGCCGCGCTGCTGAAATCCAGCGGGGCGGCCGCCCGATTGGGCGACCTTTTGGCGGAACCCGTGGCGATGGAACGGCTGCGGGCGCTCTGAACCCGCGCCTTACCCCGCTCTGGCCAGCCTGCGCAGCGCCTGCGGAGGTTGGCCATATTGGCGCATGAAGGCCTCGCGCATCCGGCGCAGATCGACAAAGCCGGTCTGCTGCGCCACCGCCTCCAGACTGTGGCGCGTGTCCTCCAGCAAGAGCCTTGCCGCCTCGAGCCGCAATTGCTCAACCGCCTTGGCCGGGGATTGGCCGGTTTCGGCACGAAAGGCGCGGCTGAACTGGCGCGGCGAGAGCGCGGCCACCTCGGCCAGTTCCTCAACCCCCAACGTGTTGGTCAAATGCGTGCGCGCATGGATCAGCGCCTTCTGGATGCGATCGCTGCTGGCCGCCAGACTGAGCAGTTCGGAATGCTGTGACTGTCCGCCCGCGCGCCGATGATGCAGCACCAGCCGCCGCGCCACCGCCCCCGCCACATCCGCGCCCAGATCCTTTTCCACCAGCGCCACGGCCACATCCAGTCCCGCCGTCAGCCCCGCCGACGTCCACACCGGCCCTTCGTTGATAAAGATGCGGTCCTCCTCCACCCTGATGTCGGGATAGGCCTCGCGCATCATGCGGGCATAGGACCAATGCGTAGTGGCCCGCCGCCCGTCGAGCATCCCCATCTGGGCCAGCAGAAAAGCGCCCGTACACAGGCCCGCCACCCGCCGCGCGCCCTGCGCCGCCTCGCGCAGTGTATCGAGCGTTGCGGCATCCTGTTGCGGGGGCGGCGTGGTACCCGCCATCACCAGCAGTGTGTCGATCGGCCCGGCCTGCGCCAGCGGCACCGTGGGCAGCGGCAGACCGGTCGAGGAGGTCATCATCCCGCCCTTGGACGAATAGATGCCCAGTGAATAGAAATCCTGATCCGTCACAAGGTTGGCCAGTTCGAAGGCGGCCTGCGCGCCCAGCGCGAGAAACTGGAATCCGGGGGAAAGCACCATGGCGATGTGGGGCATGGGATGAACCTCTGCACTATGTCCTGAAAACGTAGTTTATACGTCATTTCGGTCAATGTCCATCGGGTCCATACAGGGCGGGTCAGAAACATACCCCACCAAGGAGATCCACCATGACCCCGACCAACACCATCGCCCAAGGCACCGCTCTTATCACCGGCGCCTCCACCGGCATCGGCGCCATCTATGCCGACCGCCTCGCCCGCCGCGGCCATGATCTGATCCTGGTTGCCCGCAACCGGGAAAAGCTGCAAACGCTGGCCGCCCGGATTTCCGATGCCACGGGCCGCGCGGTCGAAGTGGTGGCCGCCGATCTGGGTACCGCCGCCGATCTGGCCCGCGTGGAGGACATCCTGCGCCGCGACGCCAGCATCACCGCTCTGGTCAACAATGCCGGTATCGGCACCCATTCCTCGCTGCTGGACAGCGATGTGGAGCGCATGGAGGCGATGATCCGCCTCAACGTGCTGGCGCTCACCCGGCTGACCTATGCCGCCGCCCCCGGCTTTGTGGCGCGCGGACGCGGCACAATCATCAACATTGCCTCGATCGTGGCGGTGGCCCCGGAATTGCTCAACGGCGTCTATGGCGGATCAAAGGCCTTTGTTCAGGCCTTCACCACCTCGCTCCATCATGAGCTGGCCGACAAGGGCGTGCGGGTTCAGGCCGTCCTGCCCGGCGCGACGGCGACCGATTTCTGGGAAATCGGCGGCCTGCCGGTGGAAAACCTGCCCAGCGAAATCGTGATGCGCGCCGATGACATGGTCGATGCCGCGCTGGTCGGGCTCGACCGGGGCGAAGTCCACACCATCCCCGCATTGGAAGACGCCGCGCTGTGGCAGGCGTTTGAAGCCGCCCGCGCCGCGCTCGGCCCCCAGCTTTCCGCCCGCCGTCCCGCCGCGCGCTTCGGTCTGGGCGCGAACTGATCCCAATTTTTACAAAGGATACCTACGATGTCTCTGATCCCTCATCTGTCCGATGAAGCCGCCCGCCCCGACGTGGCCAACGTGTTCAACAACGCCCGCGCCGCGATGGGCAAGGTGCCCAATCTGTTTCGCGTGATGGCACAGGCGCCCGCCGTGCTGGATGTGTTCTGGAACGCCAAAGGCGCGCTGGGCGGCGGGGTTTTGCCCGCATCGGCGCAGGAGCAGATCGCCGTGGCCATCGCGTCGGCCAATGGTTGCGATTATTGCCTTGCCGCCCACACCGGCGGGGCGCGGGCCAAGGGCGTCAGCGCCCAGGATGCCGCCGACGCCCAATCAGGCCGGGCCAGTGACCCGCATGTCGCGGCGATCCTGACACTGGCTCTGGCGGTCAATGCCGATCATGGCCGGGCGGGCGCGGCGGCCCTTGAACAGGCCCGTGCGGCAGGACTGCCCGACGCCGAAATTCTGGAAACCGTGGCCCATGTCGCGGTCAACATCCTCACCAACTCGATCAACAATATCGTCGACACCACGCTGGATTTCCCCCGCGTCGCTCGTGTCACCGCCTGAGATAAAGGAACCTTCCCATGAAACTGACCGACAACACCATCTTCATCACCGGCGGAACCAGCGGCATCGGGCGCGCCTTGGCCGAGGCGCTGCACAAGTTGGGCAATCAGGTGATCATTTCGGGTCGCCGCCGCGCCTTGCTGGATGAAGTGACCGCCGCCAATCCGGGCATGGCCGCCATCGAACTCGACGTTTCCGATCCGGCCAGCATCGCGGCGGCGGCGCAAGAGGCCGTGACCCGCTTTCCCAAGCTCAACGTGCTGTTCAACAATGCCGGTTTCATGCCTTTTGACGATCCGGCGGGCGCGGTCGATGATGCCATGCTCGAAAGTCTGAGTGCCACCAATTTCCTCGGCCCGATCCGCATGAGCGCGGCGCTGATCGAACATCTCAAGGCGCAGCCGGAGGCGACCATTCTTTATACCACCAGCGTGCTGGCCTATGTGCCGCTGGCGGGCAATGCGGCCTATTCGGCCACCAAGGCGGCGCTGCACTCCTATGCCCTGTCACAGCGCTTTGCCCTGCGCGACACGGGCGTTCGGGTTCAGGAAATCGCGCCGCCATGGGTGGATACCGATCTGATCTACAAGAGCGGCGATCCGCGTGCCATGCCCCTTGATGCCTTTGTCGAACAGACACTGGCCGCTCTGGCCGGGGATGAACCGGAAGTTCTGGTCGAGGCGGTGCGGCCCTTGCGCGACAATGTGGGATCGGGCGAGCATGGGCTGGTCCATGCCTTTAATCAGAGCCTTGTCGACAATCCGATCCCTGTTGGCGCCTGAGGCATAGTCAAGCTCAAGCAGATGCGCGCAGGAAGGATGGGAGCGATCGGCTCTCATCCTTCTTTGCATTGCGCAAGGGGCCAATCCCGCGCATGCGCCTTTCACACCTGCGCCGGGGCCAGCCAATCACGATTGGGGCCGAGAACGCGGCCAAGACGGTTGGCCATGGCCTGAACCTCCTCCAGATGGTGATGCGCATCGGATGGGCCGCCGGGGGTCGTCGCATAGCCCATGCCGTAGAGAATATATTGATAGCTGGCCGGGCCGAACAACTGGCAGGTCAGCGGAAAGTCGCCGCTGATCGGCGGGCGGTTTTTCCAGAGGCGCAAATTGTCGCGCAGCGAGGGCGGGATAGAACGCGCATCGCGATTGGCCACCCAGAACGGTTCACGGCGGTCGCTCAACACATAATGCAGCTTGAGAAAATCGATGGCATCGCGCCACACCTGATCGAGCTTGAGGTTAAATCTCCCGGCCTCAATCGCCATCGCTTCGCGGTCAAATGTGAGATGCTGAGCCAGATGGTCGGCCGACACCTCGATCATCGCAATGCTGGAGGCTTCCAGCGGCTCGACAAAGCCCGAGGATACGCCGATGGCCGCGCAATTGCCCACCCAGAACCGCTCGCGATAACCCGAATTGATGGGGATGCGACGGGGTTCGGCGGGCAAGGGCTTGCCTGAAATAGCCCGGACATAGCGCTCTAGCGTGGCGCGCGCCTCGTCATCTGAACTGTATTGGCTGGAATAGACATAGCCCACGCCCCGCCTTGAGGTGAGGCCAATGTCCCAGATCCAGCCGGCCTCCTGCGCCGTGGCCAAAGTGACCGAGGCAATCGGGCTGTCGGCATGGGGATAGGGCACCTGAACGGCCAGAGCGGTGTCGACGAACAGCACATCGCGGCAATTGACCAGCGGCACCTTGTAAACCCGGTCGATCAGCACGCCATGCTGGCCGCTGCAATCGACAAAGAAGTCGCCCGCCACTTCGCCATGGCGGGCGGTGCGCAAGGCGACAATCGCCCCGTCATCATCCATCCGCGCGCCCTCCACATCGTCGCAGAGATAGCGCACGCCCAAATGCGCGATGCAGTGTTCCTTGAGGAAAGTGGCCACCTTGCCCGCGTCAAAGTGATAGGCGTAATTGCCGATGCCCTCAAACTCCGGGCTGCTGCGCGTTTTGGGCGCAAGGCCCGCGCGGCACAGGGCAGTCTGAAAGCAGACCGCCTCATCGAAACCCGCCAAGGGCGCGGCCAGCCATACCGAGGCCAGATCGACCTCGCCAAAACGGTGCGGCGGGGTGAAAGGGTGGACATAGCTGTGCGTGCCCTCTGCGCCCTTCTCTCGCCACCCAACGAATTGCGAGCCTTGCTTGAAGGTTGCGTCACAGGCGGCAAGGAAGTTGGCCTCGCCGATGCCCATGACCTGAAGGCTCTGGCGGATGGTCGGCCATGTGCCCTCGCCCACGCCCAAAATGGGCACGCCGGGCGATTCAACCACCGTGATGGACAGATCCCCGCGCGAAGGCAGGCGAAGGCGTGCCGCCAGAATCCCTGCGGTCAGCCATCCCGCCGTGCCGCCGCCCACGATGATGATCGAGCGAAGGTCAGCGGACATGGGGCGCCCGGTTCTTGCGCAGGATGAGATTGGCGATCTGGCCGACCGAGGCGGCCTGTTGATAGGCCCAGCCGAGATACCCGCGCCGATGCAGATCGGCCAGGGCATCCGCGGGCAGTTGCGCCAGACGCGTTTCGGCAATGGCAAAAAGGCCCGATGGATTGTGGCTGACCCCGCCGCCCAGATCGATCCGCACATCGACCGGCTCGATCAGGCCCAGCGCATCGAGCGCCGCTGCATAGTCGCTGCCTTGCTGCGCGCCCTTTACCAAGGCTTCAAGCGCGTCAACGATGGCCTGCAGGCGTTCGGACGGGCGGCCATCGGAAAAGAACAGCACATCACCGCCACTCTGAGCGAGGCGCGGGCTGTCGAGGTCGATCATCAGCGTATTGCGGCCGGGGTCGGCCGGGCTTTGCTGGACCGCGAAGGGTTCGCAGCGGCGCACCAGCGGAACATAGGCGGCATCCCAGCCTTCATCGACCAGAAACAGGTTCTCCTCCGCCGCAAAACCCAGCATCACCCCCAGTTCATACGCGCCCGTGACAGGGGAGCGGCGGAAAAACAGCGGATAGGAATTGGCCAGCGCAGCGATCTCGGTCGGCACCGCGCCCACCATGCCCAACCCATCGCCCAGCGAGGCGGAATAACCGGTGGCGAGGCGCAGCGAACGATGCTCTGCAAAGTCCAGCGGAACAAAATTTGCCATAATTGATTGACCCATCCCGAAAATATAATATTATTCACCAAAATATATTGAAAAGATAATCTTATGAAAAATGTGTCACAATATTATGATGTAACACCCAGAGCCTTCTTCGAAGAAATAAAACCTCTGGCGCAACCTGCCGTATTAAAGGGCGTCGTGTCATCGTGGCCTGCTGTACATCTTGGCCCTGATGGCCTGCTTGATCATCTCTGCTCCATCAGTTCCGGCCTGCCGATCCCTCACTTTGTCTGCGATCCGGTTCATCGCGGGCGATTTTTCTATGAGCCCGGCTATACCAGTTTCAACTATCGCAAGGAACTGACACCTATCGCCGAATTTGTCGCGCGCCTGCGCGACGAGGCGGCGCTTGCCGAGCCATCCGCCCTGTTCGCCGGATCGCTGGCGCTGGCCGGTTATTTCCCCGGCTTTGCCCAGAGCCATGATCTCTCGCCCTTCATCCCGGCCAGCCAGTTTCTCCAATCCATCTGGATCGGCAATCGGACGATGACCGCGCCCCATTATGACAATGTCGAAAACATCGCCTGTGTGGTGGCGGGGCGGCGGCAATTCACCCTGTTTCCCATCGAGCAATTGCCCAACCTCTATATGGGCCCGCTCGATCTGACGCCTGCGGGCCAACCGATCAGCCTTGTCGATATACGCGCGCCCGATTTCGAGCGCTTTCCCCGCTATCGCGAGGCGCAGGCGCATGGCTTGAGCGCCATCCTCGAACCGGGCGATGCGATCTATATTCCGACCTTGTGGTGGCATGGTGTGGAATCGCTCGATAGTGTCAATGCCATGGTCAACACATGGTGGCGCGATGTGCCGGCCTATTTCGGTTCGCCGATGACTGCCTTGCTTTCCGGCCTCCTTACCCTGCGCGATTTGCCCAAAGAGCAGCGCGCCGCGTGGAAGGTAGTGTTCGACAATCTCGTGTTCGAGACCAACGGTCCCGCCTTTGACCATTTGCCCGATGCGGCGCACGGGGCCTTTGGCCAACTCACCCGGAACAGCGCGGCGCATCTGCGCGAAATGCTTTTGCAGACCTTGGCCTGAAGGGCCGAAGCCGCCCCAATCAGCGATTGAGGCGGCCCCGATCCGGCTTGTGCTCAAGCCTTACAGCTTGACGCGCACACCCACCTGATAGCGCCCATAGCCCTTGGCGGCATAGAGGAACTGGTTGGTGAAACGGCCATACTGGCTCTGCGATGCGCCAAGGATGTTGACGGCATCGATGAAGACCGTGGCGTGGCGGTTGATGTCATAGCTGGCGCTGGCATCAAGCTGGCCATAGGCCGCAGTATAGGTCGGCTGGTTGGCATAGAGCGGCTGGGACAGCGCGGCCAGGAACGCATCGCGATGGTTCCATGCCACGCGGGTCTGGAACCCGTTCTTTTCATAGAAGCCGACGATGTTGTACGACTTGCTCAGGCCGGGCAAGGCGAACTGCTCAAGAATATTGGTGTTGTCGTAACGCGCCCCGCCCGCGGGCAGCGAGACGTTGGCCTGAAGGCCGAAGCCGGTGTCGCCAAACACATACTGGCCCGCAAATTCAAAGCCATGGATGTTGACCGTCGGCCCGTTGCTGGGCTTGGTCAATTGCCATGTGATCAGGGGGTCGTTGGGCTGGCCGACAAAGGCCTGCTGTCCGGTATCGGCCACCATCTGGGCAAAGATGTTCTGCGGGCTGGCCTGTTGGCCGGCGGCCAGCACCTCGGCCGTCGCCTTTTGCGCCAGCGCCCCCGCCCCAGGATCGGTCAGGCCGGGAATGGTGACATTCGTGGTGGTGCTGGTGATGAAGTTCGACACTTGCTTGACGAAATAATTCGCCGAGAAATAACTGTTATTCTTGATATAATATTCGAAAGACAGGTCGAAATTCTGCGATGTATAAGGAAGCAACGACGGATTGCCGGACGAAATGAAGCGGTTGTTAACATGCGGGTTGGCATCGACCACCTGCGTTGAAACAAGCTTGGTCAAATCCGCACGCGTGATCGTCGTGCTGTAGGACGCACGGGCGACCAGCCGCTTGGTAATCTGCAGGCTCATGTCGATGGCGGGCAGGAAGTCATTGTAGCTGCTGCCTGCGGTGAAGATCTGCGCGCCGGGCATGAACTGGGTCTGGAACTCGGTGGGGTTGTTCCATGTCACCGAGACCGGAGTCTGCTGCTGGCTGGCCGAGCTGACGCTGGTGTGTTCATAGCGTACACCTGCCTGAGCGCGGAAGCGCATCCCGTTGAAATCGGCATCAAACTGCATCTGGGCATAGGCCGAGAAGGTGCGTTCCTTGATCAGATTGTCCGTGGCAGGAACGGTGCCATAGCCATAGCCCGAAGGATAGGCGGGCGCCGGACCGGTGCCGTTGTAATTGGGCAGACCAGCGAGCGCCTGCGACACGGCAAACGGATTGAAGCTGTAGAAATAAGGCACCAGAATGTCGCTGCCGCCGCCCGACAGGCCCTTGAGCAGCGAGGAGGAGTTGACCTTGGTGAACAGCGAAGAGGGCAAGGCACCGTCAAGGCGCGGGTCGTAATAACCGTTCGAGATATTGCCGCTGTTAAAAACGGTAAAGCCGGTCTTGGTCTGCTTGTAATTCACGCCCACCTTGATGGCGCGCAGCCCGCTGTCGCCATTGTTGCGCCATTCGGTTTCCAGCTTGGCTTCGTCAACGGCGGTGCGCTGGCGGCTGAGATTGTGCTGACCAAACAGCGGCGTAATCAGCGCGGTGTTGAGATTGTTGACGTTATAGGGCGGCTGGAAAGTCCAGGTCGTGGTGGGGATCGTCGTCTTGGTCGAATCAAAGATCTTGTAGATCGAATAATTCTGATCCTGGCCCACGATGTAGAACTGGGACTCGTCGGTCGAATTGTTCACCGAATGATGGGCGTCGGCCACCACGGTCAGATTGTCAAACGGCTGCCACTTCACATTGCCGCCCAGCGAGCCGAGCTGGTTGCGCTGCTGATCGTCGGTGCCGGTATAAGACAGGTCGGAACCGGCATCGACCAGATTGGTCATCGTGCCGTTCTTGTCGATGGTCGCGCTGGTCAAGGCGCCGCCATAGCCGAACCAGGCGCCAAAGCTGTTCTTGAGCGCGTGGTCCTTATACAGGGCATAGGTATAGTCGATGGTGCCGACAATGGTGTCGGTCGGCTTGAACTGCAGCACGGCCTGACCGTTGATGCGCGTGCGGTGATGGTTTTCCACCGCCCAATTGGCATCCTGCGGCGCCCAGGTCGGGCCGCTCTTGTTGGTGCGGTTGTCGGTGATCGTGGCCGTGCCAAGGTCGACATTATTGAGCCAACCGCGCGTGTAGGCCGACTGAAGCTGGCTGTCGCGTTCGGAATAGGAACCGTTGAGCAAAATACCGATACGATCATCCGCAAAAGTATCGCTGACGAGACCCGAGAATTCGGGCGTCACATGGAAACCCGAGCGCGAGGTGTCATCGGTGCCCTTGACCTGGGCCGAGGCGCGCAGGCCATTGCGGTCAAACGGACGCGCGGTGTGGATGTCGATGGTCGAGCCAATGCCGCCCGAGGCCACATCGGCGCGGCCGGTCTTGAACACATCGATGCCCGAGACGCCATCGGCCGAGATATTGGAGAAGTCGAAGGAGCGCGTGCCGCCGGTGCCGCTGCCGGGCATCGAACGGCCGTTGAGCGTGACAAGGTTGAACTCGGGACCAAAGCCGCGAACGGTGACGCGCGAACCTTCATTGTTGCTGCGGTCAATCGACACGCCCGGAATACGCTGAATCGATTCGGCTAGGTTGGTATCGGGCATCTTGCCGATATCCTCCGAGGTGATCGCATCGACCACGCCCTGCGTGTTACGCTTGATGCCCACCGCATCGGCCAACGACTTGCGCAGACCCGTCACGACGATGGCGCCCGGTTCTTCCGCAGCAGGAGCGGCGGCGGGTGCCTGCTGGGCCTGCGCGACGCCGGTCCCGCAGGCAAGAGCAATGGCGATCCCGGCAAGCGAGACCGCAGTTTGATGTATTTTCCTCATGACCATCCTCCTGGAAAGATATTTTTCTTCAGAACTTTGCTTCACTGCAGCTGGTGTTGGCCCCGCCGGGGCGAACCTCGATCGTGGCGATTTTCATGCCCAGCGGCGCGCCGACCCCCAGATCGACCCCGGCAAGGTCGCCGGGCGCATTTCCGGCAAGGCACACGAGCGGGATATGGGCGGTCTGCCACCCGCGCCCGGCCGCCGCGCGCAGCGTCGGGGCCAGATCGACCCGCGCCCCGGCCGCGCCGCTTTGCGCAATGCCGCTCAGCGTGACAGGGCCACCCGGCGCCTGATCGATGGTGTAGCGCAGCACGACCTCGCCCGACGCCGCCCCGGCAAAGGGCTTCATATTGGCAACAGGCCAGCTCAGGCGCAGATCGGCCGGACCTTGCCAGACCAATTCACGCGCATCCTCCTGCGCGGAATAGTCAAAGCCCATGATCTTCAATTGCTTGCCCGCGCCGACGAAACCATGCAGCAACGTCTCGTCGTCGCCTTCGCGAATGCTGGCATCCACGCCTGCGGCCAGGCGCTTGTGAAACACTTCAAACGTGCCGCTGGCGCTGGCATTAAGCGCCGCGCAGGTCTGGCCCAACACCGGCAGACGCGGCGCAGGATGGCGATAGCTGCCGCCATAGTTCACGCCGAACAAAGGCTTGCCGCTGTCATCGCAGGTGGCGGGCCAATGGAACGGCAGACGCCCGGTAAAGTCCGTTTTGCCGCCAACCAGCACATCGGCAACGCCCGCACCCTCGCTGCCCGGCAGCCACGCCGCAACAAAGGCATCGGCCGCATCAAGTTCACGGTTGACCCACAAGGGGCGCCCGGACAGCAGCACCGCCACGGTCGGAATATGCGCGGCCTTGAACTTGCGCAGCAGTTTCAGCCCTTCCTCGTCATGCAGCGCATGATCGGGACGGTCGCCGACAAATTCGGCATAGGGTTGTTCGCCAAACACGACGATGGCCACATCGGGACGGGCGGCATAGCTGCCGTCGGCCGATAGCGTGGTCTGGGCCGCCGCCTTCGCAATGCCACCATAGATCGAGGTCGCGCCGGGGAAATCGGCATTCGTCAGATCGCCGCCGCCCTGCCACGTGATCGTCCAGCCGCCCGCCGCCTGCGCGATATTGTCCGCCGCATGTCCGGCCACCAGAATGCGCGCCGAGGATTTGATCGGCAGGACGCCATTGTTTTTCAGCAGCACCAGCGATTTGGCCACCGCCTCGCGGGCCACAGCGCGGTGTTCGGGCGACCCCAGAAGCTCCCACTTGCCCGCCAGTTCACGCTGTGCGGGCGCGGGCTTTTCAAACAGGCCATCGCGCAATTTAACGCGCAGCACGCGCCCCACCGCCTCATCCAGCCGCGCCATGGGGATCGTGCCATCACGCACCTCGCGCAGCAGATTGTCATAGAGGGCGCGCCAGTCATTGGGCACCATGAACACGTCCAGACCGGCCAGCAGCGATTTCGGGCAATCGCTGTTGCTGCATCCCGGCACCTGCCCATGCGCGTTCCAGTCGCCCACCAGCAGCCCGTCAAAACCCATCTTGCCGCGCAGCAGATCGGTCAGCAGCGCCTTGTTGCCATGCATCTTTTCGCCGTTGATGCTGGAGAACGAGGCCATCACCGTCTGCGCGCCCGCCTTGATCGCGGGAATATAGGCGGCAGCATGGGTGGCGATAATGGTGTTCAGATCGCCGCGCGTATCGCCCTGATCCACACCGCCCGTGCCGCCATCGGCAAAGAAATGCTTGATGCTGGCCAGCACATGGCGCTGATTGAGGAAATCCTTGGCGCCCAGCTTGCCCTGAAGGCCCTCGACCTCGGCTACACCCATGCGCGCCACGATCGCGGGATCTTCCGAAAAGCTCTCGTAGGAGCGGCCCCAGCGGGTGTCCTTGACCACGGCCAGCGTGGGCGCAAAGGCCCAGTCGATGCCGGTAACGGCAATTTCTTCGGCCGTGGCCGCGCCGATGCGCTGAACCAGCGCCGGATCACGCGCCGCGCCCAGCGCGATATTATGCGGAAACAGCGTCGCGCCGATGATGTTATTGTGCCCATGCACCGCATCCGTGCCCCAAAAGGGCGGGATCACGGGTTCGCCATTGGGCAAAGGCTCTGTCCCTGCACGATACATTGTATCGGCCAGCGCCAACCATGCCGGGGCCAGCGCCTTGTCATTGCCGCCGGGGCCGGAATTGCCGCCGTTCAGAATGGTGCCGAAACGATAGCGGCGCATATCCTCTGGCGTGATCGAGCCGATGTCGGGCTCGATCAATTGCGCAACTTTGTGCTCGACGCTCATGTGGGCGATCAGATCGGCAACGCGCTGTGCCTGCGCGTCCTGCCCCTGCGCCGCGGCCGGCATCCCCATTGCCATAGCAGCCAGACTGAGGCCGCAGATCAGCCCGCGGTGGGCCCATTGCCGGTTCATTGCGCTCTCCCTTGCCGCCGCATTGGCGGCCGACTCATTGTGCGAGAGAGCGAATAGCTAAGATTGAGAGCGTTCACAACACATTTTGTGAACGCTCTCAATTGGCTTGCGATCGTGGCGCTTTGTGGGGATAACCGCGCAAAGGGGTCACGATGCACAAACCTGCCAAAGTCACGATTGAAGACGTTGCCGCCGCCGCCGGTGTCTCGCGCCAAACGGTGTCGCGGGTCATCAACAATGGGCCCAACGTCAAACCCGCCGTCCGCCAGCGCGTTGAGGCCATGGTCGAGCAACTGGGCTATGTACCCAACCTGTCGGCGCGGCGGATGGGCGGCGCGCGATCCTATCTGATCCTCTCGATCAACGACCGCGCGCGCACCTTTGAAAACTGGACATCGGGGCGCGGCAATGACTGGGTCGACCAGATGCTCTATGGCGGCATGAGCGAATGCGAGCGCCACAATTACCATATGGTGCTGGAGCTGATCGACACCGATGCCGGCACGACCATCCCCCAGATCGCGCGGGCAGTGGGCTCGCTGCGCCCCGATGGCGTGATCCTGACACCGCCCCATTGCGACAATCTGGAACTGGTGGAATGGCTGGAGCGTCAGGGCATTCCCTGCGCGCGCGTGGGCCATTATGAGGGCGGCAATTTTGTCGATGTCTATATGGATGACGAGGGCGCCATGCGCGAAGTCACCCGCCACCTGCTGGATCTGGGGCATCGCTCTATTGGGTTTCTGGCCGGGCCGCTCAATTACGGCCCTTCGCAAAAACGCCGCAAAGCGTTTCGCGAGGCCTTGGCCGAGGCCGGGATCGCCCCGGAGGCCGGGCCAATCGGGGCGGGCAATTTCTATTTCGACATGGCGGTCGATGTGCTCGAAACCATGCTGGCCGCGCCAAGCCCGCCGACCGCGATCATCGCCGACAATGACAAGATGGCCTTTGCCGCGCTGCATGTGGCGGCCGACCGCGGCCTGAAAGTGCCCGATGACCTTTCCGTCATCAGCTTTGAGGATACGCCGGGCGTGCGCTTCAGCGTGCCCCCCCTCACCGCGATCCGCCAGCCCACAGCCGCCATGGTCGGCAAGGCCTGCGCGCAACTGATTGCCCTGTCGAAGGGGGATGATGGCCTGGGCGCTTTCGAACTCCCCTATGAATTCGTCGTGCGGGCAACCACCAAAGCGCCGCGCGGCTGAAACAATGCTCCGAAAAAGCCCTCTGTCGGTGGCCGAGGCCCTGTATGTGCTGGCCTATCTGGGCGCCAATATTGCCTTTATGCCGATTCTGGTGCTGCTCTTGCCGCGCCGGGTGGCTGCTATGGGGGTGGCGGGGGGCACGGGGCATCTGTTGCCGTTGTTGGTGCTGGTGGGCGGGATCACCGCCAGTCTGGCCAATATTGCCGCGGGCCAGATCAGCGACCGCGCGATGGCCCGGCGGGGCAACCGGCGGCGTGCGATAGCGGGTGGTCTGGCCTGTCTGTTTGCCAGCTATGGCGTGCTGGCCTTCGCCTATCGCCCGTCGGTGCTGTTTTTGGGGGTGATCGGGTTTCAGATTGCCGTCAATCTGTTGCTGGGGCCGATCGGGCCGTTGATCGCCGATTATATCGCCGATGAGCGCAAGGGGAATATCGCCGGTTTTCTCAATTGCGGCGTGCCGGTGGCCAATGGTTCGGTGGCAGTCATTGCCTGGGCAGCGCCGGTTGACGGCATGACAGGATTTGGCGTCACGATGGCGCTGGTGGCCGCCTGCGTCCTGCCGCTGCTGGCGCTTTGGCCTTTCGGAGCGCCGCTAAAGCCTCACGCCGTGCCCATGCCCGCCCGCGATGCATCCGGTTCTGCGCGGCTTGTGCTGCGCAATCTCGCGCTGGCATGGTGGGCCCGCTTTTTGCTGCAACTGGGCGCGGCTGTACTGACCAATTACCTCTATCCCTATATCGCCTTTCTGATGCGCGGGCCGATGGCAATCACCCGGTTGACGGCCGATATGGCGGTAGGCTGGCTCTCACTCTGGGCGGCACTGGCGGCTTGCTGCGGGGCGGTGGCGTTTGGGCGCCTGTCCGACCTGCTGGCCGACCGGCGCAGCCTGATGATCGGCAGTGCGCTGTTGGCGGCCCTTGCATTGACCAGCTTTGCAGCGGCACCGGGATGGTGGATGCTGGCGCTGGCCTATGCCCTGTTCCATCTGGCACAGGCCGCCTTTTTTGCGGTCGAGGCGGCTTTTGTCGCCGAAATGATCACTGCTTCGCCCAAAAAGGGGCGGTGGCTCGGCTATATGAACCTGGCCAACACCTTGCCCGCAATCCTCATCACGCTTCTGGCCATGCGGGCGAGCGAGCGAGGACTGCTGGCCGGCGCGATGCATCTTGTGCTGCTGGTTTGCGCATGCGCCTGCATTCTGGCGGCGGGGCTCTGCTTTGCCATGCGTGAGCAACCAGGGACGGGCCTGTATCGCAGGCGTATCACAGAATAGAGGGCGGAGAGGTAGTCCGCCACGAAATGGCCCCAATATACTGAAACATATGACTTTTACCAATCCTGCAAAATGAAGATCCCTCCTTGGGCCCCTCGATACGATTGAGGTACATTTCCACAAGGATTGAATATACTTCAATCGCTTGCTTAATATGGCTTCGACAATTCACCGTCAAACCATCACCTTCTCGATTCCTCCTTTTCTCTTGCTTCAAATTATCTTTTAAAGCATTGTGAAAGAGTGCGGGCAGACCGATAAGGAACGGTTTGCATGAATGAATTGGACGACAGGTTTCTTCGCATTGGCGAAGTGATCTTGAGGACGGGTTGCTCTCGAGCGGCCATTTACCGCATGATCACCAATGGAGGTTTTCCGCGTCAGATTGCGATTGGTAAGCGATCTGTCGGCTGGCGTTTGTCGGCAGTTATGAAATGGATGGAAGCGCCGCCCGAATTTCATTCTGATTGATCCGTCTGCAGGTCGATAGCTTGTTCATGCTTGGGCATTACCAGCCTCCGCCGCTGCCTGATTGCGACATATCATTGGGATCTGGCAAATAGAGACCTGTGCGCGAGTGGGCGTAGACAGGGTCGTTGATAGCTGATTTTATGGGTTTTCCGAGGTGAAGGTCTGGGCATGGCGCATCGTTCGATTGGTCAGGAGAGGTTTGGTTTTGCTGGCCGTATGAGGTCCACTTCGTCGCTCGACACCCTTGCCGCTTTGATCGATTGGAGCTAGATTCGGCGCTGCTTGATCAGCTCTATCCGGCGGGCCAAGGCCCCCTCACCTCACAAGCCGATGTAGCCATGATGTGCAGCATCGGCTTGTGAGGTTACCGGCAGCAAACTCCAGCCGTTCATGGTTGACATCACCGACCCTCATGGCTGCCGGGTAAGGGTTTTCGCCGCGCGCCGGCTGGCAACAGGAACACGACATAGCCCCGAAAATGCGGATCGGCACGCAGGCTGGCAGGTTCGGTCCATTCGCCAGCTTCGACCAGCCCGATCCTGTAGGCGAGCGGAAGGCGCGAAAGCCTGCGCAGATAATGCTCGTAGCCGGGGATGGTGCTGCGCCCCTGATAGGTCTGGATCACGAGATCATCGACCACACGCCCGATTCGCGTCAGTTGCGCCGGATCGCCGCCCGCACTCCAGTCGAGCAGACCGGTGATCGAGAGCTTGTAACGGGGGTCAAGGCGCCAGCGCACGTCCGCCAGAAAATCCGCATAATGATCCAGCCCACGGGTATGGGCATCGAAATCGAGTTGCAGCCCCGCCAACGCATTGCCCGCCTCCTGCCATCGCATGAGTTCGGCCAGCACGGCTCGCCAGGTTGTCTCGTCCCAATCCAGCCGCTCCAGCCTGATCGTCAGCCAGATCCTGGCATGGCGGACATGGGGCGTCGCGGCACGCAGCCGGGTCAAACCTACCTTACCCCCTGCCCTGACCTCGCCATCCAGAATATAGAGAGTTTGGGCCCGAGCCAGGACGGCCGGCGAACCAACACCGGCCCAGAGGAAGAAGGCGTCGTAGCGGGCAGGATCGACCCGCGTCATGGCGGACGATGGCGGCGCGGAGGTTTGCCCCGTTGGCTTGCACGCCGCCAACGTCACCAGCAGCATGGCAGCAGAGCCAATGCCGCGCCAGACGCCTCGTGGAAACAGGCAAGAGCTCACCAATAATACCGGGCACGCTGCGCCCAGACCGTATCGCGATAGGTCTGCTTGAGCGTCACAAACCAGATCCGCCGCTGTGCCAGGCTAACAGGAGGTCCTCCGCAATCGCTGCGCCCATTGGGAGCATAGCAATGAATGGCCCGAAAAAGCGCATAGGCGCGAAGGGGAGAAGGCACGCGGCGGTCGACCATGATGCCGTCGTAAAGACTGGCCCTGCTCATGGACTTTCCCGGATAATGGGAAGCGCTGCTGCCCAAGGCATCAAGGCTGGTTTCCGGGTCCTGGGATGGCTCGGCCAATCGGTCAAAACCATTGAGCCGCCAGAAATCGCCAAGGCACAGCCGCGCGGCCGGATCACCGGGTCTGGATGCCAGATGACGGACCGTCACAACCAGTTGAGGGCATTCAAAGCCATCCGACCAGGTCCCTGCGACATACAGCCCCAAGGGCACCGTATCGTCAAACGGCACGTCCCAGAACGTGCCGCCCGCTTTCGGGTCGGCGGGAAGCAGGCGGTAGTCTGAGAGAAATTCGCCGAATTGCCCGTGGTCGAGTTCGCGACGCAACAAGGTGTAGAGCGCGACCTCGCGCTCATGAGCATCGCGGCTCAGATCCTGTGCCACCTGCAGCAGCGTCCCGGGTCCCATCACGCTGGCGAGCAGGATTTCCCGGATCACGGGATCGGTGATCAGGGATCCAGGCGCAAAAACCTCCTCGGCATGGCCGGACCGCTCCTTGGCAAGGGCCAGCATCAATTCGGCAAGGGGGCGCTGGAAGGGCGCGTGAGCAAGGCCGATCAACTGACGCAGATAGGCTTGCTCCCCGGGATCCCGATTCGAGCTCATCGCCAGTCCCCGCAGCACAAGCGTGCTGAAGGCCAGCGGCGTTAAGGGCTCGCGCACATGAAACGAGGCCCCCTCTCCCGGCATGGCAAGCCAGGACGAGGCTTCCATCACGTAATAGGCGTGAACGGCCAGCAAATAGCGGAACAGGTCGGGATGACCTGCAAAAATGGGCTGCTGGGCCTCGAGCATGTCGCCGGTGAGCTTCAGTTCCTCACGATCCGCTTCGCTCGGATCATACTTCCCGGTCATAGCGGGGCCGATCATCAGCGAAACGGCGGCGGCCTTCCTGGAATAGCGCATCCGCATAAGATCGAAGGCGGCAAGCAGCAGCGGTGTGCGGATGGCTTTCGCCGCGCCCGGCGCCTGGAACAGCTTGCGGTCGATTTCCTGGATCAGCAGCAAGGCTTCCTGACCGCCTGGGGGCGTATGCGCGAGGACCCGCTCAAATTCACGGGCAAGTGCAACGGTATCTCCCGTAAGCCATAGCGCCCGGCGAAGCAGGCCTCTGGCCGAATCCGCATAAAGCCCGTCAGGATAGCGCTCCAGATAGGCCTCGATAGCGGCCTTCCCCCGCTGCGCAGCGGCTTGGTCGACATGCTCGATGCCGCTGAAATCGCCATAGTCATTGAAGCTGTCACGCTGCGCCGCATTGAGCGCTACCCGAATCGCCATGTAATGGGCGGTTTCCGCCAACCAGGGATCTCTGGCATGCGAGAGCAGGGCAAATTGCCGCGCCGCCTTGTCCCAATCTCCTGCATAGAAAGCACCGGCCGCGGCAAGATAGGCAAGATAAGCCTTGCCCGTCCGGCTTGTGACGCCCGCTGCGAACCGGTCCGCTATGGGATGCGATACGCCAGTACAATCGGCCACCAAAGCCATGCGGGCTGCGACAAGTGCGTCACGCTCCTGGACGCGCAAGAGCTTGCTGGCTTTGACGGCAGCGATAAAAGCGTCATTGCCCGCCGGAAGGCTGTCACAACGCGAACCGGCATCGGCATAGGCGAGGCGCTCGGAGGCCGGAAGCCGGCCATAGACCGCCATCACATGCTCCCAGGAGAAGAAGGTATTTCCATAGCGACGCTGGTCCCACTGCGTGGACGGGCCGGGCTCGGACATTGGCGGCGGCGGGGCGGTGAGCAGCAGCAGATTGACCCTGGTGTCATTGCCAGGATCAAGAAAGGCACGGTTGGCGCAATCAGGGGCGAAGGTCGTGACGAGCCAGATCGCCGTGCAGGAAAAATCACTGCTGGCTTTGATGGAACCGCCCCATGCCATTGCCAGCGTCGCCGTCGCCAGTGCCGCAAGTTTGCGCCCACGCCTTGTCACGCTTTGGTTCTCCCGGTTTTCACAGGCCGCCGGCCGATACGCTCTTTGTTCAAAGGAGACCGGCATTGGCCCGCCCCGCAAGACTTTCGCCCGATTGGGCCATCAGGTCGATCGAAGCCGATCCCAGCAGCAGGAAGCGACCGGACTTTCTGCCCTTGCGCCTTCCCCGATCGATCAGGCCACGCAGGATCTGAAACAGCTCCGGCAGGCGGTGGACCTCATCGAGAATGATGAGCCGGTCGGCATGGCTTTCCAGGTAAAGCTCCGGCTCGCTCAGTTTTGCGCGATCCGCGTCCGATTCCAGATCAAGATAAAGGGCGGACCGTTCATCACCGATCTCCTGAGCGAGCGTCGTCTTGCCGACCTGCCTTGGCCCAAGCAGGGCAACCGCAGGCGCGTGATCGATCCTTGCGATCAGTTCGGGTTTGATCCTTCTTTCAATAATCCATATATCATTGGATCTCCATTCCGAATTTACAAGGTTAGGTGTTTAGTCCCAGCATGTGATGGTGTAGATTTATCGTCATCACAGCGGAGGGAGTTATGGGCCAGGTTCTCCATGGCAGCGCCAAGACCACGCACGCCATTCGAGCAGAGCTACAGCGATCGAAAGCTTCGGTCGCGAGCCTCGCCAAGAAGTACGCGATCAACGAAAAGACAGTCTTGAAGTGGCGAAGCCGTCAGTCGGTCGAGGACAAACCGATGGGCCCCAAAGAGCCACGCAGCACCGTCCTCTCGCCCATGGAGGAAGCGGCCATTGTGGCCCTGCGAGTTCAGGCCCGGCTGCCGCTCGACGATGTCTATATCGCCTTGAAGGACGTGATCCCCCATCTGACGCGCTCCTCCCTGCATCGCTGCTTGCAACGACACGGCATCTCCCGGCTTCCCAAGGCGGATCGCGAGAAACCCAAGAAGTTCAAGACCTACGAGATCGGCTACTTTCACATCGACATCGCGGAATTGCACTATGAAGGCGGCAAGGCCTGCCTCTATGTCGCTGTCGATCGCACCTCCAAACTGGTCTTTGCCCGCCTCTACCGCAGAGCCACGAAAATGGTCGCGGCCGGCTTTCTCAAGGCGCTGATCAGAACCGTGCCCTACCGTATCCACACCATCCTGACCGACAACGGGGTCCAGTTTGCCCAAACCGAACGCGGCACAGGCCTGACCTTTCCGCATATTTTCGGACGCGTATGCCGGGAAAACGGCATCGAGCATCGGCTTACCAAACCCTATCACCCATGGACCAACGGTCAGGCAGAGCGCATGGTTCGCACTATCAAGGAAGCGACCGTCAAATCCTTCCACTATGCCTCGATCATCGAACTGCGCAGGCACGTCCGCGATTGGCTGGTTGCCTACAACTTTGCCAAGCAACTCAAGGCTCTCCGCTTCAAAACGCCATACGAGGCCATCGAGCAGGTCTGGAAATCCAAGCCAGAGGTCTTTATCGTAGAACCGCACCATCACATGCTGGGACTAAACAACTAGCAAGGCGGGTGGTCGGGCGACAGACGGTTCGGTTGGGGCGAATGTCAGTGGGAGCGTCGGATTTCAGAGTTCGGATCGTGGGATTACCGTAGAAAATGCCCAATCAACCATGGACATTGTAAATTATGATGTTCGCCATGCCATTGCCTCTGCCGAACGCAAGGCCTCCCAATCCCAAGCACCGGCAAAAACTTTCACCCAAGAACTGCATAAACAAATCCTCGGCAAAGAGGGAATGCGCGACCGCTATCTAGATCAAGCCAATGCCGGTCGCGGAACGTTTGATATCACCGCCCCTCTTACCTCTCTGGAGCAAGAATCAACGCTAAGAACCGGACGTTTCTCAACCGACCTTCCGCACGGCTTTGGCGATGACGACAGCAAATCTAAAGGCCGCCGTGAGGACTGAAATCATTGGCTGTCGTTGAAACGCTGCCAATGCAGCCCAGACCTCGGATCCAGCGGATCTGACGCCGGATCCCGCATGCCTCCGACCGAGCGCGGCGGAACCTGCTGATCCTGTGGCAAAGGGAGAGGCGATATTACCCAATCGCCGCAATCAAGCTTTGCCCAGGCGAAAGGAACGCCCAGCGCCATGAGGATCGTCATCGGGAAAAACAACACATTGAGATAACCGGCTAAGGCAGTCTCGTAATAATCCAGCAGCCAGCCGGTCTCCTGTGCCTGCACAAAGCCAGCCCACCAGACGAGGGATACGCTCCACCATGCTTTAGCGATGCGGGGACGCCAGATGTAATCGCGCAGGCGCAGTTCGGGAGCGATCTCATGCGCAGGTTTGTCATCTGCCGTGCCGATGGGGGCCATACGTGGATCCTTTCCTCAACAGAGGATACTATTTCCGGGGCGCAAGCGGAACTCAATTTGTTCTGGAAAGGTTGGGTGTGGCTATCAACGAAATGCTCAGTTTTGTGCAATGCGCTCCACCCTCCTCACAGCTGTGGCAAAGGACAGCCTGAACCTAAGGCAGAGTCCTGACAGCCGCCAGTACTCATCGAGAGAGGCAATGATGCGTTTACATATCCTATATCACATAATGATCTTTAAAAGGATCATCTAATCTTGTCGCGCAAATCCCAAAATGGTATCTTTGCATTTCATTTCCCCAAAAAAGATCCACAAAGATATCACTATGCCCTCGGACAATGAAACGCTGCAAGCTATCGGAAATGCTTTCGCCAAGGCCAGACTGACCGCCGGCCTGACGCAGGAGCAACTCGCCGAACTCGCCGGAATATCGCGCCCTCGCTACCGGGATATAGAGAAAGGCACCGTTGCGGCTCGCGCCACCACGCTCACCAACATCGCGCGGGCGCTGGGCCTTGAAATGGTGCTCATTCCGCAAGCCCTGCTCCCCGCTTTGCAGGCTTTGATGCGACCCGACGAGGAGGATGACCTGCCCGCCTTTTCCGCACTTCCGGATGATGACTACCATGAAACAAAATTCTCGCGCTCCTAACGCCATCACCTCTCTCGATGTTTATCTCAATTCGCTAAAGGTGGGCGTGATTGTCCGCACCCCTGGCGACTTCAGTGCCTTCAGTCTCGATGAGAGCTACCGCCAGACCGGCGGCCATCCGGTTCTGAGCCTGTCGCTGCGGGCAGCTAACGGAGGCCTGCGAAAAGACCCCAAGCCGGTCAGCAAGACGGTGCCCGCATTTTTTGCCAATCTGTTGCCGGAAGACAAACTGCGCGAAGCGATGGAAAAGCATCATGCCGGAGCGGTGCGTCCCGGCAATGATTTCGATTTGCTGGCAGCTCTTGGGGCCGACCTGCCTGGAGCAATTCGGGTTGTGCCGAGCGAAGGGGCGCTTGCCGTTCAGCCTGTGCGCGAGGAGGGAAAAGGCAAAGCACGTTTCTCGCTGGCTGGTGTTCAGATGAAGCTGTCTGTCATGAAAAACACCGGCAAAGGCGGAGGCTTGACGCTCCCATTGGGCGACAATGATGGCCAGTATATCGCCAAATTTCCCTCGACCGCTTTTCCGGGCGTTTCCGAGAACGAATTCGCAAACCTCGCTCTGGCCGCAGCGATCGGCATGGAAGTTCCCGAGCGTGAGCTTGTCGAGAAATCGGATTTTGCAGGAATTCCAGACGACTTCGACACGATGTCGGACGGCAAGGTCCTGCTGATCCGGCGTTTTGATCGCGATGGAGGCCATAGCCGCATTCACATCGAAGATATGGCACAGGTCTTCGGCATTTACCCCGCCCGTAAATACGACGGTGCCGCCTATCACGATATCGCCTCTGCACTGAATGTGGCGATCTCGCCGTCAGCCGCACTGGAATTTGTCCGCCGTCTGACACTCGCAGCTATCACCGGCAACGGAGACATGCATCTCAAAAACTGGTCGCTCATCTATCGCGGGGACGGCAACACCCCAGCCTTGTCGCCGGTCTATGACCTCTTATCGACCGTTCCCTATATTCCCGCTGATGGAATGGCACTGTCGCTGGGAGGTGAGCGATCATTCAAGGCCCTGACTGCGGATCGATGGAAGGCTTTTGCCCATCGCGCCAGAATGCCCGAGCCAGCCGTTCTGCGAGCCGTTACGGATACAGTTGCTCTCGTCAACGAAAACTGGTGGCAATTGCCCGAACGTGCTCATGTTCCCGATAGAGTCCTGGAACGTATCGACGCGCATGTAAAAACGCTCTCTCCAATCCTGAACTCCTGCACGAACAGCTGAACCGCAAGCGAAAATCCCTGCACCCAGCCGAAGAAGCGGCCCCGGCGATAGAACCGCCGGGGCCGCTCCTGCATTTAGCCCTTACCTTCTTTGCATTCACAATATTCGGCCCATGCCTCCATCAGCTTGCGGCGCTTATTAAAGAGGTCGCCGCGCCGATAGGCAGCCTCGGCTTTGCCGGGAATGGTATGCGCCAGAGCCATTTCACATACCTCGTTTGGAAAGTTAGTCGTCTCGGCCGCCCAATCGCGGAAAGTCGATCGAAAGCCATGAACGGTAACCTCCAGGTCCATTCTCCTTAACAGCATTGGCATAGCCATGTTCGTCAGAGGCCGGCCTCCTGCCCCCCGCGTGAAGACCAAGCCATGGCGTTCGCTTTCAGGCGTCGCCTTTAAAATTTCCATTACCCGATCGCTAAGCGGCACACGATGTTCCCGGCCAGCCTTCATGCGCTCCGCCGGTACGCACCGCTGTCAGGGTGACAAATGCAATTGCGCGGGCGGCGAGGGCGTGCCGCCCGCGCAATTGCGAGATAAAATCCGGAATGTCTTCGAACGGCAAGGCTGCATGATGCCCCTGCTGCACCTTCCTGGGACGCGGGAGAAGCTGATCGAGATGGCCTCGCCACCGGGCAGGGTTTTCTCCTTTGCGCAAACCTTTGGCCTTGGCCGCATCAAGGACATTCTCGATCCGCCCACGCAACCTGTCGGCTGTTTCGGGAATCTTGTTCCAGATCGGCTTGAGCACCCCGAGCACATCGTCCGTGTCGATCTCATGAAGAAACAGCTCCCTTAGAGGAGCCGCATAGACCGTCAGCGTCATCCGCCATTGGGCAATGTGCTTGGAATTTTTCCATCCCGCGGACATCGTATCGATAAATGCATCGGCAAAATCACCGAAGGTAAGAGTTTCTGTCCCCCTGCCCCGCTCAAGCCTAGGATTTTTCCCTTCAGTCAGCATTGCGCGATACTCGGCCGCTTTTTTCCGTGCCTTGGCGAGGGAAAGCGAACGGGCACTGCCGAGGCCCAGTTCCTTTCGACCGCCGCGCCAGGTGTGGCGGAATATCCAGTTTCGACGCGTGGCATCGACATAGAGAAAAAGCTTCCCGCCATCGGAGTAGCGACCCGCTTCGGGGATCGCCTGCACCTTTGCTGCGGAAAGGAAATTGAGAGTGCGGCTGGTCATGATCTTGAACTCCCGTTCAAGACCCCTTCCCGCGATGGGGCATGGTCTGATGTGACAAAGAGGAATCGGATCGGCCCCCTCTTTGGCCCCCTCTTTCGCGGCGCGATCAAAGGAGACGACCCAATAATGCCTGAGACGGAAAATCCGTTCAAGTAGCTGTTTTTATGAATTTTTAATACACCCTGAGACAGCTTGCGAAGCGCTGAAACAAGGGATTTGGCGGAAAAGCAGGAAGTACTTAAATATTACCAAAATTCTTATTCATTTATTATTAAATATTTCATATTTTCAACCAAATCACGTTTTGACTACGCGGTTTTTTAAAGCTATCCCTTGCAGGATGATTTTTACAGATTGAATCTGTATCAAAACAAAATGAATTTATTAATTCATTTATTAATCCGATAGTTTATACCGATCTATCTGTCGCCGAGACATTTCGCGCATATTTGGGGAGAGCGAGAAAGCATCGTCCAGATTTGAATTTTAGGCAGATTGGACGAATTTCACTTCATTCTCCGCCTTTAGGTTGTGCGTCGTTTGCACTGTCATACATGCGGGGTCCTCACGCTATGTGGCGTGAAGTGCGAGACGGCTGAGCTCTTCTTCCTCGGCAGGTAATCGACAAGAAACAGCAGACGGTTGCCAACCCATTGATCTTTGCCAGCTCGCCGGATTGGATCCCGCTGGCGTGGACCAATGCCAGCTTCGTGAATGATAGTTTGCGCATGGCGCAGACCAGTGGTTAAACGCCCCGATGAAGATGCGTGATCTGGAAATCAGGACTGGCGTTCACCGTGAAACGATACGTGTGTATCTGCGCCACGGACTCATTCCCGAACCCGACCGCCCGCATCGCAATGTCGCCGACTACAGCGAGAAACATGTCAGCGCGATCATCACGATCCGGCAGTTGCAGCAGGAAAGCAGGCTGACTCTGGCCCAGATCGGCGCGCTGATGGACGGCAATAGCGCGCAAGGTGCGGTCGGCGCCAGCGCGCTGGACAAGCTGGAACAGTTGGTCGCACATCGTTCGGGCGCGGACGGACCGCCGGTCTCCATTGCCTCGCTGCTCAACCATTATCCCCATGCCGAGGAAGATGCGCGCACGCTGGCGCGGATCGGTATTCTGGCCATCATCGAGACCGAGCAAGGCGATATGCTCTCGCTTTCCAGCGCACAGATCGTGCGGATCTGGGGCGAGATGCGCAAGGCCGGGTTTGATGGCAATCTGGACTATACACCCGAAATTTTGGGTTTTTATATCGAGGCCGCCGACTTTGTCGGCCGCTGGGAGGCCACCACTTTCCTGCAACGCATCGCCGGCCGCATCGGTGTGGACGAGGCGGCCGGCATGGTCGAAAAGGCGCTGCCGCTGATGCTCGACTTTTTCGGACTGCTGCGCCAGCAGGCGTTCTTTCGCCATTTCGAAGCGATCCGCAGCTCCCCTCCCGCAAAGGAATGAAGCGGCGGATCGCCACGCTTCATTCCGCCGTTGTCAGCACCACTTTCACGCATTGCCCGGCATGTTGATCGGCAATCGCCTGATTGATCTGCTCTAACGGATAGGTGGTGACCAATCGATCAAAGGGAAAGCGCCCTTCGCGATAAAGATCAATCAGATAGGGCAGAAAAGTCTGAGGATCCGCATCCCCCTCGGTGGCGCCGCAAACCGAGATCCCGCGCGAAAGCATATCGACAATGTTGAGCGAGATCGCATCATCAAGCCTGCGCGGCACGCCCACCAGCGCCAGCCTGCCCCGCGTGGCCAGACAGGCCACCCCGGCCTGAATCGCGGCCACTACGCCCGAACTGTCAAACACGCAGGTGACGCCCTGCGGGATGATCCGCCGCAATTGCTCGGCCATATCGCCCGCGCCAACGTCGATAGTGTCGCTGGCGCCCAGTTCCAGCCCCATGGCGCGGCGCGATGCAACTGGATCGGCCAGAATGATGCGCTCCACCCCGCGCACGCGCGCGGCCATAATCGCGCTTAACCCCACCGGCCCGCCGCCGATCACCAGCAAGGTCTCGCCCGCCCGCATATCCAGCGCGTGAAACACCGTCCCCGCCCCGGTCATGATCCCGCAGCCCAGCGGTCCCAGAATTTCAAGCGGAACATCCTTATCCACCTTCACGACATTATGCGCGGCGGCCACGGCATGGCTGGCAAAGGATGATTGACCGAAGAAATGGCTGCTGACCTTGCCCGCATCGTCATGCAGGCAGCCCGTGCCGTCGGGGCGGCAACCGCCGAAATTGAGCGGTCCGAAATGCTCGCAATAGGCTGGATGGCCCGCCAGGCATTGCGCGCATTGGCGACAGGCGGCAAAGCCCATAATAACATGATCGCCCGGAGCCAGATGCGTCACCTGCGCGCCCACGGCCTCCACCACGCCCGCACCCTCATGGCCCAGCACGGCCGGCAAAGGGGCAGGCAGCACCTGATCGCGCACGACCAGATCGGTGTGGCACAAACCCGTTCCGACGATGCGCACCAACACCTCGTCGGGTGCAATCTCATCCATGGTCAGGGTCTCGATCGTGAACGGGCCACCGGCCGTCCGCACCACCGCAGCGGTTATTTTCATCGGCATCCTCCTATTCATTTTCATATGGGTTATTCAATTCCCGGTGCGTTTCGCGCCTCGGGATGGTCCTTAGCCGCCGGAATATCGGGCTTTTGAAGTCACCCCCATCGCTTTGGTCCGACCTTTTAATAGAATTGACGAGCTGACCTGTCCAGCATTACGTATATGTCATACGCAAAATGCAAAACAATGCGTCGAGAGGACCGCCATGACCACCACGCTTGAAACCGCCGTGCGTCCAGTAATCCCCCAGGACATTGCGCGGATCGTGATTTCGCCCAAATCCTATACCAATGACGATTTGATCTATCCCGCGTTCGCATGGCTGCGTGAAAATATGCCGCTGGGCGTGGCCGAGGTCGAAGGCTATGATCCGATCTGGATCGTGACCAAGCACGCCGATATTCGCTCGGTCGAAATCAACGCCAGGCTGTTTCACAATGCCGATCACAACCCGATCCTCAATGATCGCGCCTCGGATGAATTCATGCGACAGATCAATGGCGGATCGCTGCGTCTGATCTCTTCGCTGACCTACATGGACCCGCCCGAGCATGCCGCCTATCGCTCATTGACCGCCAGTTGGTTCATGCCCAACCGCGTCAGCAAGCTGGAGGACCAGATCCGCGTCCTTGCCCGCCAGAGCGTCGAGAAATTGCTCAGCTTTGAGGGTGAATGCGATTTCGTGCGCGATTTCGCGCTATTCTATCCGCTGCGGGTCATCATGAGCCTCTTTGGCGTGCCGCCCGAGGATGAGCCGCGGATGCTCAAGCTGACGCAGGAATTCTTCGGCGTGCACGATCCAGAGGAACAGCGCCCCGAAATGGTTGCCGACCCGGTGGCCGCCGCCAAGATGTGGGCCGCCACGCTGGAAGAATTCTACGAATATTTCGACGCTCTGAGCGCCCAGCGCCGCGCCAACCCCACCGATGACCTGCTCTCGCTGATCGCCAATTCGCAAGTCAATGGCGCCCCGATCCCGCGCAACGAGGCCAACGGCTACTATGTTGCCATCGCCACGGCGGGGCATGACACCACCTCATCCTCCACGGCGGGCGGCCTCCATGGTCTGCTGCTCTATCCCGAGAATATCGCAAAGCTGCAGGCCGATCCCTCGCTCATCAAGGGTCTGGTCGATGAGGCGATCCGCTGGACCAGCCCGGTCAAGCATTTCATGCGCAACGCCACCGAAGATACCCAATTGCGGGGCCAGAACATCCGCGCGATGGATCGGCTGATGATGTGCTATCCCTCGGGCAACCGCGACGAGGAAGTCTTTGCCGACGCGGCCCGCTTCGACATCACCCGCTCGCCCAATCCGCACATCGCTTTCGGTTTTGGCCCGCATATGTGTCTGGGTCAGCATCTGGCCAAGCTGGAAATGCGCGTCCTGTTCGAGGAACTGCTGCCCCATCTTTCCAGCATCGAGCTGGCCGGCGAACCACGCTTCGTCGAGACCAATTTCGTGGGCGGCTACAAGTCGCTGCCGATCCGCATCAACCGGCGCTGATACGCAAAGGCGAGGCAACGCCCCTCACCGCTGAATTTGCCGGGTGAGGCGAGCCGCCCCGCCCGGCCGAAAAAAGGACCGCATCAAAGGCGGCCACCAAGGGAGAAAGTCATGAAAATCGCTGCCTATCGGCAGGCTGTCAGCGTGTTCGCGCTGGCCGTCGCCGCCCCCGCCTATGCCCAGAACGCGCCCGCGCCGCATAATGGCGATACCGGCGTTCAGGAAATCATCGTCACAGCGCAGAAACGCGAAGAGTCGCTCAATACCGTGCCGTTGTCGGTTTCGGCCGCCTCCGGCACGAAGCTGGCCGAACAGGGCGTGACGAATGTAAGCGACCTCGTGAAGGTCGTGCCCGGCTTCAATTTTACCGAAAGCGCCTTTGCCACGCCGGTCTACACGCTGCGCGGCATCGGGTTTTACGACACCAGCCTGGCCGCCAAGCCTACAGTCAGCATTTATCAGGATCAGGTCGCGGCCCCCTTTTCGATCATGACGCGAGGCGCCACGCTGGACCTTGAACGGGTCGAGGTGCTCAAAGGCCCGCAAGGCACGCTGTTCGGATCGAATGCCACGGGCGGCGCGATCAACTATATCGCCGCCAAACCGACTTCGACCTTCAAGGCGGAACTGGACGCAGGCGTCAACAATTTCGGAGAAGTGAGCGGCGGCGGCTTCCTGAGCGGCCCGATCACCGACACGCTCAAGGCCCGCGTCGCGGTGCGGACCGAGCAAGGCGGCGCATGGCAGCGCAGCTATACGCGCAATGACAAATTGGGCGACCGCAATTTCACCTCCGGTCGCATCCTGCTCGACTTCACACCCAGCGAGAAGCTGCATATCCAGTTCAACGCCAATGGCTTTATCGACAAGAGCGACGGACAGGCCGCCCAGTTGATCGGCGTTGTGGCGTTAAGCAATCCGGCGCGGCTTGGTCCACTGGCCACCTATCCCACCGCGCCGCGCAACAATCGCTCGGCCGACTGGACACCCGAACAACGGCCACGCCACGATGACTGGTTCTATCAGCTCTCGCTGCGCGGCGATTATAAGCTGAACGACAATCTGACGCTGACCTCGATCACCAGTTGGTCGGACTATCACAATGATTCCGACATCGACCCGGACGGCACCGCGCTGCGCGACTATTTCTATAATACCACCGGCAAGATCACCGCGATCTCGCAGGAACTGCGCCTTGCGGGCAAGGTGAACGCACTGTCCTATATTCTGGGCGGCAATTTCTCCAGCGAGAAGACCTATCAGCAGGACGATGCCGGGCCTTACGATCAATCGACCCCCGCCTATAATTTCGTCGATGCCGGGCTTGGCATCCCTTTCTCTGTTTACAGCCAGTATGCGCGGCAGAAATACGTCAACAAGGCGGTCTTCGCCAATGTTGACTATGATCTGGGAGAGAAATTCTCTTTCCACGGCGGCATTCGCTATACCGACACCAATATTGATTTTGCCGGATGCACCGCCGATCGCGGCTATGCGCTGGGTCTGGGCATTCAAAATCTGGTGAATGCGATCCGGGGCGGCGCGGGCCTCTCGCCCATCACCATCGCACCCAACAGTTGCGTCACGATCTTTGCCTCCAGCCTGACCGTGGGCGAGGTGCGCAACACGCTGAACGAGGACAATGTCTCGTGGCGCGCGGGGGTGGATTTCAAACCGGGCAAGGGCAAGCTGTTCTATGCCTCGGTCAGCCGCGGCTATAAATCGGGCAGCTTCCCGATGTTGTCGGCCAGCGACTCCCACCAGTTCAACCCGGTGACGCAGGAATCGATCACTGCCTATGAACTGGGCACCAAGCTGACCCTGTTCAACCGGCTGGCACAGGTCAATGCTGCGGTCTTTTACTATGATTATGCCGACAAACAGCTCAAGGGCCGCGTGATTGCCAACCCCAACGTCTTTGGCCCGCTCGAAGCTCTGGTCAATGTGCCCCGCTCGCAGGTGAAGGGCGCGGAAATTCAGGTCGATCTGGCGCCCATGCGCGGCCTCAAATTCAGCCTGGGGGCCACGTATCTGGAAACAAAGATCAAGGATCATTTCGTCAATTACGACTCCTACGGCAATCAGGTCGATTTCGACGGCTCCCCCTTCCCCTATACGCCCAAGGTCCAGATCGTTGCCGATGGGCAATATGACTGGTCGCTCGATGCGCGGACCGGGGCCTTCCTTGGCGGCAATGTCACCTATCAAAGCTCGACGCAGGCCGTGCTGGGCGATCCGCTGCGCACCCCTTCGGCACAATTGAGCGCCAATGGCGGCCTGTCCATCGGGGCCTATACGCTGGTCGATCTGCGCGCAGGGCTGACCTTTGCCGACAAGCGCTACCGCCTGACCGCCTTCGTGCGCAATCTGGGCAACACCTATTACTGGACCAACGCCACCCGCATTACCGACACGACCGTGCGCTTTGCCGGTCGGCCGCAAACCTTCGGGCTGAGCTTTTCGGCCCGTTACTGAACGGTTCTCCCCTGGGCCGCGCCTCCCTCGGCGCGGCCATTTTTTGTTTTGGAGCCATGCCATGGAAAGCAGCACCCTCCCCCAGCCTGAAATCTCCGTTCGCCTGCCCGAAACCGCGATGCTGATCGGCGCCGAACGCGTCTCGGCGCAAAGCGGGCGCTCGATTCCCGTCGAGGACCCGGCCACCGGCCAGATTTTCGCCCATGTGCCCGCCGGCGGAGCAACCGAAGTGGATCAGGCCGTCCGGGCCGCGAGGCGCGCATTTGAAGGCGCAGCATGGTCGCGGATGCGCCCGCTGGACCGGGCCAGGATCATCGAAACCATCGCCCGCAAGATCGAGGAAAATGCGCAGGAACTGGCGCTGCTGGAAAGCTATGACAATGGCAAGGCGGTGCATCATGCCTTGGCCGTGGATGTTCCGGCGGCGGTCGATATTTTCCGCTATATGGCCGGATGGGCCTCCAAGATCGACGGGCAGGTCAATTCCTTCTCGGGCGACGGGCGACAATATCACTCCTATTCCCTGCGCGAACCGATTGGAGTGGTGGGTCAGATCGTGCCGTGGAATTACCCTCTTGCCATGGCGGCTTGGAAAGTAGCCACGGCCCTGGCCGCAGGTTGCACCATCGTGCTCAAGCCGTCGGAGGTAACCCCGCTTACGGCACTGCGTCTGGCCGAACTGGCGCTCGAAGCGGGGCTGCCCGAAGGCGTGCTCAACGTCGTGACTGGCTATGGGCATGAGGCCGGACAGGCGCTGGTCGAACATCCCGGCGTGGACAAGATCGCCTTTACCGGATCAACCCGCGTGGGCAAACAGATCGTCCAGACCGCCGCGCGCGACCTCAAGCGCGTGACGCTCGAACTGGGTGGCAAATCGCCCTCGCTGATCTTTGCCGATGCTGATCTCGACAAGGCCGCCATAGGGGCCGCGCTGGCGATATTTTTCAACTCGGGGCAAGTATGTCTGGCCGCCTCGCGCCTGTATGTCGAACGATCGGTCTTTGACCGCGTGCTGGAAGGCGTGGCCAATGCGGCACGCAGCTTCAAATTGGGCCATGGGCGAGACCCCGACACGATGCTCGGCCCTCTTGTCTCGCGCCAGCAGCAGCAGCGCGTGCTGGATTATATCGAACAAGGCCGCCAAAGCGGGGCCGAATTGGTAACAGGCGGCGGCACCGGGTCGGATCGCGGCTATTTCGTCGAACCCACCATTTTCGCCAATCCCGATCCGCAGGCCTCCATCGTGCGCGAGGAAATCTTCGGCCCTGTTCTGGTCGCAACACCTTTCGACGATCCCGAGGAAGTCGTGCGGGCCGCCAATGACACTCGCTATGGTCTGGCCGCCAATATCTGGACCCGTGATGTGTCGCGCGCGCATCTGACGGCGCGAAAGCTTCAGGCGGGCACGGTCTGGATCAACACCCATGGCGTGAATGACCCTTCGGCCCCCTTTGGCGGGGTCAAGGAATCGGGCTGGGGTCGTGAGGTGGGTGAGGAAGGTGTGCTCGCCTATACCGAGACCAAGACCGTGACGGCTTTGCTGGGAGATTGATGGGAAGCGCCCCGCTTTTCCTCTTTTTGCCTCCGGCGGGCAAAGGGCGGGGGCCCTTTGCAATCCCGTTATGGGGGTGGTGGGAGGTTGGCTGGGTGGTTTGTGGTTCGGGGGTTGAAGGCCTGCGGCGCGGTAAGCTCAGGTTTTTTTGCGCCGCAGGCCTTCAAATTGCTGAGGCTGCGTCCGGGCCACCTTGGCAGAGGTCGGGCACCACGCAGACATTAATGGGAGCGCGAGGGCCAACCGATTTGTCTGGACAAATCGGCATTTTAAACGCGTCCCTCGCATCTACCCCTTCTTCTTCACATATTGGGATAATTGGGCCCACCGCCGCCTTCGGGCGCGACCCATGTGATGTTCCCGGTGGGGTCTTTGATGTCGCAGGTCTTGCAGTGGACGCAGTTCTGGGCGTTGATCTGGAGGCGTTTGGCATCGCCCTCGCCGCCCGGAATATCGACGAACTCATAGACCCCGGCCGGGCAGTAACGCGCCTCGGGCCCTGCATAGCGCGGCAGGTTGATGCGCGTGGGCACCGAGGGGTCGGCCAGTTTCAGGTGGCAGGGCTGATCCTCCGCATGGTTGGTGAAGGAGAAGGACACGCTGGTCAGCCGGTCAAAGCTGATCACGCCATCCGGCTTGGGATAGGCGATGGGCTGATACAGGTCCGCCCGGCCCGTCGCCTCGGCATCGGTGTGATGCGCCATCGCGCCAAACGGGTTGATGCGCAGATACCGCGCCCACATATCCGCGCCCGCCAGCACCGTGCCCAGCGCACCGCCGAACTTCGCCACCAAAGGCTGCGCGTTCTGCACCAGCTTGAGTTCATCCGCGATCCAGCTCTCGCGCAAGGCCGCCTCGTAGCCATCAAGCTGCGCGCCTTCCTGCCCCGCCGCAATCGCCGCCACAATCGCCTCGGCGGCCAGCATGCCGCTCTTCATCGCCGTATGGCTGCCCTTGATGCGCGGCACATTGACAAAGCCCGCGCTGCACCCGGCCAGCACCCCGCCGGGGAAGGCCAGATGCGGCACCGATTGCCAACCGCCCTCGTTGATCACCCGCGCGCCATAGCTGACCCGTTTGCCCCCTTCGAGGATGGCCCGGATCGCCGGATGCTGCTTCCAGCGCTGAAATTCCTCATACGGGCTGACATGCGGGTTCTTGTAATCGAGCGCCGTCACAAAACCCAGCGCGACCTGTCCGCTCGCCTGATGGTAGAGGAAGCCGCCGCCCCAGCTCTCGCTCTCACTGAGCGGCCAGCCCTGCGTGTGCAGCACGCGGCCCGGCACATGCTTGGCCGGATCGATGTCCCACAATTCCTTGATGCCCAGGCCGTAAACCTGCGGCTGACAATCGCGCTCCAGAGCGTACTTGGCCTTGACCCTTTTGGTCAGATGCCCGCGCGCGCCCTCGGCCAGGATCGTGTATTGCGCCGTCAGGTTCATGCCGGGCTGGTAATCCGGCTTCGGATTGCCCTCATGGTCGACGCCCATGTCGCCGGTCTGCACGCCGATGATGCGGTCGCCGTCATAGAGCAATTCCGCCGCCGGGAAGCCGGGGAAGATCTCCACCCCCAGCTCCTCGGCCTTGCCCCCCAGCCAGCGGCACAGATTGCCGAGGCTGACGGTGTAATTGCCATCATTGCTCATAAACGGCGGCATCAGCGCATGGGGCACCGCATAATGCCCGCCCTTGGTGAGAACCCAGTGCCAGTTGTCCGTCACCGGCGTTTCCGCCAAAGGGCAGCCATCGGTCCGCCAATCGGGCAGCAGCTCATCCATCGCGCGCGGATCGACCACCGCGCCCGAGAGAATATGCGCCCCCACTTCCGAGCCCTTCTCCAGCACGCAGACGCTCAGATCGGCATTGAGCTGCTTGATGCGGATGGCGGCGGCAAGCCCCGCAGGCCCCCCGCCGACCACCACCACGTCATAGGGCATCGTGTCGCGCTGGATGTCGTCCATGGCTTACAGCTTCCCCGTCAGCTCGGGCACGGCGGTAAACAGATCCGCGACCAGCCCGATATCGGCCACCTGGAAGATCGGCGCGTCCTCGTCCTTGTTGATGGCGATGATGGTCTTGCTGTCCTTCATGCCCGCAAGGTGCTGGATCGCCCCGGAAATGCCCACGGCAATGTAAACCTGCGGCGCGACGATCTTGCCGGTCTGGCCCACCTGATAGTCATTGGGCACATAGCCCGCGTCCACGGCGGCGCGGCTCGCGCCCACCGCCGCGCCCAGCTTGTCGGCCAGCGGCAGGATCGTGGCGGCAAAGGTCTCGGCATCCTTCAGGGCCCGCCCGCCCGAGACGATCACCTTGGCGCTGGTCAGTTCGGGGCGTTCCGACTTGGCGATTTCCGCGCCGACAAAGCTGGAAATTCCCGCGTCCCCGGTGGTGGCGACGGCCTCGATGGTCGCGCTGCCGCCGGTGGCTTCGACCTTGGCAAAGGCGGTGCCGCGCGCGGTGATCACCAGCCTGGCATCCGAGCTCTCGACCGTGGCGATTGCATTGCCCGCATAGATCGGGCGGGTGAAACTCTTGGGGCCCTCGACGCTCAGAATATCCGAGATCTGCGCCACATCGAGCAAAGCCGCCACGCGCGGGGCGATGTTCTTGCCCGTGGTCGTTGCGGGCGCGACAAAGGCGTCATAGCCCTCCATCAGACCCACCACCAGCGGCGCAACATTCTCCGCCAGCCCATGCGCATAGGCCGCATCATCGCCCACCAGCACCTTGACCACGCCCGCGATTCCCGCCGCCGCCTCGGCCACAGCGCCAACGCCGGAACCGGCCACCAGCACATGCACCTCGCCCAGTTGCGAGGCCGCCGTCACCGCCGAGAGCGTCGCATCCTTGAGCGCCGCATTGTCATGCTCGGCCCACACCAAAACAGCCATGTTACAATTCCTTTTCTTGGTTTCGCCCTCGCCTTCGCTCAGGCGACGCCCAATTCTTTAAGCTTGCCCAGCAGCGCATCGACATCGGCGACCTTCACGCCTGCGCTGCGCACCGCCGGTTCGGAAACCTTCAGCACCTTCAGGCGCGGCGTGATGTCCACACCGTAATCGGCCGGGCTCTTCGTCTCGAGCTTCTTCGACTTGGCCTTCATGATGTTGGGCAGCGAAGCATAGCGCGGTTCATTGAGCCGCAGGTCGGTCGTCACAATCGCGGGCAGCGTGAGCTTGACCGTCTCCAGCCCGCCATCGACCTCGCGCGTCACCAGCACGGCATCGCCCTCGACCTCGACCTTACTGGCAAACGTCCCCTGCGGCCGCCCCGTCAAGGCAGCCAGCATCTGCCCCACCTGATTGCTGTCATCGTCAATCGCCTGCTTGCCCAGCACCACCAGTTGCGGGGCCTCCTCGGCCATGATCGCGGCCAAAATCTTCGCCACCGCCAACGGCTCGACGGTCTCTTCCGTGCTCACCAGAATCGCCCGGTCCGCCCCCATGGCGAGGGCCGAACGCAGCGTCTCCTGAGCCTTCGCCGGACCAACCGACACCACCACAACCTCGGTGGCCACGCCCCGCTCCTTCAAGCGAACCGCCTCCTCCACCGCGATCTCGTCAAACGGGTTCATGCTCATCTTCACATTGCTCAGGTCAACACCCGAACCATCCGCCTTCACACGAGGCTTCACGTTGTAATCAAGCACGCGCTTGATCGGTACGAATATCTTCATATGCAGCATCCTTGTTTAATGGTCGTACCATTATGACATTGAGCATCTCTGTCAAGGCGCTACGGTCTGGCCATTGCTCCTTTTTGCGCAGACGTTATACCGGCAGGCGTTTCCTTACAGAGTATATCGCCATGCCACTTGCGCCCGCCGCCCGCCCTAATTTCGCCCCCATCAAGACCCAGCGCACCTTTGAAGTGATCTGCGAACAGATCAGGGCACGACTGGCCAATGGGTCATTGAAAACGGGTGATAAATTGCCCGCTGAACGTGAACTGGCGTTGGAGTTTCAGGTGAGCCGCAGCGCGCTGCGCGAGGCGTTGCGCAGCCTGGAAATGGCCGGGATCATCCGCAACACCAAGGGCGTGAAGGGCGGCTCCTTCATTCAGGCGGCCGAACCGGACCGCATCATTCAGGCGATGCAGGACTATGTGCATCTGGGCAATGTCTCGCTTGAGGAACTGACCGAAGCGCGTCTTGCCACGCTGGATATCATCGTGCGCCTCGCCTGCGAAAGAGCGACCGAGGCGGATCTGGCTGAATTGGAGGCGATTGCCGAGCGCACCAAGCAGGAAAGCAGCGTTGAGGCGCGCTATGAATGCGCCGCGCAATGGTATGAAGTGCTGGCTCGGGCCACAAAGAACCGGATTTACGGCATTTTCGTCAATTCGCTTTCCTCGATCCTGCATGAGTTCGTCCAAGGCCCCGATTATCAAACCTTGCAGGAAACACTGATTGATTCCCGGATGCGCCTGATCCGCCACTTGCGCAAACGCGATGCCGAGGCCGCCGCGCTGGAAATGCGCAAGCATCTCGAACGCATCCATCGCCATGTTCGCAAAAATATGAAGGCGCGCGCAGCCGCAGGCTAAGCGTCTTTTCGCCCCATCAATTATCGCCGCATATGATGCGCGATTGACCCGCCTGCGCCCTCATGCAATAGGTAGGACCATTATACTATTTGAGGGAGAGCTCATGTCCAACCCCTATCCCGGCCCCGCCCGCGACGCGCTTGCGGGCGTTCGCGTGCTGGATTTCACCAGCGTCATGGCCGGTCCCTTTGCCTCGCGCATGCTGGCTGATCTGGGCGCGCAGGTGGTCAAGATCGAATCGCTTGAAGGCGATCAGGTACGCGCCCGCCCCCCCCAGCGCGATGGCCGCAGCGCCTATTTCGGGCACCTCAACGCAGGCAAGCAATCGCTGGCCTGCAATCTCAAGGCTCCCGCCATCCGCGATCTGATCCAGCAGATGGTGCCCGGTTTCGATATCGTGATCGAAAATTTCCGCCCCGGTGTTATGGAGCGCTTCGGGCTGGATTTTGCCACATTGTCGGCCATCAATCCCCGCCTGATCTATTGCTCGATATCCGGTTATGGCCAACACGGACCCAAGGCGCACCATCCCGCCTATGCCCCGGTCATCCATGCGGCCAGCGGGTTTGATATAGTGAATCTCAACTATCAGGACGATGCGCAGCGTCCCGCGACAAGCGGCGTTTTCATTGCCGATGTGCTGGGCGGCACCCATGCCTTTGGCGCGATACAGGCCGCGCTCTATCAGCGCGAAAAGACCGGTGTGGGCCAGAATATCGACGTTTCGATGCTGGAGGCCATGGTGGGCATGCTGGTTTATGAGACTCAGGCCGCGCAATTTCCCGGCGACGCGCGCCGCCCGCTCTACACCCCGCTGCGCACGCTGGATGGTTTCATCATGGTCGCGCCCACCAGCCCGCGCAATTTCGAGCAGCTGACGCAGGCCGTGGGCCATCCCGAATGGCAGCAGGACCCGCGCTTCCTCACCAACGCAGACCGTAATGCCAATTGGGCCAAGCTGCTCTCCCTGGTCGAGGAATGGACCTGCCTACAGACCGGAGCGCAGGCCGAGGCCATTCTGGCGAGCCATGGCGTGCCTTGCGCGCTCTATCGCGGGGTAGAGGAAGTGCTGGACGATCCGCAACTGGCAGCAAGAGGCGCCTTTACCCGGATCGACGATGGGGCGGGGCCTTACCTCGTCACCAATCCGCCATTTCGCATGAGCAATTCGCGCTGTCATGCCCGCAATCATGTCTCGGCGCTGGGCGCGGATGGGGAAGCGATCCTGACGGCGGAACTGGGCTTGTCAGAAGGCGATCTGGCCGCCTTGCGCGCGGCGGGCGATCTGATCTGATCATTGTGGCGGGGCGCATCACGCACCCCGCCACTTGCCGGTCAACGCAGCAATTCGCGCGCAATCGTGTTGCGCTGGATTTCCGAGGAACCTTCATAGATCCGCGTGATGCGGATGTCGCGATAGAGCCGCTCGATGGCAAAGCCCTTGCAATAGCCCGAGCCGCCAAAGATCTGGAGCGCGGTATCCACAGTGCGGCTGCCCGCCTCGGTGGCGAACAATTTGGCCATTGAGGCCAGTTCGCGCTTCTTCTCACCCTGATCATAGCGCCATGCCGCATCCAGCAGCAGCAGGCGCGCTGCCCGCATGTCGGTGGCCATGTTGGCGATATAATGACGGATCGCCTGAAAATCGGAAATCACGCCGCCAAACGCAGGGCGAACCTTGGCTTCGGCCATCGCCAGCTCCAGCGCGTATTCGCCCATTCCCACAGCGGTGGCGGCTACATTCATCCGCCCTTCGTTCAACCCTTCGAGCGCATAATGGAAGCCGCGCCCCTCCTCGCCAATCACCGCATCGGCGGGCAATTGGCAATCGTCAAAGGCCAGTTCATAGACGCCGGGCGAAGCAGTTCCCATCAATTCGATCGTGCCGGTCACCGCGAAACCGGGCGTGTCCTTGGGCATCAGAAAGGCGGTGATGCCGCCGCGCGGCCCTTTGGACTTATCAGTATAGGCATAGACGATCACGTAATTGGCGTTCTTGCCGTTCGAGATATAGGTCTTGCTGCCATTGATCCGCCAGCCATCGGCGTTACGCACAGCGGTCGTGCGCATCGAACCGGGGTCGGAGCCGGAATTGGGCTCGGTCAGGGCAAAGGCGATGCCGATCTCGCCGGTGGCCATGCCGGGCAACAGGCGGGCTTTCTGCTCCTCGCTGCCATGCTGGATAATGTTCTTGGCGCCCGGCCCCATCAGCGGGCGCAATTCGGTCCAGAACTGGGGGGGCAAACGCGCCAGCTCGATCTGCACCACTGCTTGCGCCAGCGCGCCCAGTCCAAGGCCGCCATGTTCCTCAGGCAGCGCCATGCCGAAATAGCCGTTTTCGACCAGCGTCTTGCGCACGATCGGATCGACCTTGCCGGTTTCGTGAAAAGCGCGTTCATGGACCAGCAGACCATTGACGATCTGGCGCGTAACATCACGAAATTCAGCGATTTCCTCGGGCAATTCAAAGTCCATCTGCATCCTCCTTGTGGAAAGGGTTTGGGCACATCGGCGCCAAATCACAAATGGTCGTACCATTTAATAAAAGGTCAGTCCATTTGAATTTCACGATTGGCGCGCGGCCATCCTTCCCCTACAATCGCCCTCATGGCAGCCGATCCTTTCGACCTGAACCTGCGGCATTTGCGCGCCCTGCTCTACATTGCCGAAAAGGGCAGCATCACCGCCGCCGCCGACAGCGTCAGCCTCTCGCAACCCGCGCTCACCCAAGGGCTAGCCAAGCTGGAGCGTCAATTCGGCTATACGATGTTCGAGCGCCGATCAGGCGGCATGGTGCCAACGCCCATGGGCGCCATTGTGATCGAACGCACCCGCGCCGCGCTCGATCATCTTTCCCATGCCACCAAGGGCCTTTCGGCGGTTTTCCAATATCCCGAACGGCTGATGACGATGACCCAGCTTCGAGCCTTTCTTGCACTGGTCGAGGCGGGCGGTTTTGCCGCCGCGGCGCAAAGCAGCGGCATGTCGCAAACGGCGGTCCACCGCGCCGTGGGCGATCTGGAGCATATGATCGGCGGCCAATTGGTCGAGCGGCGCGGACGGGCGGTCTGGCTCAATCCATCGGGCAAACGCCTTGCACGCGGGGCGCGTCTGGCAGTGGCGGAGATCATCGCGGCGGTGGCCGATCTGGGCTTTGACAGCGGGGGCGAGCAGATTGCTTTTGGCGCGCTTCCGCTCTCACGCCCCTATCTGGTGCCCACGGCCATGGCGCGCATGGCCAACAGTCATCCCCATGCCGCCTTCAAGGTGCTGGAAGGAAGCTGGCGCGAACTGGTTGAACCACTGCGCGATGGCGAGATCGACATGATCGTGGGCGCGCTGCGCCCCTTTGAGATCGCCGATCTTTATCAAATGCCGCTTTATGAGGACCGGCTGGTGATCGCGGCAGGCAGCCGGCACCCGCTGGCCGGGGTGGCCGAACCGACGCTGGAGCAACTGGGTTCCTATCGCTGGATCGTGCCGCCCGCCAATTCGCCGCTGCGCGAACAATGGCAACGCCTGTTCGATGGCGCGCCCCTGCCCCCTACACCGGTCGAATGCGGATCGGTGATGATTATCGGCCGCCTGTTGACCGAGGGCGATTTTCTCACCCTGCTCTCGCCCGATCAGGTCGCGCTGCAAATCCGCAGCGGGCTGCTTACACAGATCGGCGCGCCGCTCGAACACAGCCGCCGCGTGATGGGCATCACCACGCGGCGCAGTTGGCGTCCGACCGCCACCCAGCATCACTTTCTCGAATGCCTTGAACAGGTGGCCACCGTCATGCGCTCAAGCACGGCCCAGCCCGAGCAACGCGGCACGGGCTGGGTATAATCGCGCTTCAGTCCAGATTGATCCACACAGCTTTGGTTTCCAGATAATCCTCAATGTGATGCGGCCCGGATTCGCGGCCAAACCCGCTCAGCTTGTAACCGCCGAAAGGCACGCCCGGATCGAGCATCTGATAGCAATTGACCCAGACCGACCCGGCCTGAATGCCCCGCGCCATGCGATGCGCGGTAGACAGGTCGCGCGTCCACACCCCGCTGCCCAGACCAAAGGGCGTGGCATTGGCGCGGGCCAGCACTTCGTCAATCGTATCAAAGGCAAAGGCGCATAGGACCGGGCCGAACACTTCCTCACGCGCGATGGTCATATCGTCGGCCACGCCGGTAAAGATTGTGGGTTCAACAAAGAACCCCTTGTCCAGACCATCGCCGCCCATGCGCGCCCCGCCCACCAGCGTGCGGGCGCCCTCCTGCCCTGCCCCTTCGATAAAGCTCAGGATACGCTCCATCTGAGGCGCGGACACCACTGGCCCGATCTGCGTTTCCGGGTCCAGCGGATCGCCCACGCGAATGGTCCGAGTGTAATCGGCCAGTCGGGCCATGAATTCATCATGGATCGAACGCTGGACAAACAGGCGCGTACCCGCGCTGCAAATCTGCCCCGCATTGGCAAAAACGGCCATGGCGGCGGCAGGCACCGCCTTGTCCAGATCAGCGTCGGCAAAGACAATATTGGGCGATTTTCCGCCTAGTTCCACGCTCACCCGCTTCATGGTCGAGGCGGCGGCATGCAGGATTTTTTCGCCCACGCCGGTCGATCCGGTAAAGGCAATCTTGTCGATGCCGGGATGCGAGGACAGCGCCGCCCCCGCATCGCCAAGCCCGGTCAACACATTGATGACGCCTTCGGGCACCCCGGCCTCAAGGCACAATTCACCAAAGCGCAGCGCCGAGAGCGGGGTCTGTTCAGCCGGTTTCATCACCATGGTGCAACCGCTGGCCAACACCGGCGCCGCCTTCCACACCGACATGCCGATGGGGCCGTTCCACGGGTTGATGGCCGCCACCACGCCGATCGGTTCTTTGAGCGTATGCGAGAGCACATCGCCCGGCGCCGAATTGGGCAAAGTGTCGCCCGCGATCAAGGTTGCCTGCCCCGCGTAATAGCGCAGCAGCGCGCCCGCACGCCCCTTGCCCAAAATCGTGCGCGACACCGGCGCGCCCAGATCGAGCGTGTCGAGCATCGCCAGTTCCTCAAAATGCTCCTCGACCAAATCGGCCAGACGCAGCATGATGCGCTGGCGCTCGGCCGGCTTCATCCGACGCCATGGGCCTTCAAAGGCGGCGCGGGCCGCCTTTACGGCGCGATCAACATCCTCCGCTCCGCCCTGCGCCACGCGGGCCAGCAGATCGCCGGTGGCCGGATTGCGCGTTTCAAATCGCTGGCCCGACAGGGCAGGCACGCGCGCGCCGCCGATCAGCATGTCCTGCTCGATCCGGTCGAGCATGGCGGGAGGCTTGCGCATCAGGGTCATTTCCATGGGGAATCTCTCCAAATCTGTCCGGCGGCCTCAGGCCGCGATGTTCGAACTTGCGGCGTCTTCCAGAATGAAAGCGGCGGCGCGCTGGGCAATCATCATCGTGGGGGCGCTGGTGTTGCCGCTGATGATTTCGGGCATTACCGATGCATCAACCACGCGCAGACCCGACACGCCCCGCACGCGCAGCCGCCCATCGACGACCGCCATCGGATCGCTGTCCGGCCCCATCTTGCAGGTGCCGGTGGGGTGATAGGCGGTGTTGACGATCTGGCGCAGGGCCTGGTCGATCTGTGCGTCGCTCTGCACATGGGCGCCCGGCTCGATCTCTGCCCCGGTCATCGGCGCCAGAGCCGGCTGGGCAAAAATGCGGCGCGCCTCGCGGAAACCGGCGATCAACGTGCGCATGTCATAGGGATCGGCAAAGAAATTGGGGTCAATGACCGCCTTGTCCTCCGCCCGGTTGCTGGCAAGACGCACCGATCCCTGACTTTTCGGGCGGAGCAACTGGACCAGCGCCATATAGCCATGCTCGGAAGGAATGACGCGCGCATTGGCCTTCAGCCCAACCAGAAAGGTGATCTGAATATCGGGCCGCCCGCTGCCGTCGGTGCACAGGAAACCGCCGCATTCGGCCACATTGCTGGCCAACATGCCCTCGCGCCGCAGCAGATAGCGCAAAGGACTGAGCAAAGCGCGGCCATAAGTGCGCGGCGAAAGCGCATAGGATTCCGCGCTGGGGTTTTCCATCGACAGGTGGACCGTGGGATGATCCTGCAAATGCGCGCCCACACCGGGCAGATCGCACAGCACATCGATGCCCTTGTCGCGCAGATGCGCCGCAGGGCCGATCCCCGAAAGCATCAGCAATTGCGGCGAATTGATCGCCCCGCCGCACAGGACCACCTCGCGCCGGGCGGAAAGCACGCGCCTTTGTCCGGCCTGCTCGATCTCCACGCCATAGGCGCGGCCCCGGTCAATCAGGATACGCCGCGCCAGAGTGTCGGACAGCACGGTCAGATTGCGCCGACCCAGCACCGGATGCAGAAAGGCCCGCGCGCTCGACAGGCGGGTGCCGCGCCGCTGGTTGAGGTCATAGGGGCCGAAACCGGTCTGCTTCTCGCCCGCGAAATCCTCGTTGCGGGCGTGGCCCGCCTGCCCCGCCGCCGCGATGATCGCATGGGTAATGGGGTTGAGCGAGGCGGGACGCTGAACATCGAGTTCGCCGCCCTTGCCATGCCATGGTTTATCTGCCCCGGCGTAATTTTCCACCGCCATGAACGCGGGAAGGACATCCTGATACGACCAGCCTTCGTTGCCCGCACGCTCCCAGCCGTCATAATCCTCGCGCTGGCCCCTGATATAGACGCCGCCGTTGATCGCGCTGCAACCGCCCAGCAATTTGCCGCGGGGAAAGCCGATGCTGCGCCCGCCGATCGCCTCATTGCCCGACAGGCTGTGCTTCCAGTTATAGCGTTCATGCGGGATCAGGAAGATATTGCCCACCGGCATGATCGTTTTGATATTGACCGGCCACTGGCGGTCGGACGGCCCCGCCTCGATCAACGCGACCCGGTTGGCTGGATCGGCCGACAGGCGATTGGCCAGCAGACTGCCCGCCGATCCCGAACCGATGACGATATAATCGAATGTGTCGCTCACCCTTGAAGATCCTCGGTTCTGCCCCGGCCCAGCGGGGGGATATGGCCGCGAACGGCCAGAAAACTTGCCATATTGACCACCATCAGCGCGCCCAGCGTGGCGAAAAAGCCTGACCAGCCCACCACCAGCCACGATCCGGCAAAGGCGCTGGCCAGCGCGCCGATGCGCCCGGCCGCCCCCATCAGCCCCATGCCTCGCGCCCGTAGTGGCAAAGGAAAGGCATGCGCGCCCAGCGCGAACATGGCCGATTGCGCCGCGCTGGCCGTCAGGCCCAGCAGGGCCAGCCCGACCATCACGCCCGCCCCATGTCCGGCCAACAGCGTTGGCAGAGAGGCCAGCAAGGCGCAGACCAAAGCCCCAAGTCCAGCCATAAGCGGCAGCGTCAGCCGCGACCCCACCCGCATGATCGCCAGAGCCGCCAGCATCGCCCCCAGCGTGCCGCCCATGTTGAACCATGTCAGACCCAGACTGGTTTCCCGCAACGAGAAGCCCTGCGCCGAGAGCAGCATGGGTGCCCAGTTGAACATCAGATAGATCAGAAACATGCCCGAGAGCATCGCGGCGGAAAGCCCCATCGTGCTGCGCGCCAGATCGCCCTTCATCAATTCTCCCATTGGGGGGAGGGCCACAACGGCACGGGGCGGCGCAGCAGCGGAGGCTTCCCCCAGCCGCCGCAGCAGCCGGGCCAGTTCATCCCGCCGGGTTGCATCACGCGCCATAAAGCCCGGCGATTCCGGCAGACAGCGCAGCAGGATCAGGGCAACCACCATGGTCAGCGCCCCGCTGGCCCAAAACAGCCAGCGCCAGCCCAGCAAGGGCAGGAGCGTTGCTGCCATGCCGCCGCCCAGAATGCCGCCGATCGACACGCAGACCACGCCGAATGTAACCGCCAGACTGCGCCAGCGGGCCGTGGTGAATTCGGCGATCATCGCCGCCGCCGTGCCGGGCACACCGCCCAGCCCGACCCCGGCCACAGCCTTGAGCAGCGCCAGATGCCAGACCGCCCCGGCATAGCCGGTCGCCAGCGTCGCCGCGCCGAACAGCGCCACCCCCAGCAACAGTGCCACGCGGCGCCCATACTGATCGCCGATCTGGCCCGCCAGCAATGTGCCCAAAGCCATGCCCACGAAACCCAGCGCAAAAATGCCGCCCAGAACGCTGCGTTTCAGCCCCCATTCATGCAGCAGAGCCGGAGCGGCCAGACCGAGCATCTGATTGTCCAGCCCGTCCAGCACGACCGTCAGGGCAATCAGCATCACCACGCCCAGCCGATAAAGCCGGACCCCACGCGCCGGACGGCAGGGCATTTCTGTTGCACCAAGGGCCAAGATCTTCTCCTCGCACGGTGCGGCGATTGTTTCGCCGCTTATCCGTCAAACCTGCACGGCCCCGCCTTCAGGCGAAGCAAGGCCGCGCCTCTCTCAGATGTCCAGCACCAGCCGGGACGATTTCGAACCCGAACAGCAGACCATGATCGAACGGTTCGCGGCCTTGTCGGCATCGGTCAGGAAATGGTCGCGGTGGTCGGGCAGGCCTTCAAGCACCTTCACCTCGCAAGTGCCGCAAACGCCCTCACCGCAGGCAAAGCCAATGTCGATCCCCGCCGTCAGCAGCGCGTCGAGCATCGTCTCGCCTTCCTCCACGGCAATGGTCTTGCCGCTGCGGGCCAGTTCGAGCGTATAGCCGCCTTCGGTGGCCACCACGGTTTCGGCGCTGAAATATTCGATATGGACATGGCCCTGCGGCCGGTCGCTGTTGATTGCCACAAAGGCGTCGAGCATCCCGGTAGGGCCGCAGCAATAGAGATGGGCATCGACCGGGGCGTTCGCGCTGATCGCCTGCAAATCCAGCCTTTGTCCGCCCGGCACCCCGTCAAAGACGACGGTGACGCCATCATATTCGGCAACATGGTCGACATAGGCCGCGCGGCTGGGCGTAGCGGCAACATAATGCAGTTCCCAACTGCGCCCCAGCCGATTGAGCCGCGCGATCATCGGCAGCATCGGCGTAATGCCGATGCCCCCGGCGATCAGCACCGTATGAACGGCATCCTCGACCAGCGGGAAATTGTTCTTCGGCTCGGAAATCTCGACAATATCGCCCGCGCGCCAGCGTTCATGGATGTGGCGCGATCCGCCCCGGCTTTCCGGCGAGAGATGCACCCCGATTTCGTAATGCGTGCGGTTCGCCGGATCATTGGCCAGCGAATAGCTGCGCGTCAGCCCCGGCGCCAGTTGCACATCAATATGCGCCCCCGGATCGAAAGAAGGCATCAGCCCGCCGCCGACCGGCTCCAGAATAAAGGACAAAATGCCTTCGGCCTCCCAACGGATGGCCCGAATACGTGCCTGCATCACACTCTCCCTTTGGCGCGATGCCTATCGTGACAGGTTAGGACCGTCATGGATCGGCGGCCTTTCCTTGCCAGTATGCGTGTCGTCACCTGATTACCCGTTTGTTGGGCAGGCCGGCGTATGGATCGCGCCGGCCTGCGATGGCTTATTCCGCCGCTTCGGTCCTTTCGGGCCAGCGCACCGCCTTGGTCAAGGCGACCTCATAGGCCTGCTGCAGAGTATCCTGCGGATTGTGCAGGAAGGATCCGGCACGGGCGCGATAAAAGACCGAGGGATCCTCCACCCCCGGCGGCACGGTGCCCTTGGTGGCCAGCGCGCGGGCGGCCAGCAGTACGCGGCGGCGCACGCGGGCGATCATCTGGTCGGTGGGGGCCAGATTTTCAAAGCTGTGATCGGTGATCGGCCCCATGCTTTCGGTCACGGCCTGATCCTGCATGGTGATGTTGGGGATGCCGGTGAACTGGGTGCCGTTGCGCTGGCTGTCGCGGTCGATGGCCCAGTCATTGGCCTCACTGTCGGTCGAGCGCCAGCGGCCGTACCAGTCGGTGGTGTTGGGGGCATAGCTGATCTTGTCGAACAGCGGCGTGCCGTCCTTCAGCGTCGAGGTATAGGCCGGATTGCCCGCATCCACTCCGCAGGTGATATCAAACAGCATCGAATGCTCATCATCCATCGGCACCCATGCGCGGGCGATGGCGCGGGTGGCAAAACGGTTGTTGGGGGTCTGGGTCCAGAAGGGGAACATGTAATGGGCCACGCGCCACGACATCTGCCCATCGTCATTGGGGCGATAGCCGCCATACATCACGCCCCAGTCGGCCTGCGCCACCTCATATTCGGGCGCGCGGTTCAGCACGGTCGGGCGCATCGGGTGATCCTCGTCCAGATCGTCCGCGCTGATCGAGCCGACATGCAGAAAACCGACATGGCTGGTGTCAATGTCGCCTTCCAGCGCCTGAAGCCAGTTGCAGTCGCGCTGCAGGCACCAGATCTCGGCATCGGGGTGCATCGTCGCCTCGATTTCGGGCAGGGGTGGCGGGCTGGCCTGATTTTCGCCCATATAGACCCAGATCAGCCCGTTGGCTTCATGGGTCTTGTACGCCTTGGCATGGACCTTTTCCTTGAAATCCATCCGTGCGGGCACCGAGGGCATATCGACGCATTTGCCGTCCACATCGAATTTCCAGCCGTGATAGACGCAGCGGATGCCGTTTTCCTCATTGCGGCCGATGAACAGCGAGGCGCAGCGGTGCGGACAGCGGTGATCCATGATCCCCACCCGGCCCGAACTGTCGCGAAAGGCGATCAGTTTTTCGCACAGGATCATCAGACGCACCGGGTCGCCATCGGCCGTCACCTCGGAGGAAAGGCAGGCGGGCATCCAGTATTGGCGCATGAACGCGCCCATCACCGTGCCCGGTCCCACCCGCGTCAGATCGATACTGTCATTGGACTGCATTGTCAGGCTCTTCCTCTGTTGGTGGCGGTCGGGCCTTGCGCATCCCTTCTGTGGAGCGGCGGCCTGCCCTGCCGTGAACTTGTGTCGCCCTTGTTAGATGCACAGGCTTGGACGCCCCAATCGGAATAAGGTCTTACCATTCAAAAAACGGGACGATCCACTTGCGACCATTCACGCTTTGCTGCTTTTGTGGGTGACGAGGCGGTCTTGAAGCCGCCCGATATATGGGGAGAACCATTCGGATGCTGTACAAATCCGGTTATATATCAGCCACTTTTGCGCTTTGCGCGGCATCATTGCCGGCATTGGCCATGGCCCAGCAAGCAACACCCCCGGCCACCGCGCCGGCCAGCGAGGATATCATTGTCACGGCCCAGCGCCGCGAAACCACCGTGCGCGAAGTACCCTTTTCGATGGCGGCCTTTGGCGGCGAGCAACTGCGCACCCAGCAGGTGTTCAGCCCCGCCGCCCTCGTGCAACAGATCCCCGGCATCACCATCAACACGGCCGACAAATCGCTTTCCATCGTGGCGATCCGCGGCAATGTTTCCACCTTCCGCACCGCCACGCTGGATACGCCCGTCGCCTATTTCATGGATGACGTCTATTATGTGTTCAACAATGACCTGAACGCCAATTTCTATGACATCCAACGCGTCGAAGTGCTGCGCGGGCCGCAAGGTACGCTGTTCGGGCGCAATGTGGTAGGCGGGGCGATCTCGGTCGTCACCAACAATCCGGTGATGAAGGACGACTATTTCGGCGAGGTGACCGCCGGCAATGGCGGCTATCTGCGTACCGAAGGGATGCTCAACACCACACTGGTCGATGACAAGCTGGCCGCGCGCATTTCTTTCAGCACCGAACATTCCGACGGGCTGATCAACACCCCCAACCAGAGCGGCCATTATGGCCAAACCGATGGCTATGCGATGCGCGGCAAATTGCTGTTCAAGCCCAGTGACCGGCTCAAGATCATTCTGGCGGGCGATTATTCCTATACCAGCGGCAATGGCGGCGCGATCCAGCTGGGCATCGGCGGCAATCAGACGATCCCGGCCACTTTCGGCAATTTCACCGATGCCCGCTGGACCAACAATGATTACGCCCGTTCGCCCTATACCCAGCGCCTGCGCGGCGGCTATCTGCGCGGCGATCTCGACCTGCTGGGCGGCACGCTGACGGCGATCACCGGCTATCGCATGAATGACAGCCATGCGATCAACGATGACGTGCCCACCGGCACCGTGACCCCGGTGTTCGACCGCCGTCAGGACGTGCGCAATCGCAGCTTTACCCAGGAATTGCGCTTTGCCTCGGCGCCCAACCGGCTGTCCTATGTGGTGGGTGCCTATTTCCTGTCGGCCGATGTTTCGACCACGAACACGTTCAATTACAGCCCCCTGCCCGGTTCGGCCACAGGCGGCGCGATTCGCCCCAATCCGGGCATCACCAATATTGTGCGCGTGCAAAACGGCGATGTCCGCTCAATCGCGGTGTTTGGCGAGGCGACCTTTAAGGTCACCGAAAAGCTGGCCTTGGTGGCGGGCGGGCGCTTTACCAGTGACCGTAAGAACATCACCTATCACGCCTACAGCAACAGCGACCCCGGCGCGATTGCCGCCTTCGGCTTCCCCGGTGAGGTCAATGCGGCGGGCGGCAAGACATGGGACGCCTTCACCCCGCGCTTTACCGTGAAATATGAGCCGGTGCGCAAGGTGAACCTGTACGCCACGTTTGCGCGCGGGTTCAAATCGGGCGGTTTCGTCGACAATGCCTATCGCAACCCCACCATCCCGCTGGAACCGGAAAAGGCGCGCAATATCGAAATCGGGGCCAAGACCCGGCTGATCGACAACAAGCTGGATTTCAACGTCTCGATTTTTGACCAGAAGACCAACAATCTCCAGAACTTCTCGGGCGCGGGGGGCATTGCCCATACCTATAACGGCACGTTGCAGATGCGCGGGCTGGAAATGGAAAGCGTGTTTCGCCCCACCCCCGCCTTGCGGTTCAGCGCGAATTACACCCATCTGGCGGGGCGATATACCTCGCTGCGCGATCCGCTGGTCAATGTCGATTATTCGGGCAATCCGGCCAAATTCGCGCCGCGTGATGCCTTTACCATCGGCGCCAGCTATGCCTTGGCTCTGCCCAGCGGCGCCACGCTGACCCCGCAGGCCGATTTCAGCTATTCGGCCCGCATTTCCACCGATGACGCCAACACGCTGCGCCTCTATCCCAACCTCTATGACAAAACCGAGGGCAAGACGCTCAACGCCCGCCTGACCTTTGAAGCACCCAGCAAGCGTTGGCAGATCAATGCCTGGGTCAAGAATCTGACCAACAACTACCAGATCGTCAATGCCGATGACATCACCTCCTTCTTGGCGGTGCCGGGTCGGGGCGCAACCTATTGGAAGATCTTTACCAATCAGCCGCGCACATTTGGCCTGACCTTCTCGCTGCACCCCTGATCGCCTGAACACCGGGAGGGGCGCGCGCCCCTCCCGCCAGTATGAAAGCTTCCCCATGTCCGACACATTCACCCTGCCCGCCAATGGCAGCTTTTCCTTTGAAGGGCGCAGCGCCCTTGTGACCGGAGGCGGCCGGGGCGTGGGCGAGGCCATCGCCCGCGAGATCCATGCAGGCGGCGGTAAAGTGGCCGTCAGCGATGTCGATCCAGTTACCGCGCAGGCGGTGGCCGATTCGCTCGACCCCACCGGGGCCACCGCGATGGCGATCACACTGGATGTGCGCGCCAAGGATGATTTCATCGCCGCGCGCGACCGGATGGCGGCCGCATGGGGCCGGGTGGATATTGTCGTCAACAATGCCGGCTATGCCAAACGCACCCCGACGCAGGACATCACCCCCGAAGAATTCGACGAAATCGTCCAGATCAACATGCGCAGCGTATTCCTGAGCTGTCAGATCTTTTCCCGGCACATGCGCGAACACGGCTATGGCCGCATCGTCAACATCACCTCGCTGGCCGGGCAGAACGGCGGTACGGTCGCCTCGCCTCATTATGCCGCGTCCAAGGCGGGCGCCATCATGCTGACCAAATATTTCGCGCGCGAACTGGCCGGGACCGGCGTGACCGTCAACGCCATTGCCCCCGGCCCCATCGACACCGCCAAGGGGCGGTTGAGCGAGGAGCAGATCGCCCGCGTCGAGGGCGAAGTGCCGATTGGCCGTTTCATGCAGGTGGGCGAAATCGCGGCGGCGGCGGCCCTGTTGGCCTCGGACCGGGGCGGTTTTTTCGTGGGCGCCACGCTGGATATGAACGGCGGGCTTTACCTGCGCTGACCCATTCATCAGGCGGGGTACAGTCATCCCGTTTTTATTATGGCTTTATAAGATTGCGATTGGCCTGCCCCCGCCGCCGCCCATAATCTTGCACCCAACACAAAGAGCGCCTTGATCCTTGGCGCCGCAAACATTCGGGAGATTGTCATGTTCATTCGCAACACATGGTATGTCGCCGCCTTTGCCGAGGAAATCGCGCCGGGCAAGACGCTGGGCCGCCGCTTCCTGAATGAGGCGGTCGTCTTGTTCCGCACCGAAGACGGCCAGATCGCCGCGCTGGAGGACCGATGCAGCCACCGCGCCATGCCGCTGAGCAGCGGGCATGTCGAAGGCAATATCATCCGCTGTTGCTATCACGGGGTCGAATTTGACGGGCGCGGCACCTGCACCCGCATCCCGAATCAACAGCGCATCCCGGCCGCCGCCAATGTCCGCCACTATCCGGTGGTGGAAAAGGATCACCTGATCTGGATCTGGATGGGCGAGGCGGCGCTGGCCGATCCCTCAACGATCATCGATTCCCCCGAACACAATGACCCGCGCTGGAGCTGGCGGCCCTACAACTTCCATGTGAAGGCCAATTGGCAGCTCATCATCGACAACATCATGGACCTGACCCATGTGCCCTATATCCACGCGCGCACCATCGGCGGCAATCCGGAGCAGCACTACGGGGCCGATACCAAGGTGGAGTTCGACGGGCGCAAGGTGACCTTGCTGCGCCAGATGCCCAATTCGGTGCCGCCCAAATCCTATGTCGATGCAGGCGGCTTCAAGGGCCGGGTCGACCGCTGGCAAGAGGTGCGCTTTGAACCGGCGCGCGGGATGAATTGCCGGGTAAACGCCGGGGGCTGCGATGTGGGCACAGGCGCCTATGAAGGCCGCCGCGACAATGGTTTCATGCTGGCCAACAACCATTTCATCACCCCCGAAACCGAAACCACCAGCCATTATCTGTGGACCATCTGCACCACCGCCTCGCGAGAAAGCGGGGTGCCGGAGGTGTTGTTCGACCAGTTCTTCGACACGATCACCGAGGATGAAGTAACGCTGGAGGCTCAGCAATTGCGCATCGACGACGAGCCCGAACGCCCATTTGTCGGGATTGCCAGCGATGGTGCGGTGAACCAGACCCGACGGCTGTTGAGCAGCCTGCAGGAAGCAGAGCAGGATCGCCGCATCCCCGCCTGAGCCCGCCCATTCCCGACCATATGCGGCCTCGCGTGCGCTGCACGCGGGGCCGCGCTATTTTAAAAAGGCCACCCCAATGGACCAGCAAAGGCCTGCCCCCCTTTGGCTGCTCGGCCTGATCGCGCTGGGCGCGGTGATGACAGCGCATATTTTCATCCCCGCCCTGCCCTTTGCGGCCAAGTCGCTGGGGGTGGACGCGCGTGAAATGCAATGGACGATCAGCATCTATATCGGCGGCCTTGCCTTCGGCCAGTTGGTCTTTGGACCGCTGGCTGACTGGATCGGGCTGCGGCGAATTCTGATTGCGGGCCTGTGCCTCTATATCATCGCCAGCATAGCGGCGGGCATGGCAACCCAGGCGCGTACGCTGGTGGTCATACGGCTGGTGCAATCGTTGGGCGGGGGCGTGGGACTGGTGCTGGCACGCACCATTGCCCGACGCGGTTGCGGCGCGCGCGAAGCCACAAGGCGGCAGGCAATGATGAACCTGCTGATCACCCTGGGGCCTGCGCTCTCGCCGCTGCTGGGAGGAACGATTGCGGCATTTTGGGGCTGGCGTATGATTTTTGCCCTGTTGGCGCTGTTTGGCTGCGTGAACCTGATTGCCACCTTGCGCTTGATTCCCGAGGCGGACAGAGCCGAAGTTTCGGGCAGGACGGTCATGCGCCATTATCTGCAATTGATGATATGTCCCTATTTCGTGGCCTGCTCGATTGCGGGAGGCTGCTTCACGACCTCAATGTATGCGCTGATCGGGGCCGCGCCTTTTATCCTCGTTCGGCAGTTTGGCTATACGGCGGGCCGGATAGGGCCGATGCTGGCGATGGCCACAGCGGGCATCTGGCTGGGCAGCATCGCGGCAAGCCGCATGGCGCCCCGGCTGCGTGCCGACCATATGCTGATGGTGGGTGGGGCCTGCGTCTGCGCCAGTTCTATTGTCATGCTGATTCTGACAATCAAAGGGGAGCTTACGGTTCCGATGCTGGTTGCCACTATGTGCCTGTTTCTTTTTGGCGTGGGCCTTTCCGGCCCGCCTGCGCTTAGCCTGGCCATCAGTGTCAATCCCCAGGCGATGGCCTCGGGTTCGGGCATTTATGGCGCCTCACAGATGATAATCGGCGCGATTTGCTCGATGGGAAGCGCCCAATTGGGAGATCCGGCGCTTGGCGCTGCGGTGACTACCGCTGCGGCATCGGGCATAGGCACCTGCGCATTGGTAGTCATGAAATTTTCGCGCCTGAACAGTGGTTTCCGGGACAGGAACTAACAAGTCTTTTCTCAGGACGGAGTGTTTGGTGGGCAGCGACATAATTCAGGCTTACCAGAGGGCAGTTCATGAGCGATCTTTACCGGTTGACTTAACCCTCCTGCATTTTTCGGAAGGCTATGCCGACGTGCTTTCCCCACTGTGGTGACGCTATAGTCACGACACGCTAACAAGCGGGATTTTTAACCGAAGCTTGCGGTCGCGAGCCTCGCCAAGAAGTATGCGATCAACGAAAAGACAGTCCTGAAATTGCGGAGCCGCCAGTCTGTCGGGGACAAGCCGATGGGGCCCAGGGAGCCAGGTAGCACGGTCCTCTCGCCCATGGAGGAAGCAGCCATCGTGGCTCTGCGGGTTCAGGCCCGACTCCCGCTCGATGATGTCTATATCGCCTTGAAGGACGTGATCCCCCATCTGACGCGCTCCTCCCTGCATCGCTGCCCTACAGAATTCACACCATACCGACCGACAACGGGATCCACTTCACTCAGACCGAACGGGGCACAGGCCTGACCTTTCCGCATATTTTCGGACGTATATTCCGGGAAAACGGCATCGAGCATCGACTCACCAAACCCTACCACCCCTGGACCAACGGTCAGGCCGAACGTATGGTTCGCACCATCAAGGAAGCGACGATCAAATCCTTCCACTATACCTCGATCATCGAACTGCGCAGGCATATCCGGGACTGGCTGGTTGCTTACAACTTAGCCAGGCAACTCAAAGCTCTCCGCTTCAAAACGCCATACGAGGCCATCGAGCAGGTCTGGAAATCCAAGCCGGAGGCCTTTATCGTCAAGCCACACCATCACATGCTGGGACTAAACACCTGACAAAACGCAGGTGCAATCTCATTGATGGGGAGAGTTACATAGGTCGATTAAACGTCTGGGCTTTTTCTATGCCAAAGTGATCAGGCAATTGCGCGCCGGTAAAACCGCTGGTCCCCGCGTCATAATCGAGGGGCAGCATCTGGGCGTTCCACTTCTGCCATTCGGCCTGCATTTCGCGGAATTTTTCCGGCATCCGCTCCTTAAGGTTCGCCCGCTCCTGCGGATCATCCACCACGTTGAACAGGAAAGTGTTGTTCAGGATTTTCAGATATTTCCAGTCGCCTTTGCGACAGGCCTCCTGATTGAGGTTGAGATAGCGCCATGAGAAACTGCGCTCATGCGCCTGATCCGGGCGGCGCAGAACGGGCAGCAGGTTTTCGCCATCAGAGGGAAAGGCCGGATCGGGCGCGGTTTCCGCGGCGGCCAGCAAGGTGGGCAACCAGTCCATCGTCATGATGGTCTGCTCGCTCACGCTGCCCGCTTTGGTCACGCCGGGCCAGCGGATGATGGCGGGCACGCGCAGCCCTCCTTCGAGCAGTTCGGTCTTGCGCCCGGTGAAGGGGCCGGTGTCGGAAAAGCGCTCGCCGCCATTGTCGCTGGTAAAGACCACAATCGTGTTCTCGGCCATGCCCAGTTCTTCAAGGCGTTTGAGGATCAGGCCGATCTGGTAATCCATCCGCGTGACCATCTGCGCGTAGATCTTCGCACTGCCACCGTCGAAATGGAACATGGCCATGGGCTTGCCGCTCTCGTCCAGACGGCGCGCTTCGGCCACATCTTCGGGCCCTTCCCAAGGCCAATGCGGCGCGTTGAAATGCAGCGACATAAAGAAGGGTTTGTCCTGCCGCGCATAGTCCGTGATCACCTCGCGCGCCTTGGCACCCAGCAGATCGGTCAGATAGCCCTGCTGGTCGATCTGGCGCGCATCATCCCACAGGTCCGCCTTGCCGAAAGCCTTGTGGGTGAAATAGTCCAGACCGCCGCCGCGAAAGCCCCAGAAATGATCATACCCGCTTTGTTGCGGCCCATAATCGGGCAGCGCCCCCAGATGCCATTTGCCGATCAGCATCGTGCCATAGCCCGCCTTGCGCAGCAGCGAGGGCAGCGTGGGGTGGCTGGGCGGCAGGCCGACGGGGCGCTGGCCCAGCGGCTCCTCAAGCCCGACGGGCAGCCGGTTCTGATACCGCCCGGTAATCAGTGCCGTGCGCGTGGCCGAACAGACCGCCGAATTGGCATAGGCCTGCGTAAAACGCAGTCCCCCGGCCGCCAGAGCATCGAGCGCAGGCGTGGCATAATCGCGCCGACCATAGCAACTGAGATCCGCAAAACCCATATCATCAGCCAGAATGAAGAGGATATTGGGCCGGCGTTGCCCCTTGCCGGTCGCTGCTCTGGCCAGTTCGGGCACCAGACCCGCCCCGATCAGAGCCGTGGAGCGGGCAATAAGCGAACGTCGCGATAAAGAAGCCATGGCATTTGTCCTTGAACGAATGATCAGAAATTGCGACGCAGCGTCACGGACACTTCACGCGGCGGCGCAGGCTGGGCAAGGGTCATGCCCAGATTGAAGAATTTGTTGTTGTAATAGGTCGTGTCGAACAGGTTGCGCACGGCCAGCGACAGGCGCCAGTCCTTGTTCGGGGAATCGAAGGTCAACCGCGCATTGGTGACGCCATAGGCGCCCACCTGCCCTTCGGGATTATTGGCAATTGTGGTGAAATAGGACGACTGATAGCTGTAATCCACGCGCGGGGTGAAAGTGCCGATCCTGGTTTCCACCCCATATTGCGCGCCAAGTGCCGCCTTCCATGCCGGGGCAAAGGGCGCGGCATTGGCCAGCGTCACGCCCTGAATGACCACGCCCGCCGCGCTGATCGAGGTCAGTTGAAAATGCAGATAGCTGACGCTGGCGTCGATCAGCATCCCCCCCACGGGCCGCGCCGTTATCTCCAGTTCGGCACCCTTGTAGCGCGCGGAGCCGACATTGGTGGGCGTGGCGTTGAGCGCGCTGTTGGCCGTGGGCGCGGTGTTGGTGAAAATGATGTTCGAATAGTCATTGAGGAACAGCGAGCCATTGACCCGCACCCGCCGCGCCCACAGATCGCTCTTAAAACCAATCTCATAGGCGGTGATCGTTTCGGGATAGAAAGGCACCGCCTGTTCGGGCACGAAAGGCCGTGGATTGGTGCCGCCGCCGCGAAAACCGGTTGAAACCTGCGCATAGGTCATCAACTGATCATTCCAACGATAGTCCAGATTGACCCGGTAATCGACCTTGTTCGCCTGATAATGGCTCTGCACCCCGGTCAGCACGCCCGCAGCGGTAAAGGTGGGCACACCGGGCAGGAACGGGTTGTAACGGCGATAGGTGTAGTCCTTGGTATCGCCGGTATAGCGGATGCCGCCCGTCAGGTTCAGGCCGGAAAGCGGATGCAGGATCGCCTGACCAAACACGCTCTTGTTGGTGGAAACCGCGTCATCGTCGGGCGCATTGAGGTTTTCGAACGGCTTGCCGGGATAAAGGATGTTCGACCCCGCAAAATTATTGTCCGCCCGGTAATAATAGCCGCCCACGGTCCAATCGAGCAAAGTGCCCAGTGCCCGACCATTGAGGCGCAATTCCTGGCTGAACTGGCGGCTGCGGGCCTGATACAGCGCGGTCTGGGTGGTGATCGGGCTGGCATCGCCGTCAATGCCATAGCTGACATTGGTGCGGCTGTAGCCGGTGATCGAGGTCAGCGTCAGGTTCTCGCCCGGCCGCCATGTGATCGTGCCGTTGAACGTGCTTTGCAGCAGGTCATTATGGCTCGGCACGCTGATCGCGGGATGACTGCCCGCGCCCACCTTGCCATTATAGATGGCCGGGTCGGTGAAGGCGGGTGTGGCATAGGTGGCGTAATTGTAATTGGCTCCGGCGGGCACGACAAAGAGCGCGGGATTAAAGGGCGCAAAATAGGGCGCCGAAGTGCTGTTCGCGGCCAGCAAAACCGTGGGCGCGACCTCGGAATTGTCCTTGATCACCGTGGCCGACAGATCGACCGTCCATTGCGGATTGGGCGTATAGCGCAGGGCAAGCCGCCCGCCCCCGTAATTCTTGCCGCCCTCATGGCCCAGCACGCAATTGCCGGAAATGCCCGCCGCCGGAACCCCCGAAGACGGATGGAGACAGCCATAATCAAACCGCGTTACATAGCCGTCCTGCCGCGTGTAGACGCCCGAGGCGCGGGCATAGAGCTTGTCCGGGACGATAGTGAAATCGCCCCCGCCGCGAAAGCTGAGCAGATTGCGCGAACCATAACTGGCCTCAAGGTAATTCGCGCCGCGCCCGTCAGGCTTGCGGCTGTAGAGTTTGACCGCCCCGCCGATGGAATTCTTGCCCGCCAGCGTCCCTTGCGGCCCGCGCAGGATCTCCACCCGCTCCAGATCGAGCAGGTCGAAATTGGCGCCGAACAGCGAACCGTAATAGACATCATCGACATACATGCCCACGCCCGGTTCCATGGCGATGCTGCTGTCGCTCTGCCCCAGGCCGCGCACGAAGACCGTGACCGCCGGGCCAAAGGCGGCGGCCGATGGTTTGAGCAGGACGCCGGGCGCGCTGTTGCTGATGTCGGCAATCTGGTTGATCGAGCGCGCCTCCAGTCCGGAGGCATTGATGGCGGTGATGGCCAGCGGCGTATCCTGCAGTTTCTGCGACTGGAATTGCGCCGTGACAACAATTTCAGCGACCCCGGTGTCGGGCTTCCTGGCCTCCTGCGCCATTGCGCTCTGGGGCAGCAACAGGCTCGCCGATGCCAACAAGACATGGCGCATTGCAGCGAATTTCGACATCTTCCTCTCCCCTTTTCCCGAACGTGCCGCCGGTGATTGATGGCCAGCCTAGGTTGCAGGAACCAGCCAAGCAAAGGGGGTGGATCTTGTCAGAAGTGACAAGGTTGAACTTATCGGTTATCCTGATTCCATGTTCCGTTTCACCATCCGCCAGATCGAGATATTCCTGAAGGTATGCGAAGCGGAAGGCTTCCGCCGTGCCTCTGAAGCGCTGGGCATTTCCGAGGCCGCAGTCAGCCACCAGATCTGCCTGCTGGAGGAACAATTGGGAGGACCCCTGTTCCGTCGCCGCCGCGGTGCGGCTATCCAGTTGTTGCCCGAGGGCGAAGAATTTTGCGAGGCAGCCCTTCAGTTCGTCAAGCAAGGGCTGGCGCTAGGGCAAAAGCTGGTGCCCTCGCCCGTCTCGCCGACCTGCATCACGATCCACACCGGGCCGCATCTGCTGGAGGATATCTTGCGCCCGGCGCTGCCTGAATTTCTGCGGGCGCATCCTGATATCAGCCTCAATTTTGTCATTCCCAAAACACGAAAATGGCTCAAGCAGGCAATTGCGGCGGACAAGGTCCAAGGTGCCCTTCTAAATGTGAGTTCGGCAGAGGAATTGCCGCAATCGGAGATATTGACTCAAATTGGTATGGGCATTTATGCCTGCCCCACCATCGCCGCGCGGATCAGGGCAAATCCAGTGCAGCCGATCGACCTAATTCTACCCAACAGCGACCAGCCCGATGCCGCGTCTCAGATGCGCTATTTGCGACACGTCGGCGTAAATTTTCGCATCGTCGGCCATTATCCGTTTCACGACGTCGCGATCCGCATGGCCAGCGAGGGTGTGGGCGCGCTCGTCGTTCTCTCCAGCATTGTTGCTGCGCTGGATCCAGCGGGCGTTTTGGAGAAAGTCCAGGATTTAGCCACTTGGCAAACGCGCCTTTATCTATCTGCGCAACTATCTACCCAAAATGCTGAAGAGCTACGTAAATTTTTCACCAGGACCACTCAAAATTGGGGCGAAGTAGACGGAATTTATCGCCCGAATTTAGCATTTCAGTAGGTAATTTCCCGCCGCCGACCGCGCGATCTTTCGCGCCACCCGCGCGCTTCGGGGACGCCGCGCTGGGACATGGCGACAAACGACGTGAAACTGTCGCCCGCGGATATGATGCGCGATTACATCTGTGCGGTCGGGGTCAGCCTGACACCGGAGAATGCCCCCAAGACCGTAGCGCTCGTCCATCGCGCCGCCTTCGATACGGCGCGCGCAACCGGCATCGCAAAGAATTTCTACAAGCGCGAACGCCCTTTCCGCTATGATGCGGGTGCAACCTGTCAGCCGCGCTCGGAACTGACCGGCAGCTATGATTACCCATCCTGACACACCACGCTCGGATAGACTTGGGCAATGCTACTGGCCAAGCTCGCGCCCGACCGGGCAACACCGGTTCTGGCACGGGGCCGCGCGTTCGGGGAAAGCCGGATCGTCTGCGGCGTTCATAACGCCAGTGCGGTCGAAGCAGGACGTCTGTCGGCGACTACGACGCTGGCCGCGCTCGATCAGGTGCCCGCCTTCAGGGACGACTTTGCCGCCGCACAGGCGGAAATCGGGGCATTACGCGCCGATCCCGCAACGCCTCGCCCGGACGCCGCGCAATGCCGTGCCGAGGCCGCTCTCGTGGCGCAGCCGATCTTTTGAAGGAAGGACCGGCGTGCTGGGTCAGGGCCCCTCTCGCCAATGCGGAACCGCAGTAAGCCCATTCGCGCGAAAAATCGAAACTTGGGGAATGAACGAAGCGACGAGATCACAAAAAGAACCGTCACCGCTGCATTCAGGCGAACCTTCCGATCATTGGAGGGGGCGGTTGTCCGTCATGATCGAGATAGCCGCGAACGGCCCGGTCGATATGTAACTGGCCAGGCAGCCCGGCCATATCCTTGCCTGATTTTTCTTGATAAAGCCACTGGTCACGGTGGCTTACGGCCCCATGCCGCGCCTAGTTGGTGGGGTCGGCGCCGCCTTCCCACACCGGCGTGCCTTTGAACGCATCGGCGAGGAAATCGACCATGGCGCGCACCTTGGCCGACAGGTGGCGACGGCTGGGGTAGACGGCCAGAATGGCGATGGGGGGCAAGGGGTGATCGGGCATCAGCCGCACCAGCCGCCCTTCGCGCAGATCCTCACCTGCCAGGAAGGTGGGCAGCCACGCCAACGCCTGCCCCGAAAGCGCGATGGCTCGCACCGTATCGCCATTGTTGCTGGAAAAGCGCGGGCGGATCGGCGCGCCATAGGTCTGCCCGTGGGCATCCAGAAAGGGCCATGATTCGGGATCGGGTGACAGGGTATAGGCGATGCAGGCGTGGCCGATCAGATCATCGGGCGTGGCGGGCGCGCCATGCGCCGCCACATAGGCAGGCGCCGCGCACACGATGTTGTGCGACATCGCCAGCTTGCGTGCGACATGGCTTTGCGAGCCGCCGCGCGAGATGCGGATGGCAAGGTCATAGCCCTCGTCCACCAAATCGACCACGCGGTCCGACAGCGAAATGTCCAGCTCCACATCGGGATAGGTCGCCATGAAGCGCGGCCACAGCGGCGCCAGATGCCGCACGCCAAAGCTGAGCGGGGCGTTGATGCGCAGCCGCCCGCGCGGGGCGCGGCTGTCGGCGCTGGCGGCGGCCTCGGCCTCGGCCACATCGTCGAGAACATGGCGCAGCCGTTCATAGAGCGCCGCGCCCGCCTCGGTCAGCGCGATGCGGCGTGATGTGCGGTTGAGCAGCCGCGTGCCCAGATGCGCCTCCAGATCCGCCACATAGCGCGTGACATTGGCCGGCGAGGTGCCGAGCGCGTCAGCAGCGCGGGCAAAGCCGTTTTTGGCGACCACGGTGGTGAACACTTCATAGGCACGCAAACGGTCCATGAGGTAAGGCCTTTTATTCAGTTATTATGAATGAATAGATCACTTTTGACCCATCGATCAAGCTCTGCGTCAAGGATAGAAGCACTCTTGTCAGCACGAAAGATCTGCTGCCCCACACAAACCGACATGATCGAAAGGACCACCACCATGACCCGTCTCGCCACCAAGACCGCCCTTGTCACCGGCGCCACCAGCGGCATCGGCCTTGCCACCGCTCAGCGCTTTCTGGCCGAAGGCGCCCGCGTCGCCATCACCGGCACCAATTCCGAACGCCTCGCCGTCGCCAAGGCACAGCTGGGTGGCAATGTCATCGCCATCCTCGCCGATGCCGGCGATGTCGCGGGCCAGCAGGCCATTGCCGACGTCATCAAGGCTCAATTCGGCAAGCTCGATGCGCTGGTCATCAACGCTGGCGTTGCCGATTTCCGCCCCATCGAAGCCTTCGACGAGGCCGGGTTCGACCGCTCCTTCGCCGTGAATGTGAAGGGCCCCTATTTCCTGATCCAGGCACTGTTGCCGGTGCTGGCCAGCCCCGCCTCGATCGTCTTCAACGGTTCGATCAACGCGCGTATCGGCATGCCCAATTCGTCCGTCTATGCCGCCACCAAGGCCGCCCTGATCTCGCTGGCGCGCACATTGTCGGGTGAGCTGATCGGACGCGGCATCCGCGCCAATGTGGTCAGCCCCGGCCCGGTGGTGACCCCGCTCTATGGCAAGCTGGGCCTGAATGAGGAGCAATTGGGCGGGATGCAGCAGGCGATCCTTGGCCAACTTCCGGTCGGCCGCTTCGGCGATCCTCAAGAAATTGCCGATGCCTTCGTCTACTTCGCCTCGGATGAATCGCGCTTCACCGTCGGCAGCGAACTCACCGTCGATGGCGGCATGAGCAACCTGTAACCCGGTCCGCGTCACACGGCCCGCCGATCTTGACAGGATGATGCAAGCCAAAGCGCCCGCAAAGCGTGCAGGAAGGCCCGCAACCGCATTACCCCCCAGCAAGGAGAATATCCATGGATCTGCAACTCAACAACAAGATCGCGCTCGTCACCGGCAGCACTGCGGGGATCGGCCATGCCATCGCTCAATCACTGGTGAAGGAAGGCGCCGAGGTCATCGTCAATGGCCGCAGCCAATCCGCCGTCGATGGCGTGGTGGCGGAATTGGACGCGCTGGGCGAAGGCAAAGTCTCCGGTTTCGCCGGGGACCTAGGCACGGCGCAGGCGGCAGCCGATTTGCTCGAACGCTTCCCCAAAGTCGACATTCTGGTCAACAACCTCGGCATTTTCGAACCCAAGGGTTTCGAGGACATTCCCGATGCCGACTGGATGCGCTTCTTCGATATCAACGTGCTGTCGGGCGTGCGCCTTTCGCGTGAATATCTTCCCGGCATGCGCGCGCAGAACTGGGGCCGCATCCTGTTCATCTCCAGCGAGAGCGGGCTGCAAATCCCCGCCGAGATGGTGCATTATGGCGTTACCAAGGCCGCGCAGATCGCCGCCGCGCGCGGCATCGCCGAAAGCGTGGCGGGCACCGGCATCACGGTGAATTCGGTGCTGCCCGGGCCAACGCGGTCACGCGGCGTGGGCGATTTCGTCGACGCGCTGGCGCAGGCCGATGGCAAGAGCGCGGCACAGGTCGAGGCCGAGTTCTTCGAACATGTCCGCCCCACCTCGCTGATCAAGCGCTTCACCAGCCCCGACGAGATCGCCGCCATGGTGACCTATCTCGCCAGCCCGCTCGCCTCGGCCACGCATGGCGCCGCGATCCGTGCTGATGGCGGGGTGGTCAAGAGCGCCTACTGAGGCATCATAGCCCATGGCGCGGGGCATGACCCGCCCCGCGCCATGAATTCTTGGAGATTTCCCACGAACCGTCTTTTGAACGGCGCTGAAGGGGAACGCATAAGGAGGCTTGTGGTCGATCACGCGGCGGCTTTACGTGCAAAGTCCTCGCCCGCTGCGCCAATCACCCGCTACGACAAAACCGCGCTGTCGTTCGCCAGTTTCCTCCATCTCGCCGCCATCCGTCGATGGCGGCCTAACTTTGTCGACAGAACCTCGGTGATAATGCCTCAGACAGCTAGAGAAGTGCTGAAACAGAGGAGTTGGCGGAGAGCATGGCGCCGGTGTTCCGCACAGCGATCATTTGGCGATGCGGGACTCGCTAAAGCGCTGATCCTGGCCTATCCATCACGCCTTTCCCGCAATGGAGCGCAACTGTGACAGTCCCTCCCGCCACCGCCGGCCGCCGCGAAATCACCGGCCTTTCCGTGATCGAGGATCAGGCGCTGGCGATGATCGCCGCTCTGGCCAGCGAATTGGCCGTGACGCGCGAGCGAGTCGATACGCTTGAGCGCCTGCTTGAGGACAAGGGCCTGCTGGAGCGCGCCGCCATCGAAGCCTATCGCGCCGAGGGTGAAGCAGCCCAACACCGCGAGACCCTGCGTCAGCGGTTGATTGCCAAGGTTTTCCGTCCCCTGCGCGATGCGTCACGCCGCGCGATTGAGGAGCAAGGCTGATGTCCGGAGCGATGCCCCCCCTGTCCCATGCGATGCTGCCAGAGGCAAACCATGACGAAATGGCGCAGCAATTGTTTGTCCGCGACCTCAAAATGTGGCTGGGCAGCGAGATCGAGCCGCTGCAGGGTGAACTAGCGCGCAAGCTGGACCCGGGCACGACGCATAATGATCGCGATGCCGAGACCTTTGCCCGCCTGCATGAACAGCCCGCATTCCGGTCGTGGGCGGGGACGTTCCGCGCCTCGCAGGAAATGATGTGGGACGATGTGTGGAGCAGTGTCGATCGGCAGGGCGACGCACTTGACGCGCTGGCGCAGGAGGCGACGCTGGGCTCGCTCACGCTCGATCCGGAATTTTCCCCTCCCGCCTATCTGGTGGACGGCCATGTGCATATCATGCCGGGCGGCTATGGCTTTGACGCGCCCGGCGTACGCCAGGGCGCGATGATGGACCGTGGCGGCGCGGTCTATATGCTGGGCCGCAATGGCGGCTTCCTCAATGACGGCCGCGGCAAGACAGTGCTGGGCCATCTCTATGCGCTCTATCCCGATCTTGCGCCCAAGCGCATACTCGAACTGGGCTGCGGCGTTGGCACCAGCCTGGTCCCCGTGGCGCAGGCCTTCCCCGAGGCGGAAACCTATGGTCTAGACGTGGGCTCCTCGATGCTGCGCTATGCCCATGCGCGCGCCAGCCACATGGGCGCCGCGATCCATTTCGTGCAGGGCGATGCCGAACATGCGCCCTTCCCGGATGGCGATTTCGATCTCGTCTTTTCCGCAGCGCTGATGCACGAAACCTCGGCCGAGGCGATTGGGCAAATTCTGGCCGAAAGCCGCCGCCTGTTGCGCCCCGGCGGCGTGGCCATCCACCTTGAGGTTCCCGTGCGCTATGACAGCCTCGACCTGTGGAGCCAGGTGCGCGCCCAGGTGGAGCGTGATTACAACAATGAACCGGCATGGCAGGCAGCGACGTCTGCGGATTATGACGCGCTGATGCGGGCTGCGGGCTTTTCCGATATTGCCGTGGGTTTTCAGGATGCCGCTTGGGCGCCGCAGCCGGGTCAGGGCGGTTTCGGCGGTGAATCCAAGGGGGTTTTCCGCTCGTGGTTTGTTGCCTCGGGACGCCGCCCCGCTGCATGACCGGCTGCTGGGGCAGCTGGGCTTTTGACGCTGCCCCCGATAGCGCAACTTGGCCGCAACGGCGCCAAAGCTTTGCTGTTGCGGTCTATCTCTCCTTTGCGTTGAAGGCGATTTTCGCCACAGGGTTACAATGCCTTCAACGCACGAAACTGAACCAGCCGGCGGCGACATTCCCATAGGCCCACGCAAGCGCGCTCATGGTCACCGCGATGCTGAAATAGATCTTTTCGCGCAGCAGGGAATCCCTCCTGCGGAGTAACGCCTCACGCAAAGGCTCGATCGCGTGTTTCAAGGCCTCGATGGGCCGGCCGCCTTCTTCATCAAGCGCTTGGCCAAGGCGATCGTACAGGTCGATCTCCGCGGTCGGCTTTGACACCAGAAACACCGCAAGCGTGAGCAGGAAAGCCAAGGCGCCGCCCCATCCGCCCACGGCCCTGTCGCCCCAGCATCCGGCGTACACAATCCCGATCAAGGATAGGGTGAGGGCGACCAGCATCGTGGCAAAGATGCGCAATTCGCTGGTCCATTGCGCGCCGGCGCCTTCATTGTTTCGGTCCTGATCGTAATGCCATTTGACGGCAAAGAACATGGCAGTGCCAATGACGCTGCCCTTTACAACCAGCAATATTACAGGAGCCCAATCCATCACGATGTCCTAACAAAATCATGTTTCGACAAGGCTGAAAGTCATCACCTCAGCCTCCAATATTCAGGCATAATGGCCCAGATCGTCAGACCAGATTGATCTTGCGCGGAGCCTGGGGGCCAATCAGGGCAGCCAACAGGTTGAGACCACGCCGCAATGGATCGCGCCCTATGGCTCCACCAACCGAAACCCGCATGGCGGCGGGCCTGATCGATGATTTTTCGGCCGCGAACGCATCACCGGGGATCGCGGGCAGGCCATGATGGCGCAGCGCATCGCAAACGTGGCGGGCATCCAGATCCTGCGGCACCTCAACCCACAGGTGATAGCCATAGTCCTGCGCGCAATAGCTGCCCGGCGAGAGGCATTCCCGCACGATCTCCTGCCGCAGACGCGCCTCGAAGCGCACCTCGTCAATCAGCTTGTGGAACAGCCCGCGCCTGATCCAGTCCGTGACCACGGCGGCGTTGAGCGGCGGCGCCATGATGGCGGTTTCATGCATATCGGCGGCCAGTCGCCACGCGCCGGCAACATCGGGCGCACGCAGCCACGCCACGCGCAGGCCCGGGGTCAGGACTTTCGAAACGCTCGCAATGTGCCAGCTTTGGTCGGGCACATAGGAAGTGATCGGGGGCAGAGGATGGTCTGGCAGCCAGCCATAGGCATCGTCCTCAATCAGCAACAGACCGTGCTTTTCAATCACGTCGGCGATCGCCCGCCTGCGGACATCGGGCATGGTGACGGTCGTCGGGTTATCATTCGTCGGGACGAGGTAAACGCCCCTCACCCCGCCGCCCGCGCAAGCGCTGTTCAATCCCGCGGGATCCATGCCATCGGCATCCGAGGCGATGACCTGCAACGCCACACCAAACCGGCGGGCCAGCGCGAGCAATCCGGGATAGGCATGGGCGCAGACCGCCAGCCTGTCTCCAGACTTGAACTGGGCGCTGAAGATGGCATGCAGCGCATTCTGACCGCCAGCCGCCAACAGCACCGTGTCCTCGCTGCAAGAGATACCGCGCGCCGTGAGCAGTTCGGCTCCGGCCCTGCGCGCCGATGGCGCCCCGCCGCTGCGCTGGTACTGGAAGGGCGCTGCGGCCATGTCGGCCCCGAGCAAACCGGACACACTGTCGCGAAAAGCCTGAGCAAGCGTGCCGCCAAAGCCTTCGGGCGGGGCGTTCATCCCGGTATCGCCGGGATCGTCAGCGAAAATCGACGGGGTCACTTTGTCCCGAGCCTTCACATAGCTGCCACGGCGGCCGCTGCCTTCGATCAGGCCGAGCCTTTGGGCCTCTCCATAGGCGCGGGTTACAGTGGTCAGATCGAGGCCAAGCAGGTCGGCCAGCGCCCTTTGCGGCGGCAATCGGTCACCGGGCGCCAGAACGCCCGCCTCGATCGCATCGGCCAGAGATTGCGCAATCGCCAGATATTTCGGGCCGCTCGCCGCGTTAATGTCAGGCGTCCAGTCGGTCATGGTCAGGCTCCGGCCCTTTTGCAGGCATTTTGCATGGATCTTCAGTCCCGATGATTGAAAACGGGCCGGCCTGCAAGCACGTTCCTCGCCATTTCCCCGCCATCATGCAGCGCGAGCATGCCGCCCGGCGTCGTGTCGTCCCACAGGCCGGGATCGGCATATTGCCGCAGCGCCGATTCATAGCGGCCAATCCGGGCCGTTTCATGGAACAGCAGAGTAGCCGCCTCGGCGATCTCGGGAAAACCCTCTGCCTGACCGGCGCGGATCATGGCGGCAAGATCCGGCCTGTTCATCGCGTCATACACTGTTGCGACCAGATGAGCGGCCAAACTTAATGCATTGCTGCCCGCCGCCGTACGGTCCGCATACTGCGTGCGCATGTCAATCAACCTTGTCTTCGGCGCGGGCGTGCAGTTCGGCCCAGAGCTTTTCCGTGCCTGCCTCCTGCGCGTGATTGACATAGGCCGAGGCGACCAACCACCCTTTGATATAGGGCAATGGCAAGATGCAGCCGAGCATCATCAGCGGAAGCGATGTGATCAGATGCACCCAGTAGGGCGGGTCAAAAGCCACCTGAAGCCAGACAACAAAAAAGGACAGAGGGAAGGCCACGATGCAGAGCGAAAAGAACGCCGGGCCATCGTCCGGCGCGGCAAAGTTATAATTCAGACCGCAATTGGGGCAGCGGTCCTGCAGCTTTAGCCAGCGCTTGAACATGGATGCCTTGCCGCAATTCGGGCAACAGCCCTTTATGCCGCAACGGAAAATCCATTTTCCCTTATTTCCAATCAGACTTGCGGGTTTCATCGGGCCGATCCCTTGAAGGAGCACTGATTCTGCACCCCCTCTATCATGCATGCATAAAGCATGCAATAATCCATACGTTAAAAAGACAAATCACCACCATCTCGATGAATATATGCTGCTGCACGGCGCAAAAGCGGTTCAGGGCTTATACGGCGGGGCCGCGCAGCCCCGCCTGAAGAAACCGACACAACTCGGTCCGTTGCCGAATGCGCGGCCCAGTCTGCCCGATTGGCATCGCTGCTGCTGATTGTCTTCAAATTTCCATCGAGGCCTACTCGTCAACCGCGACACGCGCCAAGGCAACCCTTCCCCGCCGCATGGAGCATGGGTCCTGCCATTATGCCTCACAGCGGGAATGGAATCAGACCTCTCGCAATTTCCTCAGGACACAATCCCTTGATTCAAAACAAGGGAATAGGACCGGATCACAGGCGAATGGACAGCTTCTTCCCTGAATATCGAACATGCCTCAGCAGCGGGAGCGTCACCGCGCGTCCCGCAGGGTTAGGGCCGATCACCGCAACATTCAAAATCCGCCTTTTTACCATGCCGGGAAAAGCTCCCTGCCTTGCGCCGATGGTCAGCGTACGGGTGCGGTCATGCCAGATCAATTCAGTGGTGGCGCGCTGCCCCTTCTCATAGGCATAGGTTTCGCCGTCATCGTCATAGAGCGTGAAGCGGGCGTCCGCGCCGGGATAGATGCGGATGTCCAGCGGAGCGTCGGGCTTCTGGGTGGCATATTGCAGCACCGGCCCCATGGGCAGGATCGACCCGGCCCGCACATAGAGCGGGACCAGATCGAGCGGAGCCGGACGTGTTATCCTTTCGCCGCCCCGCAGGCGTTGCCCGCTCCAGAAATCGTACCAGTCCGCACCTTTGGGCAGCGTGGTGGTGACATTGAAATCCGCAGGCCCCGTCACCTCGCCGCTGCCATCGCTGGGGCGGCGCCAGGCGAGGCGCAGCCCGCGATTGCCATCGCCGTTGAAGTAATCAATGCTGATTCTCACCCGCTGCCCCTTGGCCAGCGTGATGCGTTTGCCGGCATAGCGTAGGGTGCCCTTACCCCAGCGGCTGATCACCGTCTCGCCATCCAGCGTCAGGCGATAGCCATCATCGCCCTCCAGCCCCAGTTCATAGCTGCCCGCCTCCGGCGCGGTAAGCGTCCCGGTCCAGCGGGCGGAGAAATGGTTGAGTCCGGAAAGCCCGCCCGGAATCTCGGCCAGCGGCGGATCGGGCCAAGTGTGGTCCAGTCTGACGTCGATGGCAGTGCCCTTGGGCGTTTCGAAATTCTCGCCCTCATAATACTGGACGGCAAGGCCCGGTTTGCCGTCCGGCGTGGTCAGCGCTTCGGCAGGAACCGTGGCGGGCGGGGGCGGCTGGATATGGACCATCGCGCGCGTGACCGGGTGGACCAGCAGCGATGGGCCGAACATGAACTGATCGTCGATGGTGTCCAGCGCACGGTCATCGGGAAAATCCATCATCATCGGGCGCATCATCGTGCCGCCCGCATGGGTGACATTCCAGGCAAGGCCGTAGATATAGGGCATCAGGCGATAGCGCAGCTGCGTACTCTTGAGCAGGGATTGATACACCTGCGGGTCGAGCGTTTTGAAGCGCCATGGCTCGCGCTCGACATCGGTGCCGTGGATGCGCATCAGCGGGTTGAAGGCGGCAAATTGCAGCCAGCGGGCATAGAGTTCGCGCCAGCTTGCGTGCTGCTCGCCGCCTGGAAATTCCGAGACGAAGAAGCCGCCCGTGTCCTGCGTCCAATAGGGATTGCCGGTGACGGTGACGTTGATCCCGCCCGCCACCTGCTGTTTCAGCGTTTTCCAGCTGGCAAAAATGTCGCCGCTCCATGATGCGGCAGCCGTGCGCTGCGCCCCGGCCCAGGCGGAGCGAGTAAGAGTAAACACGCGCTTGTTGCTGGTGGCGCGCTGGCCATCATAGGTGCCCTGTGTGGTCATCAGCGAATAGGGGTTGAGGTACCGCGTGAAATCACCCAGCGCGTTCGACCCCAGCGCCTTGGTGTCGCGGATGTTGTCGGCCACATTCCACATGGCGCTGGCAACCTCGACCTCGGTGCCATCCATCCACAGCGCATCGACACCCTTGTCCAGCAGGCCCGATTTGATGTGTTTGAAATAGATCTGGCGGGCGATGGGGCTGTAGGCGTCGTAAACCCGCGCGTGCTTCGAAATCCAGTGCAGCGGGGCAAAGCGCAAATGCTGCGCGTCCAGCTCATGCGCCAGCGCCGTGTCATCGCCCACCGAGGGCCAGATCGACACCATCAGTTTCATATGCATGGCGTGCAATTGGCGTGTCATGCCCTCGGGGTCGGGATAGCGGGTCTTGTCCCACGTCATCCCGCTCCAGCTGCCGTCCTTGGCGCTGCCCCAATATTGCCAGTCCTGCACGATCGTATCGAGCGGAAAGCGTTCCTTGCGAAAGGTCCGGGCGATGTCGAGCAATTGCGCCTGCGTTTTATAGCGCTCCTTGGACATGAACAGGCCCAGCATCTGTTTGGGCACCATCGGCGCATCGCCGGTCAAACGGCGATAGGCGGCCACGACATCGTCGGGCGTATTTCCGCCCATGAAATAGTAATCGACCCCGCCCGGCGCGCTTTCGGCCCAGAGTGATGCGCCGCCCGCGTCATCCTTGAACCGCATCTGGGAATAGGTGTCCCACAGGATGCCATAGCGGCGCGAGGACATCATCACCGGAATGATGATCCCCACATTGGTCTGTACCAGCAAAAGGTCGCTGCCGCGCCGGTTGGAGCGATCATCGGCGGTAAAGCCAAAGCCATAGATCGCCTCGTCGCCTTGCAGGGTCAGGCGGTTGGTGGCCTCATAGCTGGGGGTTCCCTCGACGGTAATGGGTTTGACAGTCTCGGGCGCGGCGGCATTCTCGGCGGTATAGAGCTTGCCGTTGGCGTCCATGAAACGCAGCGCGCCGGTGGCCTTGCTGACCTCGATACGCAAGCGGGGGCTGGCGATGGTCAGCGTGTCGGCATTTTCGGCGACCGAGAAGGGCTGCGATGCGGGAGGTTTCACCACGACCAGGCTGGGCGCTGTCCAGTAGTTCCGGCCGAGATTGGCGTTCACCCGTACCGTATCGGGACCATAGAAGAGGATGTTCTTGGTCAGTCCGTGCAAGTGGATCTGCACGCCATGGCTGAGCAGCCTATAGGCAAAGGCATCTCCTGCTTCCACTTTCACGTCCAGCAGATGCCCATGCGCATCAAGGCCGCTTGCCGTCGGGGATTGTGCCTGTGCCGGCAGGTTTGCCGCAAAAGCCATCATCAGCGCTGGAATCCAGACGGAGCCCCGCCGAAGCCTGCCAACATCCGTTCCCATAGCGCATAGCCTCTTATCTCTATTGTCTCGCTACGGTAACGCTAACATTCCTGCTGTCAAGATTCACTGGTCATCGGCGATGGCAGTGTGCGGCACTTGACCCAGAAAGACAGGATTGGTCGCCCCAAACTGCGCGAATGCCGCGTGTCTGCGCTTCTGGCTCTTTGCTTCACCTTAACGAAGATGATAGCGCTATACGCTCAAGAGGTCTCCTCATTGTCTTTGTCAGCCGCCTTCTGTTGGGCATCAAGCTGCTCGGCGCTGGGCAGGCCACAGACCGAACCCGTCCGGACCGAGGCGCCGGCGCTGGAAAGCGCCTTGTCGATCGTGCTTTGATCGGCCGGAGCCAGCTTGTCATACAGGTCTTGCTGCTCGGGATTCATAAAAGCAAAGGTGCAGGCCTGACGGGTGGTTTCGTCCTCGGTCTTCTGACAGCGGGCCAAAGTTTCTGCGATGCTTTTGACATTCTTGGTCTGCATGTAAATCGTGACCATGGCGGGAAGGAATTTGTCATCATCGTGGAAGCGTGACTTGGCCGTGGCAATGACTTTCAAGGCCTTGGGATAATTCTTCATCCTTATCAAAAGATCGACATGTTCAGAAAAGCCGATCAGGCTTTGCTGCAAATACGTGTCTCCGCCCGCAGGCGCCGATACGGGCGGCGGCACGACCGCAGGCGGGGCAGCTTTGACGCGCCGGTTGTTCTTCATGGGGGAAGAGGGCGGCGCGGGCGGGGTTGTGCCGCTGAGTTCGGCCATATCGTAAAGCCTGTCGGCCTCGGCATTTTTCCCCGTGGCAAAGGAGAGATAAGCCAGAGTGTTGGCGACAAGCGGGGTGGTCTTGTATCTTGTGGAAAGCGCGGGCCTGAGCAGTTCTATCGCCTTGGCTGCTCCGACGTTGATCTGGGCAACGCAGTCGGGCTGCTTGATATCGCAAGGTGCGGCAGGGATCGCCAGACGCGCGGCGTCCACAGCGTTTACGGCCACGGCCGCTTCCCTATACTCCGCACTGGCTCGCAGCGCGTCAATCCATGCATGCGTTGTGTCAACCGGGGGCACGTCAGCATGGGCCTTGTCCATATATTTGCCCAGACCTTTGAGGCGTTGTTTGGCGGGACGGTGATCGGCCATTAACGCTTTGCCGAGTTTTTGCAGAAACAGCGCTTCGGCATTTTTGACCATGCCATTCAGGAAGCCCGAGAAAACATTCCCGCCATTCTGGCCCGAGGCCAGATTGGCCAGAGCCTGCCCGCTTGCCAGTTTCATGTAACCGCCAAACTGATCGCCGAACTGCTTGGTCCAACTCTTCTGCCGCTCCTCATCCTGCTGGAGGAAGTGCAGCGCTGTGCCATAACCGTCAGAGGAATATTGGGCCAGCAGGGCAAGGTCCACGCCCCCGGCGTCGGCCTGATCCTCCAGCCTCCGGGCCAGTCCCTGATCGAAATAGCCGAATACGTCGCGGGTAAGATTGCCCTTGGCCCAGACCTGCGTGGACAGGGCCAGAACCTGCGGGTCATTGGCCTGCGACACGTTGATCTGATTGCCCGCCTTGGTAAATCGCATATCGGCAAGGGCAAGTCCCAGACGGGCGCAGTCTGCCAGCTTGTCAATGCTGCTCTTGGCCGCCGCCAATTTGGCATTGTGGGTAAAATGGCCGAGCGCGATGTGGTTGAACTCATGCGCAATGACCCAGGCCACCTCATCGTCGGTTTGGGCATGCATGATAAGGCCCAGCGGAATGACGATCACATTGTCGGGATGCGATGCTGGGCCGTAACTGCTGGAGCCGATCATGCGGATCGTCATGGCGGGCGGTGCGCGCAAGGGCCACGCATCGCGCAGACGCTTCAGCACGGCGCTAAGCTGTCGCTCCGTTTCGGGCATGGCGATGCCGGTGCCTGAAAAAGCGCCGCGATTGACCGAGACCGAGTCAAGCGACCGACCATTGATCTGCGCGGTGGAGCTTTCAGCATCGGCTTTGGCCAAGGTCTCATTGGTCACTTCGCTGCCCAGATAGGGCTGTTTGTTCTTTCCCTTGACGGAAAAGCCGCAACTTATACCGGGAAGGCATTGCGCCTTGAGCGGGGCCGATACCGCGAGCGAGAGTGCCAGCGCCTGGCAACCGGCCAAGGCAGCTCTGGTGGACAGAGCCCTCATTTGCTTTCGGCCACACAAACCTGACCGCCCGATCCTACGCCTGCCCCAATGCCGCCACCGGCGGCGAAATGGGGACGCTCCGGTGCGCTGCCTGATTTGCTGACTTGCAAACAGGGCCCCTGCATCCCCTCGGTCTGCACTTCGGCCATGCGCAGGTAAACCAGTTGGCCGCCGTGCTCGATCCCGACATATCCCGGCCGGGCGGGGCCGACCACGGGGATGCCGCCCTTTGGCACAGACCATTTCGGCTCCCGGCCATGAAAATTGCCGTCCTTGTCGTAAACGCTGACCATATCGCGCAGGAATTCGGTCACACGCGGTCCATCGCCCGTTGCGGCGATAAGCATGACGGCGCCGAGTGGAACAAGCCATTTGGGGTTCATCCAAGGTCTCCCTGATTGCTGTTGCCGGTGGGTTTTCTTGTGCGTGGTTTTCTGGGCTTTCCCTGTTGCGCAGGCTCAAGCGGCTGCCCGCTGGCCACGAGTTGGGCGGCGCGGAAAAGACGTTGTGTGGAAAAACGCTGGCCGATTTCCTCGAAAACAGGTTCAAGGGCGGTAATCAGAAGGTCGCATACGCCCATGGCGACGATCATGACCACGCCCATGATATTGAAACTGGCAGGCACCCACCCCGTTAAATCGGAAGCTTGGGCCCCGGAAATCCCGATGAAAAAGCGGGCCGCGATAAAGACAATCAGAATAGCGAGAAAAACCACCAGCAGGCGGGCAACAAGCAGGCCGCCGAGCGTTTCCGGCCCGGCCTGTGCATGTCTGCCGGACAGGTTTTGCCCCCCATTGCGGTGGATCCGGTAATGTTCATGAAGATGTTTGAGCCATTGCACCGCGACGGCAAGGATGAAGGCGATGACGAACATCACCACGAAATTGAACAGATCCGTCCGCGACATGGAAAGAAAATCCGCAATTTTGGCGGGGACGCGCGAATAATTTTCTCCCCTCTCGATCAGATTGTCGAGCGCCATGGCATGGAAATAGACACCGGGAAGGTTGCCCAAAGGTGCGGTTTTCAAAACATCGTTGCTGTCGGCGAATTGCGAACCGATCAATACCAGTTTGCCGCCGAAGATTTTCCGCCCGTCCTGCGCGCTAAAACCGGCGGTCTGCGTTATGTCGTTGGGGAATGCGCGTGTGTAAATGCAAGGCTTGGGCTCCGGCTTGCCGATCCCCGCCGTGAGCATACGAAAGAATTGCCATGACATCGCGCCAAGGCTCGGATCGGCATGGGCGCAGGGCTCTTTATCGCGCTCGACAAGCAGTCTTTCCGGTCGATCCTTGAGGGCTCCGGATAATTTCGGGCCCGCGGCCCAATCGATATCGAGCGGGGCATCGAAGCGCTCGGACCAATTGAAACGTGCATCCTCGTCATCCAAAACCGGTCTTTGTCGACAGGGACCGGTGGCCTGTTGCACCCGGGCGGCGGCGGTCGGCAATCCGCACCACACCGCGTAAAGGGCGGCCGCAGGATATAACCGGTAGCGATGCTGCTTGCGCGCTTCAGCACCTTGCAGCGTGACCAAAGGATATTCATGCGGGGCTATATCCACCGGCAACGCCGCCGCGATCGTATCCAGCGCATCAAGCGCCGGAGATGGCACCGCCAGAGCCAGCGGATCATCTGCATTCCTCGATCCGATGCGCGGATCGGCCAGAAAGATCGGTATGCCATGATGGGCCTGAATGCAGGCTATTTTCGCAGGGACACTGTCCTGACAGTTCTGGTCGGTGGACCATTGATCATATTGCGTCAGTTCTGCGATGCGCAGCACGAGACAGCGGAAGGGGGAAAGGTCGCTGCCGGTGCGCGTGGCGCATTTCGCCCTGGTTTCAGGGGTTTTGATCGCATCAAGAACGGATAGACCGGATGCCTCCACCGCTGCATTGGTCAGCAGCAGGTCAATAAACAACGCCTTGGGCTTTTCCCTGCCCGCCAGAGCCACGACATCATCCATCGTATCGGCAAGGTCAAAAGCCGAAAGGGGCAATTTTTTTCCGAGGCGGGCGATGGAGGCATCGTCGTAATACAGAACCGTAATGGCGTTCCGGCCCTCACCTGCATCAGGTGGCGCGCCATGGCGCTTTCCGGCCAGTTCCGCATATTCCTGCGCCGCCAAACGCTCCCATATTTCGTGGCTGTGATCGTCACCCCATTTCGCGATTTCGAAGGGGTTGAGGAGAGCGATGAACAGAATGATGAGCGCTTCGGCCGCGGCTTTGAGGGTGGCCTTCAAGAGATCCGTTGTTCCGATCGGCGGCAACAGTGCATACCGCCTCGACCAGGCCGATTGGGAGAAATTCCGTAAAGCCGATCTTTGCCCCATCGCGCGTCGTGCCCCCGCCTCTGCGCTTAAAATCATGCTTAATATATCGGTAATCGCAAAACTGTCTACTCATGACAGAGAAGCATTATGTTATATTTATGAATATAGATTCGAAGCTCTTTACACTGATAGCGCCACAATCGGGCAACTTTCGGGATTTCTTCGCACGATTCCTCAGAATTATCGCAACATTGAATTATGGATTCTTGATACATTATTGAAACATAACGCTTTTGCCAAAATTCGCGTACTATGTACTTATCCGGTTAAATTTCCGCCTTCGAGCCAGAATGCACCGAACCCTTGTGATAAAGTTTGAAATGGTCGAACCGCCTTGACGGACCCTCCTGACCACTGGGCAAGACGCCAACGGCGTGGCCTTGGCATAGCACCGGACGCCCGCGACACTTTCCCATATTTTTAATTATTTCATAATCTTATGATCTTTTCGGATCTATCCTGATCGCCGCAATGCTGGAATACCGCATCCAACCAGCCAATAAATTCCGATGCCATCATGCAGGGCAGTCGTGCTAAATCCTTTGCCTCACCGTCTTCTTGGGAGTTATTCGATGCAGCCCTCCACCACCCGCGCGCTGGTCACCACTTTGCGCGAAGACGCAAGGATGGTGATCGAGGTGATCGAACAGCCGCTGCCCACGCCGGGCCCGGACGATGTGGTGGTGCAGGTTGAAGCGGCGCCGATCAACCCATCGGACCTCGGCCTGATGTTCGGCCCCGCCCTGACCGCGCAGGCCAGTTATGACAAAGGCCGGGTTTGCGCCCCGGTGCCCCCTGCCGCGATGACATCGCTGGCCAGTCGCATCGGGCAGCCACTTGGCATCGGCAACGAAGGCGCCGGGCTGGTTATCGCCGCCGGTTCGGGCGCGCAGGCGCTGGTGGGCCGCCGCGTGGCTGCCCTTGCGGGTGCGATGTACAGCCAATATCGCGTTATCCCTGCGGCCAACTGCATGGTACTGCCCGAGGGCGTATCCGCCCGCGATGGCGCCGCAGCCTTCGTCAACCCTTTGACAGCGCTGAGTTTCATTGAAACCATGCGCGCCGACGGTATGTCGGCGATGGTCCACACCGCCGCCGCCTCCAATCTGGGGCAAATGCTGGTCAAGCTCTGCCTGGCCGATGGCATTGGTCTGGTCAACATCGTGCGCAGCCCCGCTCAAGTTGCGCTGCTGCGCGGCCTTGGTGCTCACTATGTGCTCGACAGCACTAACCCCGCTTTCCCCGAGGAACTGGCTCAGGCGCTGAGCGAAACCGGGGCGCGGGTGGCTTTCGATGCCATCGGCGGCGGGCCCTTGCTGGGCACGATCCTTGCGGCGATGGAAAAAGTGGCAAGCGCCGACAGCGCCTATTCGCGCTATGGTTCAACCCAGGCCAAGCGGGGCTATGTCTATGGCGCTCTGGATACTGCGCCGATTACGCTGCCACGCTCGCTGGGCTTTGTGTGGGATGTGTCGGGCTGGCTGCTGACCCCAGTGATGGAGCGGCTTGGCCCCGAAGCGAGAGCGCGTATGCATGCCCGCGTGGCGGCCGAACTGACCACCACCTTTGCCTGCCGCTACAAGGGAGAATTGTCGCTTTCGGCCGCCCTGACCCGCGAGGCCGTCGAAGATTACACGAAGCGCGCAACCGGCAGCAAATATCTGATCCTGCCCTCTGCGCCTTGAGGCCAGCTTACTGCATCAACCATCGTCCCGCCGCAAACGACACCGATGGTGGGGCTTGACCGCAACAAAAAAGGGGCCGGATTTTCATCCAGCCCCTCCTTCGTTCTTGATCGTTCTATCAGAACTTGACCGAGGCCTTGATGCCGACGGTACGCAGTTCGGGCAGGCCGACAATCAGATAGCTGAACGGACCGCCGGCCAGAGCAATGGCGTCCGGCCTCGGAACCCCGATTTGAGAAGTCGGCGTCTGGACGACGTTCTGCTGAATTGAGGTGTAGCTCCTGTTGTTGAACAGGTTGGTGGCGAACAGTTCGAGGCCAATCTTGTCCAGATTGACGCCGATACGGGCGTTTACAACCGTACGGTCCTTGATCCAGGTGTAGTTGGCTGCGTCGAGGAACTGCTTCGACTTGTAGTTCAGATCGGCACGGGCAAACCAGGTCGAATTGTCGCGGCCGGGGATGCTGCCGTTGAACTGCGGGCTGATCGAGAACGAGTAGCGCGAGGTCAGCGGCAGGCTCTTGCCGACATAGCCGTTGCCGAACACGCCGGTCGAACGCGAAATCGAGGGATCCGCGAAAGAACGGATGTTCGTATCATTGATCGCGCCCGACATATTCAGGGTAAAGAAGCGCGTAGGCGTTGCGGTCATGTCCAGTTCGAGCCCCCGGATCAACGAGCGCCCCGAGTTGGCAAGGCCGGTAACTGTGGTAGATGTCAGGCCGTTGACGACGAAGATCGAACGCGAGTTATACTGGTCAGTCCATTCGCTGTTGAAGGCCGCCAGTGCAAACGTCAGCTTGCGGTTAAACAGCTTACCCTTCACGCCGATTTCAAACGTGGTGAGCTTTTCCGGGCGGGTGAATGCCTGAACGTCAATGCTCTGCAACGCCGCGATTTCCGCAGCCGTGCCCGAGAACAGGCGACCGTTGAACGAGGCAACCGAAACGTTCGCCGCCTTGGACCACGAAGCATAGGCCATGATGTCGGGCGTGATCTTGTAATTCAAGATGGCGCGCGGCATGAAGTTATTGAAGCTCTTGGAATAATAGGGCGTCATAGGCGCATAGGTGCCCGCCGGGATACCCGTGGTGGCCGAAGAGTCGGGGCTGACCACAGCGCCTGCACCGCCACCGAACAGATAAACCTTGTCGGACTGGTAACGGCCTTCAAGGTTGATGGTGAACTGGCTGGTCACATCATAGCTGGCGCTGCCGAAGATGCCGGTGGTGCGCACCTGCTGCGGCGAAGACATGGTGCTGGCCGGGCGGGTGGCGCCAAGCGCTTCGGCGCCGACGTTGAACAGGTCGCGATAGGCCTTGGTCCACAGGTAGTTGGCGCCGATCATCGCGTTGAACGGTCCCTTGTTGTCAAAGGCGACGCGCACTTCCTGCGAGAAGTCGCGGTTGGTGCGCTCGATCACGAAGGGGAAGTTGTAGAACGGCAGCAAACCGTTGGTGGGGGTGGCGGCCGTGGCGGGAAGCAGCGACGAACTGTCGTAATTGTCCAGTTCGGACATTTCCGAGAACATTTCGTCGTTAAAGCCGGTCATCGACGAGAACGTGAAGCCATGGCCGATGTCATAGTCGAGATTGATATGGGCATGCTTGTACTTACGCTTCATGCCATAGCCCTGAACACCATCGGCGGCGCTGACGGGACGATAGGCGCCATTGGCCAGCGCGGCCGCCATGGCGGGGCTGACATAGGTGTTCTGGGCCGGGCCCATTGCCAAGGCGGGCGCCGCGCCGCAGATGAACGGGTTGGATGTGCGCGCCTCGGTGTCCGAACGACCGAAAGTCAGGCCGGAAAGCGTGCAGTTGGACTGGTTGGCGACCAGCAGCGTACCGGCCGAGCTGCCGCTTTTCGCCGGAATGTTGAGCGCACCATTGTTCGAGCGGATTTCGTAAGCCGAGATCATGCCCTGCGCCGAAGGACCGTCGTGATCTTCGCTGTAAAGGCCAAAAGCCTTGATCGTCAGGCCGGTGGTCGGCTTGAGCACGATCATCACGGTGCCGGTGCGGGTCTGCTGGTCGCCCAGACGTTCATTGGCATTGGCACCATTGACGTAGGAGCCGCCCTTTTGCAGCACGCGGCCCGTCACGCGGACGCCAAGGACATCCTGGATGATCGGGGATTCGATCGAACCCTGAATGTCATAGCCCTTGCGGCTGAAGGCCGAAGCGCTGAAGCTGCCCTGAAAATGATCGGCGGGAAGCTTGTTCACCACATTGATCGCGCCGGCAAAGGCGTTACGGCCGAAATAGGCGTTCTGCGAACCCTTGAGCACTTCGACACGTGCCGGATCTGTGATCGCGTTCATCGCCGAGGCCGAAGACACAGGCACGCCGTCAATGAAGGATGCCGTCAGCGTCGAGTCGGTCGTCGACGGGGTGAAACCACGCATCGAAATCTGCTGGAACGAACGGTCGTTGCGGCCCGAATTGTTCGACGAAACGTTGATGCCGGGGGTGGCATCGACCAGATCGGTCACCGACACAATGCCGCGCTGGCTGATTTCCTGAGGGCTCATCGCGCGAATGGCCAAGGGAACGGTGAGCAGGTTTTCCTCACGCTTACGCGCCGTTACCGTGATCGCGCCTGCATCCTCGACGGCTGCCGGTGCCGCAGGCTCGGCGGCCTGTGCGGGGGCGGAGAAGCTGAGCGCGACCAGCATGGCCACCATGGATCCGGAATATCCAGCCGCGATTTTCGAAATGGATTTCTTCATTCTTCCCTCACACTTAAGTTTTTGCCGAAATTTGTATTTTTACATTTCCTGCAAATTGTCATTGTTCTGTTATTTTGTTCGTCTAACCAAAATGGCCAAGCATGATGGGTAAGGAGCGACACAGTTTGACCGCGCGATCCTAAAAACCGGACCGCGCAACAAACACCGGCCCGAAACGGCCAATTGATCTATTTCCCCTTGCCCCAAAAGTGCCTGCTGACTCTCGGTTGAGATGAAGCTTGCCTTAACTGTGACTGTTGGCAGGCGCGAAATAGGCTCTATTCGCCTGTCGGATTTTGACTCTTGGTGCAGCCGTACCAATAGAGGCCGAGATACCGCAGAGCATGATACAAGCACTTCATAGAATTTGCTTTTTCGGCGCATGACGCCATCGGGAAACCATCCGCCCTATCCGCCTATCGGCCATTGCCTGAATGTCCCTCGCCGGGCGCGATGCCCCGCATAGGCTGCTGTCCATAAATAAATATTTGGCGAGAAAGACGGGGCAATGTCCAAGATCGTGAAGTGGGCCGGATCGGCCCTGCTGGTGCTGCTTGTGCTGTTTGTTGCGACTCTCGCGCTGATGCGGGCCGGCCTGTTCAACCCATCCTATGATGATGTGAAGGCGCGCTGGGCCGATGCCCCGTCGAAATTCGTCAAGGTGGGCGATGTGACCCTGCATGTGCGCGATGAAGGGCAAGGCCCGGTGGTGCTGATGCTCCACTCCTCCATGTCGAACCTGCGGATCTGGGATGCATGGGCCGATCGGCTGAAAACCCATTACCGGGTGATCCGCCTCGATTGGCCGCCCTATGGCCTCAGCAAGGATCCCAATCCCTCCATGGGTCTGGCGGGCGTGATGAAGCTGATTGAGGCCTTTGTCGAACAGGAGCATCTCGACAAATTCGCCATTGTGGGATCGTCGAGCGGAGCCACGCTCTCAGTGCTTTATACCGCCGCTCATCCCGAAAAAGTGACCGCGCTGGCGCTTTCGACCCTGCCGCTTGAAGCCCCGCCGACCACCCATGTCTCGGCGATCGAAACCGGCACGATCTGGCTGCATGAAAATGTCGTGCCCAATTACTACCCCAAGTTCTACTATCGCTGGATGCTCAGCTCGCTCTACGGCGTCCCGGCCCGGCTGAAGCCTGAAACGGTGGATTGGTATTACGACACCAACAATCTGCCCGGCGGCTTTGCCCGCGTGCGCGCCTATTATCAGGCCAACAAGAAATCGCTGTGGAAGAAGGGCGCGGGCAGCGAGGCCGCACAGGTCAAGGTGCCGATCCTGCTGCAATGGGGCGACCGCGACATCGTGCTGCCCACCTATCTGGCGGACAAGGCGGTCAAGCAATTCGCCAACGCGCAGGTCACGATGATCCATTACCCCGATGTCGGCCATTACCCGATGCTTGAACTGCCCGATGAAACGGGCCGCGATCTGGATGGCTTCCTTGCACGGGTTACGCCGCGCCAGCCCTGAACACGCCCCGCAATCTATAAAGGAGGGGCCAGATGGCACCGGCCGATAATAACAATCCCGCCCCCGACAGGCCCGCAAACGTCTGGGCGATACGCTTTGGCTCAACGCTGGTGCCGGTGGCCCATGCCGCCGCACAGAATGTCGTCACGGTGCTGGGCCTGCGTTTCATGACCGACAGCCTCGCCATTTCGGCGGGCACGGCGGGACTGATCTTTGCGCTGGTCAAGATCTATGACGGCTTCCTGGATCCGGCGGTGGGCGCTCTGTCCGACCGGGCGCGCACACGCTGGGGTCGGCGCCTGCCCTTTCTGCTGGCAGGGGGGATAGCGATGCCGCTGGGCGTGATGATGCTGTTTGGCGCGCCCGATTTCGGCTCGGTGCTGCTGGCACAGATCTTTGTCACGCTGGCCCTGATCATCCATGCCAGCGGCTATACGCTGCTCACCATCCCCGGCTTTGCCATGGTGGTGGAAAGCTCGTCCGATCATCATGAGCGGACAAGGCTGATGGCATGGCGCGTTTACGGCAATGCCATCGGCACGCTGATCGGCACCACGGTTCCGGGGTTGATTCTGTCGCGCATGGGCGCAGGGCGCGGGGCGCATCTGGCCATGGCGACGGTGATCGGGGCGCTGGTGCTGATTGCCACGCTGGCGGCGGTGCGTCTGCTGGCCCGCGCTCCGCGCACCGCTCCGCCGGCGAATCCCCGCCCGTTCAATCTTGCCACTCAGGCGCGTCTGGCATGGGCCAATGTGCCTTTCCGCATTCTGGCCATTACCCATGTCTTCCTGCTGTTCGGCACCGCCATCGGCAGCGCGGCCATGGCCTATTTCAGCCGCTATGTGTTGCAGGCGGGCGATGGCTGGATCTCGGGCTATTTCCTGTTTTCGACCGTGGGCATGGTCGCGTCGATCCCGGCATGGGTGCGCTTTACCGCCATCATCGGCAAGAAGGCGGGCTATATGGGCGCGATGACGCTTTACGGGCTGGTCAATCTGACCTGGCTGCTGGCCGCGCCGGGCGATCCGGCATGGCTGACCACAGTGCGCGCGCTGGGCACGGGCCTTGCGGGCGGGGGCACGATCCTTTGCGCCTATGCGATGCTTTCCGATGCGGTGCGCTATGACTATCTGTGCAGCGGCGAGCGGCGCGAGGGCGTGTTTGCCGGTTTCACCACCTTGCTGGACAAGCTTTCCTCGGCTGCCGCGCTGGCGGCGATGGGGGCGTTCCTCTCGGCCATGGGCTATGTCTCGTCGGCGATGGGCGGGCCTGTGGCACAGAGCGCGAATGCGATCCGGGCCGTGGCCATGTGCGTGGGGCTGGTGCCTGCGCTGGCGATGCTGGGCGGGGTTATGGCGGTGTCGCGCTACCGGCTCGATCCGGCCAGCCTCGAGGAAAAGTTCGAAGGAGCAGGCGCGTGAGTGCGATTGAGATTGTCGGCCTGATTTCGCCCTATCGCGGATCAGAAGCCAGCCCGGAAGCGCCGGTCTATGACGCAAGCTTTGTCCCGGAAATCGCGCGTGCCTATGAGGCCGCCGGGTTTGACCGGGTGCTGGTGGGCCAGAATGCGCGTTCCGCCGACAGTCTGGTCAATGCCAGCTTTGTTGCGGCGGCTACCACGCGCCTCAAGCTGATGGTGGCGCATCGCCCCGGCTTTATCGCCCCCACCATGGCCGCCCGCGCACTGGCCACGCTGGATCAATTGAGCCATGGCCGGGCGGGCGTCCACATCATCACCGCCTTTTCCGACATCGAGACGCGCTGCGATGGCGATTATCTGACCAAGGATCAGCGCTATCATCGCAGCCGCGAATATGTCGGCCTGCTGCGCCAGATGTGGGGCGCGGCGCAGCCGTTTGACCATGCGGGCGAGTATTACCGCTGCGATGCCGCCTTTACCGAGGTGCATCCGGTCAACGGCTCAATCCCCGTCTTCTGGGCGGGAACATCGGAATTGGGCCTGCGCTATGGCGCGGAACTGGCCGATGTCTATGCGCTGGGTCCGGGCAGCGTGGCGCAAGTGGGCGAGTTGGTGGCCCGCGTCAAGGCCGAGGCGGCCAGGCATGGGCGCGCTCCGCGCTTTTCCATGTCGATGCGGCTGGTCGTGGCCGACAGTGACGAGGCCGCATGGGACCGGGCGACGGGCCTGCTGCGCGCGGTGGAGGAGAAACAGGCAAGGCTGGGCCTGCTGGGCCGGGATCTGGGCGCGGCGGCGGCGGATACCGCGCAAAAGGCCGCCCAGGCCGAGGCCGATGGCGCCGATCCGCATCTGTGGGCCGGGCTGACCAAGGCAACGCAGGGGCGGCTTCAGGTGACCTGTCTTGTCGGCTCGCCCGACACGCTGGTTGAGGCGCTGATGGCCTATTGGCGCGTGGGGATCGACAATTTCCTCATCACCGGCTTTGACTGGATCGCCGATACGGCGCGGATTGGAGCGGAGATCGCCCCAACCCTGCGCCGCCGGACGACATTGGAGAAGCGGGGGGCTTAACGCCCCCAGCTTGCCTCCAGCCGCGCGCGCACGGCGCTTTCCTGCTGGATCAGTGCGTCAAAGCCCGATGGCGCGGCATCGGCAAAAAGATTGGCCGGCCAGAGCGGCGCATCATACATGCCGCGATGCAGATCCGGCTGGATCTGCGCCAGAAAATCCGCCGTCGGCCCCGCCCGCGAGGCGCGCAGGGCCGCAATGTCGATGGTGGCCAGCGTGAAGGTCTGATCCACCTTGCGCGCGATGCTGCCACCGTTGAAATCATAGGCGGCGCTATCCACCGCGCCATCGGCATAATTGGCCATCACCAGATAGGCCGCATTTTCAAACGCCCGCACCGGACGCACAATCTCGGCTCCGGCGCGGTTGAGATAATCGATGGATTGCACAGCAGCGATCGGATTGCAGATCACCTCGGCCCCTTTGAGCGCCAGCGCGCGCACCGGCTCGGGCCAATGCACCTCGGCCCCGATCAGTGTGGCCAGCGTACCGATGGGCGTATGCAGCACGGGAAACAGCGCGTCCGCGCCGAACACATCGATAAAGCGGTCCAGCACGTCGCCGGGACTGGTGCGCAGAGACATCGCATAGGTCTTGCGATAGACCAGCCCCACCTCGCCTTCGGGCGTGAAAATCGCGCTGGAGAGGAAATAGCGGCCCGGAAAGGCGGGATGCTTTTCCGCCGTCTGCACCACCGCATAGACGCCCGCCTTGCGACAGGCCGCGCCTATCGCATCGGCTTGCGGTCCGGGAAAAGTGATCGCCGCATCCAGCCACACATCGGTGCCCAAGGGCGCATAATGCGTCAGCGAGAATTGCGGAAAGACCACCAGCCGCGCGCCATGCTCGTCCGCCGCACGCGCGATGAGATCGCAATAGAGCGCAACATTGGCGGCCAGCGCAACGGGCATGACGCCGCCATCGCCAAACACAGTCTGCGTGGCCGGGCGGCACAGCGCCGCCGTATAGGGCGCGATCATGCCGTCACCGCTTCCTGCGCCGCGATCATCTGGCGCAGCATCGGCACCAGCTTGCCGCCGATAATCGCCGCGTCGTTGATCTGATCCGGCCCGCGCAGCAAAAAGCGGGTGATGCCAAGGCGGCGGTATTCCATCAGACTGTCGGCGACCTGCTCGGCCGTGCCGACCAGCACGCTGTTGTTGCCGCGCCCGCCATAGGCCTTGTTCAGCCCCGTCCACAGGCATCGGTCGAGCCAGTCGCCTTCCTTGGCCTGCTCGGCCATACGCTGGAAAGCGCCGGCGGCGGGCTTGTCGCCATCCTTTTCATGGGCGGCCATGATGCCGCGCGCACCGGCACCAATCTGGGCCATCACGCGATCATAGAGCGCCGCCGCGCGAGCGTGGGCCGCGCTTTCCGTCTCGCCCACGATGATGACCATCGTCATCAGCACCTTGATAGCCCGCCCATGGCGCGCCGCCGCCGCATGCGCCCGCGCCGCCAGCGCGCCCGCCCCGGCAAATGTATCGCCGCCCAGCGCATAGATGTCGGCCCATTGCCCGCACATATCCAGCGCAAGATCCGACGTACCGCCAAAATAGACGGGGATCGCCCCGTTCTCGGGCCGCACCAGCGCATGGGCGCCCTTCACATTGTAAAACTCGCCCTGATGGTCAAAGGGTTCGGGCGAGGACCAGATCTTGCGCATCACCTCGACATATTCGCCCGCCACGCGATAGCGGTGCTCCTTGGTGTTGAACGCGCCATCGGCCTGCACCTCGCGGTCATCGGCGCCCACGATGATATGGACGCCCGCGCGGCCCTTGCTCAGCCGGTCGATGGTGGCCAATTGCCGCGCCGCCGTGGTCGGGGCGATGAAACCGGGGCGATGCGCCATCATGAAGCCAAGGCGGCTGGTCTGGGGCGCAAGGAAGCTGCCGATGGCCATGCTTTCGGGCATGGTGGCCGCATTGGCGATCAGCACGCGGTCATAGCCCGCCGCTTCCTGAGCCTGCGCCACATCGCGGATGAAATCAGGGTCAAAATCCAGCGCCGAGGGCGGATCACCGACCCCGCCCGCGCGATGGTTCACAATGCCGACGATTTCCAGATCGCTGCTGATGGGCGTGGACATGTCTTTTCCCCTAAACGTTTATGCTCGCAGAAGATCGGGCAAATCCTATGCGCCATCCAGTCGAATTTTTGGGTGAGTTATAGAGATATTCTATAGCATCGCATCGCGGTGTGCGGCATGATCGGCCCATGGATATTCGCCAGATCAGACGTTTTGTGACCGTGGCCGATCTGGGCAGCTTTAACCGTGCCGCGCAGATGCTCTCTGTCTCGCAGCCGTCCCTGACCCGTTCGATTCAAATGCTGGAGGCCGAACTCGACGCCCGCCTGTTTGAGCGCGGGGCGCAAGGCGTGCAATTAACCGCAATGGGCGAGGAATTGCTGCCCCGCGCGCGGGTGATCTTGATCGAGCGGGACCGCGCGATGGCCGCGCTGGCGGCGCTGCGCGGCGGCGGCGGCGCAGAAAGGATCGCGATCGGCACCGATGCCTCCTTTGCCAGACATCGCCTGCCTGCGGCTTTGGCCCGGATGGCGGTCGATGATGCCGACGCCTGTTTCCATGTGGTGGAGGGCGGCACGGCCGACCTGCTTGTCGCTCTGCGTGACGGGCGGGTCAGTCTGGTGCTGGGCGCAAGGGCGCCCTGGCTTGATCTGGCGGGGGTGCAATTTGAACCCTTGGCCGAGGAGCGCGCCAGCGTGATGCTGCGGGCGGGCCATCCGTTGCTGGCCCAAGGCACGCCCGATCTTGCCGCTCTCTCTCGCGCGGCCTGGATCGTGCCTGATCAAGACAGTCTGGTCGAAGGCTGGTCACAGATGTTCATCCGCGAGGGCCTGCCCGTGCCTGCCATCACCTTGCGCACATCCTCGCTGACGGTGATCCGGGGAGCGCTATTGGCGGGCGATTTCATCTGTCTGGGCGATCATTCCACCTATGCCGATGCGTTGGAGGATGGCGCCCTGATCGCGCTGGATGTGGTCAGCCCGGCCTATACCCGCCCGGCTGGGCTGTTTCGCCGGACCGACACAAGGCTTTCGGCGCGGGAACGCAAACTGATTGCATTGCTGCGGACCCCTTGACCAGATCGGGCCGGAATGGTCTGGGCATTTTCGATCCATCGGCCTAAACCCGCCGCGATAGGACAAGGGGCAGAGATGATGCGGGATATTGGCGTGGGTCTGATTGGCTATGGTCTGGCCGGACGGGTGTTTCACGCCCCTTTCGTCGCCTTGACCCCCGGCCTGCAATTGCGCGCCGTGGTCTCGCGCGATGCGGCCAAGGTCCATGCGGGCCTGCCGGGCATGACGGTCGTGCCCGATGTTGCCGCGCTGCTGGAGCATCCCGGCATCGATCTGGTCATTGTCGCCAGCCCTGATGAATTTCACGCCGAACACGCCATCGCCGCGCTCGATGCGGGCAAGCATGCGGTGGTGGACAAGCCCTTTGCCACCAGCGCCGCCGATGCCCGCCGCATGGCACAGGCCGCGCGCGAGAGCGGCAAGATGCTCACCGCCTTTCAGAACCGCCGCTGGGATGCCGATTTTCTCACCCTGCGCCGGTTGATCGAGGATGGACGCTTGGGCGAGATCGTCCATTTTGAAAGCCATTTCGACCGCTGGCGCCCGGTCCCAGCGGCGGTGTGGAAAGAGGCGCGGGCGGGCGGGTCATGGCTCGATCTCGGGCCGCATCTGGTCGATCAGGCGCTGTGCCTGTTTGGCCGCCCCGATGCCGTCACCGCCGATCTGGCCGCGCTGCGCCCCGGTGCGCCCGCGCCCGACTGGTTCCATGTCGTGCTGCATTACCCCGGCCGCCGCGCCATCCTGCGCTCCAGCAAACTGGCCGCCGACCATGCCTTGCGCTTTGCCGTCCACGGAACCGGGGGCAGCTGGATCAAGACCGGCATCGACCCTCAGGAACCCGCCATTCTGGCCGGCGCCGCGCCGGGCGGGGCGGATTGGGGATATGACCCCGCGCCGGGCCATTTCACCAATGGCAGCGACCCCGCGCAGACCGTGCCCAATGAACGCGGCGATTATCGCTTGTTCTGGCAGGCGCTCGCCGATGCGCTGCACGGCAAAGGCGAAAACCCCGTTCCCGCCGAGCAGGCCATCGCCGTTATGGAAGTGCTGGAGGCGGGCATGATCAGTTCAGATCAGGGGCGGCGGATCACGCTGGCTTGACCAACTGCCCGATGGCCTCGACGATGCGCGGATAGGTGCCGCAGCGGCACAGATTGGCCACCCCGGCGCGGATCGCGGCGGCATCGGGGCGCGGGTTGGTTTTCAACAGTGCCGCCACCGCCATGATCATGCCGGGCTGGCAATAGCCGCATTGCGGGACCTGCTGGGCCACCCATGCCGCCTGCACCGCATGCATTCCCCCCGCAGGGGTCAGGCCTTCGATGGTGGTGATGCTGCGCCCCTGCGCCATGTTCACCGGGATCTGGCACGAACGCATCGCCTCGCCATCGACATGCACGGTACAGGCCCCGCACAGCCCCGCGCCGCAGCCGAATTTCGTCCCCGTCAGCCCAAGATCCTCGCGCAGCGCCCAGAGCAGGGGCGTATCCTCGTCACCCTCGAAGCGGCGCTCCTGCCCATTGACCGTGATCGTAATCATGCGTTTTCCAGTTCAAAACGAAGCGACAGGGGCAGGCGGCGCACCCGGCCACCACCCGCATCGGCAATGGCATTGGCCAGCGCCGGGGCAATCGGCGGCGTCCCGGCCTCGCCCGCATTGCCCGGCGTTGTTCCGCTGGGGATCAGGGCGACCTCGATGGGCGGCACATCGGCCAGGCCCGGCAGGCGGACATCGTTGAAATTGCTGATCGTGGGCCGCCCATCGGCAAAGGACACCCCGCCCCAGAGCGCGGCCTGAAGCCCAAAGATGATGCCGCCACTGATCTGGCTTTCCACGCCCGGCGGATCGACCATCACCCCGCAATCAAACGCCGCGACAATGCGCCGGATCGCCAGCTTGCCCTTGGCCACATGCACCTCGACCGCCTGCGCGCAGACATGGCCCTCGTTGTAGGTGAGCGCGATGCCGCGCCCCACGCCCTTTGCCTTGGGTCGGTCCCATCCGATCATCGCAGCGGCCTTGTCCAGCGCGCGCCGGATGCGCGGTTCACCCGCCAGCAACGCGCGGCGATAGGCATAGGGATCCCGCCCCGCCGCGCGCGCCACCTCGTCGATAAAGCTCTCGGCAAAGAAGGTATTCTGGCTCATCGTAACGGATCGCCAGAAGCCGACCGGGATCGCCAGATCGGCTTCGTGAAACTCGATCAGCTTCATCGGCGTGGCATAGCAGCCATAGATCAGCAGCCCCGCCGCCGTGGGATCGGCCATGCCGGGAAAGCCCTGACGCTTGTGATAGGTGTTGATGGATTGCCCCGCCATCCGGCTGTGGATCGCCAGCAGCGCGCCATCCGCCCCGATGCCGGCCACGCTTTTGACGCGATAGGCCGGGCGGAACTGGTCCATCGCCAGATCGTTCTCACGCGTCCAGACCAGCTTGACCCAGCGCCCCGGCACGGCCATCGCGGCCTGCATCGCGGGGATGGGGAAATCGGTCGCCCATTTGCGGCCAAATCCGCCGCCAAGGAAGGTCACCTCGACCCGCACCTTGTCCAGCGGCAGACCCGACATTTGCGCCGCCAGTGCCCGTACCGCCTCGGGCGACTGCATCGGACCGCACAAAGTTAATTGCCCATCGGCCAGAATGGCGCTGCAATTCAAAGGCTCCATCGCCGCATGGGCCAGATAGGGCACATCATATTCGGCCTCCACCCGGCGCGGGGCGGCGGCAATGGCGGCCAGCACGGCAGGCTTGTCAGCCCCTCCGGCGCGCGGGCGCATCGTGGAAAAATCGAAATCGGGAAAGGGTACAGGCGCCTTTTCCGCAAAGGCACGGGTCAGCGAAGCATTGATCGCCGCATCATCCACCCCCGCCGTGGGTGAGGAGAGCACCGTCAGTTTCAGCGCCTCGGCCGCCTTTTTCGCGGTCCAAAAGCGCGAGGCCAGCACCGCATAGCCGCCATCGACCGGCACCACCGCGACCACGCCCGGCATCGCCTTGACCTGCGCCAGATTGGCGGCCTCCACCTTGGCGCGCGGATGCGGGGCCAGCGCCAGCGCGCCCACCAGCATATCGGGCCGCACCACGTCGATGCCGAACTCGGCCTGGCCCATCACCTTGGCGGCCAAATCCTTGCGCGGACTTTTGCCCCCGATCAGGCGGAAATCCGCAGAGTTTTTCAGCGCCACATCGCCCGGCACCGGCAAACGCGCCGCCTCGCCCGCCAGCGCGCCATAGGTCAGCCGCAGCCCACTGGAGGCATGGACCACCTCGCCGCCTTGCGTGGAAACCTGATCCACCGCCACGCCCCAGCGCGCCGCGCCCGCCGCCATCAGCATGGCGCGCGCCGCCGCCCCGGCCCGGCGCAGCGGCAGGAAATAGCCCACCGTGGTCGCGCTGCTCGCGGTCATCTGCTTGCCCATGGCCGGGTTGATAAAGGCCCGGTCGGCCCACGGCAGCAGCACCTGCATCCGGGCCCAGTCGCAATCCAGTTCCTCGGCGACCAGACGGGCCAGCGTCTCCTGCGTGCCTTGCCCCATTTCGGAGGAAGGGCAGGTGAAATGCACAGCGCCATCCGGCGTAATGGCGATCATCGCGCCAAAACGCGCATCGCCCTGCGCCCGCGCCGGAAAGCCAAAGCCCAACGCCAAAGCCCCGGCGCCCAGCCCATGCAGCATCTGGCGGCGGCTCAGATTAAGAATGCGGCTCATTTCCCGTCCACCAGATCGCGCGCCACGCGGAAGCCGAAGATCCAGCTCACCTGATCCTCAGGATCGCGCCCGCGCCAGGTTACGCGGTTGCGAAACGCGGCCGACATCCAACTGCCGCCTCGCACCGCGCGGCGTGGGCATGCGCCCGCCACTTCATAGGCGCGCCCATCACGGGGCGCATCGGCGGGATAGGGCGCGACATAGCAGTCCTGAGTCCATTCCCAGATATTGCCGACCATATCATAAAGGCCAAAGGCGTTGGGCGGATAGGAGCCGACCGGCGCCGCCCCGGCAAAACCATCGCGGCAAGGCACGGCAGCAGGCATACCCCCCGCCCCGCCGAACACCGCCAGCGCGCCATCGGCCATACCATCGCCATCCAGCACATTGGCGTGGAGGCAGGCCTTGGCCGCGCCGCCCTCCCACGGAAACTCGGTGTTGGTGCCCGCGCGCGCGGCATATTCCCACTCGGCCTCGCTGGGCAGGCGATAGGGCTTGCCCGTCTTCTGGCTCAGCCATGCGGTATAGGCCTTGGCATCGCGCCATGAAACACAGACGACCGGCTTATCGGGCGCGCCCTCGCCCGCGCCCTCGCCGGGATGGCGGAAATCGGCATCGGCAATGGCCTCAACCTTGCCCGTGGCGCGGATCAGGCTGCGACACCCCCGCGAGGTCTGATAGCCGGTGGCCGCGAGAAAGGCGGCATAATCGCCGTTGGTCACCTCACGCGTGGCCAGCGCAAAGGCCCGCGCGATGGTGACGGGATGGGGGGCGCCTTCGGGCCGGTCGGCCTCGCCCGCATCAGCGCCCATGATGAAATGCCCCGCCGGGACCACCACCATTGCCGGGCAGACATCGGCGCAATCGCGGACCGGCTTGGGCGCGGCCATGGCAGGCGGCGCGAAAGCCAGCGCCAGCCCGGCCAAAATCCAGCGATAGGTCATGATCATCTCCCAATGCCTGTACAGCGTTCTTGGCGGGGAGACTGCCTTGCACGATGGCCGGGGCAGTCTTTGATATCGCCAATGTCCGTTGTGCGGATAGGGTTGATCATCCCACCTGCCCCGCGCGGATGGGTTCAGACCAGAAGCCGCGATTCCACCACGCCGCCGCCGTTCAGGCGAAGCGCCTTGCCCGCCTGATATTGCGGCGAGTTGACATAGGCCCGCGCGCGCTCGGCATCGGGAAAGCGCAGGACGACCACCATTTCGGCCGGGTCCACATCGCCCTCCATCACTTCGGCCACCTTGCCCCGCAGGACATATTCCCCGCCGAAGGTTTCGGCCAGACCCGCGACGGCCTGAATATAGGCGCCAAATTTCTCGCGATCATGCACGCGAACGGTGGCAACAATATGCGCAGTCATAAGCACTCCTTGCAACAATGTCGGCTGCCCCGGCGCGCGCCGGGGCAGCAACCGATCAGCCTTCAACGGCCAGACAGACCATCTTGATGCTCAGATAATCGTCCATGCCATAATGCGAGCCTTCGCGGCCCATGCCCGATTCCTTCACCCCGCCAAAGGGCGCCACTTCGGTGGAAATCAGACCGGTGTTGACCCCCACCATGCCGTAGCGCAGCGCCTCGGGCACGCGCCACACCCGCTCGTAATCGCGGGTGAAGAGATAGGAGGCCAGACCCGCATCGGTGTCATTGGCAATGGCGATGGCCTCTTCCTCGGTTTCAAACCGCACCAGACCCGCCACCGGGCCAAAGGTTTCCTCGCGGCACAGCAACGCATCGGCCGGAACCCCGGTGATGACGGTGGGGGCAAAGAAGGTGCCTGCGCCGTCCACCTGCGCACCGCCGGTCAGCACCGTGCCGCCACGGGCCACCGCATCGGCCACATGCGCCTTGGCCTTTTCCACCGCGCGGCCATCGATCAACGGGCCTTGGTCGGAGGGCCCGGCAAGGCCCGGCCCGACCTCGAGACCGGCCACGCGCACGGCCAGACGCTTTGCAAACTCATCGTAAATGCCCGATTGCACGATCAGGCGATTGGCGCAGACGCAGGTTTGGCCCGCGTTGCGGAATTTGCTGGCAATCGCGCCTTCGACGGCGGCATCGACATCGGCATCGTCAAACACGATGAAAGGCGCATTGCCGCCCAGCTCCAGCGACACCCGCTTGACCGTTTCCATACAGCGCGCGGCCAGCATTTTGCCAACGCCCGTCGATCCGGTGAAGGTGAATTTGGCGATCCGCTTGTCGCCGGTCAGCACATTGCCGATAGGCGCGGAATCGCCGGTAACAACGCTGAGCAGACCCGCCGGAACGCCCGCCAGTTCGCCAAGATAGGCCAGGGCCAGCGCCGACAAAGGCGTCAGTTCCGATGGCTTGATAACAATGGCGCAGCCCGCCGCCAAAGCGGGGCCAGCCTTGCGCGTAATCATCGCCAGCGGGAAATTCCACGGCGTGACGGCCGCGACAATGCCCACCGGCTCCTTGCGGACAAGAATCCGGCGGTTGGACTGATGCGGGGTCAGCACATCGCCGGTGATGCGCCGCGCCTCGTCGGCAAACCATTCAAGGAAGCTGGCGGCATAGGCCACCTCGCCGCGCGCCTCGGCCAGCGGCTTGCCCTGTTCGGCGGTCATGATGCGGGCCAGGTCTTCCTGGTGCGCCAGCATCAGCTCGCCCCAGCGGCGCAGCACGCCGCCGCGCGCCTTGCCCGTCTCACGCGCCCATGCGGCCTGCGCCGGGACGGCGGCATCCACCGCGCCGCGCGTCTCGGCCTCGCCCAGATTGGGAACCGTGCCCACAAGGCTGCCATCGGCAGGGTTGGTCACGGCAATCGTGGCTGCGCCCTTCACCCATGCGCCGCCCACAAAAGCCGCATCGCGCAGCAGCGCAGGCTCGCTCAGCCTGAGATCGATCGTCATCACTTGGTCCTCTTCTCGTTCTTGTCGGCCAGTATCTGGGTCATCCACCAGTCGAATTCCTCGATCCAATGATCGACTGTGGTGCCCGTTCCGCGCAGGCCGAAACCGTGGCCGCCGCGCGTATAAAGATGCGTTTCGGGGTGATAGCCGGCGGCCAGCAATTTGCCATAATAGTCCCGCACGCCAACGCCCACGGCCAGATCATCCTGGGCCATCGCCAGAAATAAAGGCGGCAAGGCATCGGGCGCCGGGGTCGGCTTGGGCTGCAGCCACGGCTCCTTGGGCGTGCCGGGCGGATAGGGCAGATTGGCCTGCGGAATGGGCGGCATGCTGGCGGGAAAGGGCAGGCCGTAGATCAGCCCGGCAAAATCGGCGCGATCGTTTGGGTCCGCTGCATGCGCCAACATACCGGCAATGTGAGCGCCCGCGGAAAAACCCACCACGCCGATGCGATGCGGATCAATGTGATAGTCCCCAGCCTTGGCACGCAGCAATTTGAGCGCCTGACGGCCATCGGCAACACCTGCCGCCCCTGTCTCGTCAATGGTCATCGTGGCGGCGATCCGTTTGCGCAGGGCCTCCACCGTTTCGCCCGGAGCCTGCTGCACCACGCGATATTTGAGCAGGAAGGCGGCATAGCCATGCACCGCCAGCCAGCGCGCAACAGCCACCCCTTCGCTCTGGATCGAGAGCAGGCGGAAGCCGCCGCCCGGCGCCACGATCACCCCGGCGCCATTGCCCTTGCCCTTTGGCGGAAGAAACGCCTGAAGCGTGGGCCGGGTGACGTTCCAGAGCGTCGCGCCATTGTCGCGCAGTTCCTCGGCCACCGGCTGATCAAGCGCGCCCTTCCAACGCCCGGCATCGGGCGGGCCATCGGACCACAGCGGCTGTGCAGCAAGAACGACAGGCGCATCAGCAGGTTGCGTATGGGCGGCAACGGGCAGGATCAGCGCAAGCATGCACCCGTACATGGCACTTTTCCACATGGACGGCATTGCCGGTTTCTCCTGCCTGACTGGCGCGAACAGAGCCAAGGCTTGTTGGGACCGGCATCGGCAAGCGCAAGTGGACGGGTCCCAAGTTCCGACTGGCGAACAAAACGCATGGTTATAGGACTATAACAAGACGGCCATTCTTGCCCGGCGCAAAAATATTCGCCAATTTACGTATGCTTGGCAAATTATGCCAGATAACAGCCATTTTCAATGGCCGGGCCGTCCGTCAGGCCCTGTGAAATCTTTTTGACATATAGATATATCAATATACCTTTCCCTCCACCCAGAACCCACAAAACCTAAACGGGGGGAATCATGAGCCACAAACATCTTCTGCTGACATCCTGCCTCTATGGTCTGGCCATGATGGCAACGCCTGCCCATGCGTCGGACAATGCCGCAGACGCCGCCGCCGAACCTGCTGCTGCCGAACAATCCCAAGGGCTTGGCGACATCGTGGTCACCGCGCAGCGCCGCGAGGAAAAGCTTCAGGACGTCCCCGTCGCGGTCAGCGCCTTCAGCCCGGTGATGATTCGCCAACTCAACATTGTGGACGCGATCAGCACCTCGAAATTCGTGCCGGGCATGATTTCGGGCCACAATGCCGGTCTGGGTTCGGCCAACGCCTATTACCTGCGCGCGCTGGGCAACAGCCAGTCGACCGCCACGTTTGACGCGCCGATCACCACCTACGTCAACGATATCTATATCGCGCGCCAGAACGCCAACAACTACGCGTTCTTTGACACCGAGCGGGTCGAAATCCTGCGCGGGCCCCAAGGCACGCTGTTTGGCCGCAACACCACCGGCGGCGCCATCAACGTCATCCTGCGCAAGCCTGCTGACCATTTCGCGGCCAGCGGCGAAGTGACAGGCGGCTCGTTCGACCGTTACACCGCCAAGGGCACGGTCGATGTGCCGCTCTCGGAAAAGGTGCTCTCCAAGGTTTCGGCCTTCTATATTTCCGACCGTGGCTATTTGAAGAATGTCACCACCGGCGAATGGATGAACGGCGAAAAGACCTGGGGCGTCCGGGGCGATCTGCGCATTCGCCCCAATACTGCCCTGACCATTGATCTTTCGGCCGAATACAGCCGCAACGCAGGCACCTATGCGGGCCTGCGCAATGTGCCGGGCACCAGCCCCTATATCGTTGGCGGCACCACTGTTCCGGTCTTTTACGAGACGGCGGCAGGCCTGCGTCGCACCGATTGCAGCCAGAACAACATCAACACCCTGCTCTCCACCGGCAAGGGCGCGTGCAACCTGACCACCGTGACCTCGCTGGGCGCGAATGTCAGCTATGACACGGGTGCGGGCACGCTGACCTATATCGCGGGCTGGCGCCGGATGAATCAGGGCTATATCAACCAGTATGACGGCAGCACGGTCAATCCCTATGCCGGCTATATTCTGGTCGATAACGGCACCAACGATCAGTGGTCGCAGGAAGTCAAGTTCAACACCTCGCTGTTTGGCGGGCGGGCCAAGCTGACGACCGGCCTGTTCTATCTCCAGGAAATCTCGAACGATCGTCAGACGACCTTCAATGGCGGCACGACCTCGTTCCGCGCCATTCAGGACTCGATCTACCGCTTCAAGGCCGAGACGGCCGCGGCCTATGCCCAAACCGACATCAAGCTGCTCGATCCGCTGACCCTGACGCTGGGCGGGCGCTATACGTGGGAGCGTAAGACGCTGCACTTCACGCCCTCGCCCACCTTCACGGGGCTGGGTTATGGCGACGCGGCGGTGCAGGCCTTCGGCATCCCGCTGGCGCAGAGCGTCAACCGCTTTACCCCGCGCATCGCCCTCAATTACAAGGCTTCGCGCGATGTGATGCTGTTTGCCTCGGCCACCAACGGCTTCAAATCGGGGGGCTGGAACGGCACGGCCGCAATCCCCAGCAGCGCGGTGACCTTCCGTCCGGAAAAGACATGGTCGTATGAAGCCGGCGTGAAGTCCGAATTCTTCGATCACAAGCTGCGGGTCAACGTTACGGGCTATATCGCCCGCACGACCGACCTTCAGGCCACCGCCGCCGTGGTGAGCTCGGTGACGGGCACGATCGCGCAATTGCCCTTCAATGCGGGCACGCAATTGGTCAAGGGCGTCGAAATCGAAACCTCGGCCAAGCTCGGCGACCTGACGCTGTTTGCCAACCCCTCGTTCATGGATGCCAAATACACCTATATCAGCCCGGCGGCGACCACGCTGACGACGGCCTTGGCGCCGGTGCGCGCGCCCACGTTCCAGATCAACAGCGGCGCGCTGTATGAAAAGAGCGTGCCGGAGCTCAAGGGCACCTTGGGCGCCTCGGTGGCCTGGCGGCACAATTCGCCCTATTGGGTGGCGGTGCTGAACACCACGCACACCAACACCGAGGATTTCCTCGACCTTGGCGTGTCCTATCGCACCCAGGATGACCATATTTCGGTCGGGTTCGATGTGTCCAATGTCACCAACCAAAAGACGGTGACGGCCAACTTCCTCTCCCTCTTCCCCGGCGATCCGCGCCGTTACACTGTGCGGGTTCGCTTCAAGATGTGATGGCCATGGGGCGGGCTTTGCGCCTGCCCCATTTCGCCTGTCGGATAATCCGGGGGCAAAACTGGTTAAACACCCGCCGGGGCGTCAGCCTCTTGGCGGGCACCACTTATTTCAGGACCTGTGAACATGACGATTGTCGGCACGAAAATGGTGAGCGAGGACAAGACCGCCCGCCAGATCTTCGAGGAGGTGATGGCCAATCCCGCCCGCGCCAAATTCGGCTTTGGCGAAAAGCTGGCAATCGTGAACATTGATTTCCAGAACGCCTATACGCGCATCGACCGGTACAAGACCGCCTATGAGACCGATCCGCGCCAGATCGAATATGTGAACACGATTTCCGCGCTGGCCCGCCAAAAGGGCATGCCGGTGATCTGGACCCATGTGGCCTATGCCGAGGATGCCAGCGATGCGGGCGTCTGGGGCACGCGGACCAACACGCCCGACAGCCTGCAGAACATCAAATATGACAGCGACCGCCACGCCTTTGACGAGCGCTGCCAGATCGACCCGCGCGATACGGTCTATACCAAGCGCATGCCCTCGCCGTTTTTCGAAACGCCGCTGCAAAGCCTGCTGGTGTGGCACAAGGTCGATACCGTGGTGATCACGGGCGGTTCGACTTCGGGCTGCGTGCGGGCGGGCGCGGTGGATTCACTCTCGCGCGGCTATCGCACCATCGTTCCCATCGAATGCTGCGCCGACAAGCACGAATCCTATCACTTCGCCAATCTGACCGATCTTCAGCTCAAATATGCCGATGTCGAGCCGGTCCAGACGGTCATCGACTGGCTGGAGGGTCGCCCCGATGCGTGAGGGTCAAGCCGATCCGGGCCTCTATGAATTCCAGCGCTATCGCGCGCGCAAGCCGATCACATGGCCGGGCGGCAAGAAGGTGGCGGTCTGGATCTCGCCCAATCTGGAATATTACGAGATCGATCCGCCTGCCAACCCGCATCGCAAGTCATGGGCCAAGCCCCACCCCGACGTGGTGGGATACAGCCACCGCGACCATGCCAACCGCGTTGGCCATTGGCGCATGGCCGATGTGATGAGCAAGCATGGCTTCCCCGGCTCGGTCTCGCTCTCGGTGGCGCTGTGCCAGCATCACCCGGATGTGGTGGCCGACGCCAATGCGCGTGGGTGGGAGTTTTTCAGCCACGGCATTTACAACACGCGCTATTCCTATGGCATGGACGAGGCGCAGGAACGCGCGATCATCGAGGATTCGATCCGGACCGTGCGCGAGGCCACAGGGCAAACGATCCGGGGCTGGCTGGCGCCTGCGCTGACCCATACGCCGCGCACGCTGGATCTGATTGCCGAATATGGCATGGATTACACCTGCGACCTTTACCACGATGACCAGCCGTTTCCGGTGAAGGTCGCCAAAGGCCGCCTCATCTCGATGCCCTACAGCCTTGAGGTCAACGACCACTACGGCTTCTTCATCTATAACATGAGCCCGCGCGAATACGCCCAGACCCTGATCCGGCAATATGAGCGTCTGGCGGCCGAAGAAAGCGGCACGGTAATGTGTATCCCGCTGCATTCCTATCTGATCGGCCAGCCCCATCGCATCGGCCCGTTTGAAGAAGTGCTGCGCCATATCGCCGCCGATGCCGGAGATGGCGGACGCGCATGGATCACGCGGGCGGGCGATATTGCCGATGCCTGGCATGCGGCACAGGAGGAAAAGGCATGAGCCTCGACCCGACCTATCTGGAATATGCCAAGCGCGGCCTTGGCTATGACCACGCGCTTTACCCTTACGCGCCCCTGCCCAAGCGCGCGCCTCTGACATGGCCGGGCGGGCAGCGCATGGCTGTGTGGTTCACGGTCAGCCTTGAATGGTTTCCGATTACCCCCTCCGACACGCCCTTCCGCGCGCCGGGCCATATGCAGACCGCCTATCCCGACTATCGCCATTACACGTCACGCGAATATGGCACGCGGGTGGGCTTTTACCGCCTGCTCGATGCTTTTGCCAAGGTCGGTGCTAAGGTCAGCGTGGCGGTGAATGCCGCGATTGCCCAACGCTATCCCGAAATCATCGCCGATATCCTCGATGCTGGCCATGAAATCATCGCCCATTCCACCGACATGAACGGCACCATCGCGTCCACCCTGCCGGTGGAGCAGGAGCGCGCGTTGATCGCGCAGAGCCTCGCCACGCTGGAGGCGGCAACCGGCAAGCGCCCGCGTGGCTGGCACTCGATCGCTCGCTCGCAAAGCTTCGCCACGCTCGATCTGCTGAATGAAGCGGGCGTGGAATATTGCGTGGATTGGGCCAATGACGAGATGCCTTTTGCCTTCAACAACGGCCTCGTCAACATCCCGCTCAACCACGAACTGTCCGACCGTCAGATCCTGAATGTTCAGCAGCAGTCGGTCGATTCCTATGCCCAGCAGGTGCTTGATGCCTATGACTGGCTCAAGCAAGAGGCGGGTGATGGCGGGCGGATGCTGCCCTTGCATCTGACGCCCTATATCATCGGTCTGCCCTATCGCATGGATGCGTTCGAGGGCTTGCTGGCCGAACTGGCCGCGCGGAGCGACACCTGGTTTGCGCGCGGCGGCGACATTTTCGATGCCTTTACGGCAACAAAAGGATAATTGCATGAAAGCCTATGAACTCGGGCCTCAAACCGGGCTGAACAGCCTGCATGCCGTCACGCGCGAAACGCCCAAGCCCGGCTTTGGCGAAGTGTTGCTCAAGACCCGCCTCGTCGCGCTGAACAACCGCGACATTCAGGTGCTCGAAGGCCGCTATGGCGCCAAGAAGGCCGAAGACCGCATCCCCGCTTCCGAAGGCGTGGGTGAAGTGGTCGAATTGGGAGAAGGCGTGACCGGGCTGGCGCTGGGCGACCGGGCGGTGTTCGCCCATTTCGTCAACTGGATCGATGGGGCCTTTGCGCTTTCGCATTTCGGCACCGATTACGGCATCACCCATGATGGCTGGCTGGCCGAGTATATCAAGGTGCCCGCCGCCGCGCTGGTGAAAGTGCCCGAAAGCCTGAGCGATGAGCAGGTCGCGCCCTTGGCGTCCTCGGCCCTGACCGCGTGGCATGCTGTGGTCGAAGTGGGCCAGATCAAGGCCAGCGACACCGTGCTGGCGCTTGGCACCGGGGGCGTTGCCATCTGGGCGCTGCAAATCGCCAAGGCGCATGGCGCGCGCGTCATCATCACCTCGTCCAGCGATGAAAAGCTGGAACTGGCCCGCAAGCTGGGCGCGGACATCACCATCAACTATCGCACGCATCCCGATTGGGAGGCCGAAGTGATGAAGGCGACCGGCGGCGCGGGCGCGGACATCATCGTTGAAACCGGCGGCGCCGATACGCAGGCCAAGTCAGTGCTGGCCGCGGCCGCCAATGCGCGCATCAGCTTTATCAGCGTTGCCCCGCGCGAAGGCGCACCGACGATGAACATCGGGCTGGTGATCTACAAGAACCTTGTGCTCAAGGGCATTGCCGAAGGCAGCCGCGCGATGCTGGCCCGCCTGATCCGCACCATCGAGCAGCAGAACGTCCAGCCGGTGATCGACAGGACTTTCAGTTTTGATGAAGCGCCCGCCGCCTATGCCCACCTCAAGTCGGGCAGCCATGTCGGCAAGATTCTGATCCGCGTTTCGCAATAAGCTATTCGCCGCCGGGCAGGTTCAGATCCATCCGGATATGAAACCTGTCCGAGCGGTAATGGGCATGGGTCAGCAGAAACGGCCGACCATGCCGGTCATAGACCGTGCGGCTGATCCGCAACAACGCGGCGCGCGGTTCGATATCCAGCGCCTCGGCCAACTGGGTATCCGCCTGTAGCGCGCCGATGGTCTGCTCGGCATGGGCGGCGTGAAATCCCGCCTCGTCCAGCAAAGTCAGGATCGGCGCTCGCACCAGACTGAGCTGAGTAATGCCGGCCTGAATGCTCGCCGGGACATAGGACACGACATAGCCCAGCGGTTCGCCATCCAGACAGCGCACACGCACTGCGCGCACCACCTGCTCGCCCTCGGCCAGTTTCAGCGCCTTGGCCACCGTCGATGGCGGATTTTCCTGCGCCACCTCGATCACATTGACCGTGGTGCCCTGGCCCAGCGCCATCAGCGAGTCGAGCGCCTGGTCGATGTTCGCCGAAATCGGCTTGGCCGGAGAGCGGAAGGTGACGCAGGTGCCGATCCGTCGGCGGCGTTCGACAAAATGGTGCATCGCCAGATCATTGAGCACCCGCCGCGCCGTGATCCGCGAGACACCGTAAAGGTTGGACAGATCCTGCTCTGTCGGGAGAAGACTGCCGAAGGGGCGCTCGCCCGAGAGGATCTCATCGCGCAATTGCAGATAGATCTGGTGATAGAGCGGCACTGCCGCATCCCGGTCAACCAACGATTGCCTCCCCCCTTGGCGCCCCATTGGCCCGGCGCCAATGATCAGGCCTTGCCAACAATCAGGCCATCGCCTTTAGGCAAAAGCCTGCATCAATACAATTGGCGACTGGCCCGCCCTATTCCACACCCTCAGGATAAGGCCCCATGGTCAAGAGCAGCAGCGATCCGGCCAGAATGCAGCCCACCCCGCTCCACATGGCCGGGCCATAGCTGCCAAGGCGATCAAAGATATAGCCGTAAATCGCCGGGCCCAAACCGCCGCCCACGGCAATGACAATGTAAAACACGCCATAGATCGTGCCATATTGCCGCCGCCCGAAATAGCGCGCGATCAGATAGGCCAGCAGATCGAATTCAAACCCTGTGCCCAGGCCCATGCCGATGATAGCCAGAATGGCCGTGGTCGCGCTGATCGAACCACCCGCCAGCACGGCATTGCCCAGCGCGGGCAACATGAACACAATCAACGCGCAACCCGGCGCCCACAGCCGATCCAGCAACAGGCCGCCGCCCACGCGCCCGGCGATCACCGCCAGGCCAAAGAAGGCCGTGATGCCGCCGATCTGAGGCAGGGTGAAATGGTGGGTCTTGAGGATATTCTCCATATTGGGCGTGGTGGCCGTCAGGGAGAAAGCCAGCAGCAGGAAGCTGACCGCCATGATCCACAGGCGGCGGTCGCGCAAAGCCTCGGACAGGGTGGCGCCCGGCTCCACGGGTTCGGTTGCGCCATGGCCGAGAGAAACGCGGGGCGGCTCGCGAAACAGCCAATAGATCAGCGGCAGCGCCACCAGCAGCGGCAAGGCCCCCACCACGGCAATCGCCACACGCCAGCCAAAGGCGCCGATCAGCCAGGCCGTCAAGGGCTTGACCATAAAGGCCGTCAGGCCGGTCCCCGCGCTGACCACGCCAAGGGCCAGTCCGCGCTGGCGATCAAACCAGCTGTTGATCACCCGCGTCCACGTCGCCGTCAGCGTGCCTGCGCCCAGCGCGCTCATCAGCACCCATTGCGCATAATAGATCCACAGCGTCCCATTGGCCAATGCAAGGCTCATGAAACACAGGCCGAACAGTGCCACCGAAACCAGCGCAACCTTGCGCGAACCATAGCGATCCAGCGCAATCCCCGCGATCGGCCCGGACGCCACCACCACCAGCGATTGCACCGTCACGCTGGTCATCAATTGGGTAAAGGTCCAGCCAAAAGCCTTGGCCAGTTCGGGCGCAAACATGCCGATCGTATAGAAAGGCAGAGGGCTGAGCCCCAGCGCCAGACCAACCATTCCGGCCACCACCACGCCCCACCCTTGCGCCGAATCGCGATAGGCGGGCGCCTCGGGTGCAGCCTCGATTGCAAGTGCCTGCGTGGTGGTCAAAATCGGCCCTTTCCTTGCCTTGTCGCGTCAAAATGCCAGCAAGTTTGGGCTGGACACCATGAACAAGATGGCACACAAATACTCATATACATATACCATTTAAACGCCTGCCAGCATTTGTCCGCATGGCGGCAATGACCCAGCCAGACGAGCATGCCATGCCTTCACCGCATCCCAATATCAGCATCACGCGCGCCTATGTCTGTGTTCAGGGTAGGCAGGTTCACTACCGCAGCTGCGGGCAAGGTCCATGCGTCGTTTTGCTGCATGACTCGCCGCGCTCCTCGCGGCTTCATCTGGCCACGATGCAATTTCTGGCGCAACGCTTTACAGTGGTTGCGCTTGATACGCCCGGCTATGGGATGTCTGATCCCTTGCCCTTGGCCAATCCCGGCATTGAGGATTTCGCCGCATTTCTGGGCGAAACGCTGCTCAAACTGGGGCTGGAGCGGGCGCCGCTTTATGCCACGCACACCAGCGCCAAAATCGCGCTGGCGCTGGCGGACGCGGGCGGACAGATGGCGCGGCTGGTGCTTGATGGCCTTTCGATGCCCGAAACGCTGGCCGATGAAGCCTTTATCGCGCGCTACATGCGCCCCTTTGCCCCCGACGACAGCGGCGCCTATCTGGCGGCGGAATGGAGCCGACAGCGCGACATGCTGCGCTGGTTTCCATGGTTTGCCACAAGGCCGGAAAGCCGCATCGCCATGGAGGCGCCGGATGCGGCATGGATGAGCGATTATGGTATAGACCTGTTCAGTGCAGGGCCGCATTACAGCGATGCCTATGCCGCCGCCATGCGCTATGATCCGGCGCCCGCGCTCGCCCGCGTGACCGTGCCGACGCTGGTGGCGGCAAGGCGCGATGATGTCCTCCATGGCTATCTGGAGCGGGCCGAAACCATCGGCAGTCCGATGGTCACGACCCGCAGCCTTCCCGCCGACACGGCGCAATGGCGCGAATGGCTGCTCGATACGCTGGCAACCGGCGCAGTCGAGACAGCATTGCCCGCGCCCGAACCCGCCGCGCGCCATTATGCCCGCCATCGCCATGGCGCGCTGCATATGACCCGATACGGCCCATCCGATGATCAGCCCTGGCTGATCCTTTCGGCGCCCACGACATTGCAGGCGCAGGTCTGGGGACACGAAATATCGCGATTTTGCGGCGCCATCGTGCCCGACCTGCCCGGTTTTGGTGAAAGCGATCCTTTGCCGCCCGGCGCCACCCTTAGCGATTTTGCGCAAGTCCTGATCGACGCCATCGCGCATATGGGCATCGAAAGTGTTCGCGTGCTGGGCATTGGCATGGCCGCGCCTTTGGCCGCGGCGCTTGCTGCTGCCTGTCCTGAACGGGTGGCGATGGTGGCGGTCGACGGCCTGCCGCCCATAGGCCGGACCTTTGGCCAAACCCTCTATCCGCCCATCGCTTTCGATGCGCTGTCAGGCGGCCACCTGCATCGCATCTGGCACATGCTGCGCGATGGCGAAACGCAATGGCCATGGTTCGACAACAGCCCGGCCGCCCAGCGCCGTCTGCCTCCGATCTTCGCTGCTGACGCGCTGCATCGGGCGCTGACCGGCGTTTTGAAGCAACCTGACCATTGGGGGCAGGCCGCGCATGCCGCGATGGAAGGCAATCTCGCCGCGCTGTGGGACGGGGTGAACGTGCCGCTGATGGCGTTTACCCATGCCGATCCCGCCTATGCCGATGCGCCGCGCCTTAAAAATGCGCGTCTGGTCGCAAGGCCCGACGACACCCATGCCGCCGCCCACCTTCTCGCCCACCTTGATGCAGCCCAACCGGAGGCCACATGACCCAGTTCTCCCCTGCCTCCACGCGCCGCGCATGGTATGCCGTCGCGCTGCTGACGCTTGCTTATGCGCTGGCCATCCTCGACCGTGTTTCGATCTCGCTGCTGATCGTGCCTCTGCAAAAAGCGCTGCATATCCATGACACGGAATTCGGCCTGCTTCAGGGCATGGCCTTTTCCATCGTCTATTCGCTGCTCGGCCTGCCTTTGGGCGTGGCGGTGGACCGCAAACGGCGGGTGCCGATCATGGTGGGCGGACTGGTCCTGTGGAGCTTGGCCACCATCGGTTGCTCGCTGGCGCAAAGCTTTGGGCAATTGTTCTTTGCCCGCATGCTGGTGGGCGTGGGTGAGGCCAGCCTTGTGCCGGTCGCCACCTCGCTGATCGCGGACCTGTTCACACCGGCCGTGCGGCCCAAGGCTTATGGCGTTTTTGTCACCGGGTCGACGCTGGGCACGGCCTCGGCCATGGCGCTGTCGGGCGTGTTTCTGGGCTGGGCCGACCGGCTGATCCTTGGCCTGCCCGCGCTGTTTGGCGCGATGCAGCCGTGGCAGATCGTGTTTATCCTTTGCGGCGCGCCCGGACTGGTGCTCGCGCTGGTGCTGGCCCTGACGGTGCGCGAACCGGCGCGGCGCGGCGCCGTGGCCACCGGCGCGATCAGCCTTGCCCCGGTGTGGCGTCTGTTTGCCCAGCGCCCGCGCGCCTACGGCTTGTTCCTGCTCGGCTCGGTGCTCAATCTGACCTGTGTCTATGCCATTGTCGGCTGGTTTCCCGCGCTGTTCATCCGCGTGCATGGCTGGAGCGCGAGCACGACCGGCAAGATACTGGGTATTGGCGGCCTGCCGATTTCGATCTTTGCAGCCGTCAACAGCGGTTGGGTGATCGTGGCTCTTGCGCGGCGCGGGCATCGCGATGCGCCGGTCTGGGTGGCGGCGGCCTGTGCCGCCTCGATGGTGCTGTTCGGCGTGCCCGCCTGCCTTGCGGCCTCGGCATGGGTGGCGCTGGCGGGCTATATGCTCAACGCCCTGTTTGTGAACTGGAATACCTCGGCGGTCTATGCCGGATTGGCCCAGATCACCCCCAATGCCGCGCGCGCTCAGGTGATGGCGGTGCATACGATCCTGTCGGGCCTGGTGGCGCTGACGGCGGGGAATTTCATTGTCGGCGCCCTGTCGGATTATGTCTTTCCGGGGCCAAAGGGCATCGCGCCTGCCCTGGGCACAGTGTTCTTCCTGTGCGGGCTGGGATCGTTCCTCTGCTTCATGGCGGCCCGCCCGGCCTATCGCGAAGCGGCCGCTGCGCTCGAAGCCAGCGAAGGCGTCGTTTGATCCAATAAATGGGGGGAGCGGCCAAGCCACTCCCCCTGTAGTCTCAGCGCTTCAATTCGGCCAGTTCGTACCAGGTCTGCATATAGCCGCCCACGCCGCCCTGAACAAAGATCGCATCTTCGTCCGCCGTCACCCAGACGTCATAGGGGGGGTGGGCATGACCGCCCGCGCTGACCATGCCGCCATCGGGATCGGTGAATTGATAGTGATAGCATTCGAACGTGCCGGCCTGAACGGTCACGGTTTCGGTGCCGACATAGCCCAGCTTGATGACCGATTCCGCGATGAAAGGCGGCGTGGCCCCGCGATGATCGGGCGAGGGCAGGAAGCAGCGGAAATTGCGCGGCTCGGTCGTGCTGCGGTCGATCTTGCGGGTGATATAGGCGTCGGCCACGATCGGGTGCGTGCCGAAACCATCATAGACGCCATTGGCGGGCATCTTTTGCGACACGCGGCCGATGCTGGGGCCAAAGCTTTCGCATTCGATGGTATCGGCATTCATCAGGAACCAGCCCGAACCCATGAACTTGTCGCCAACCGTCAGACGCACAAAGCAATCGGTGGGCATGTCATTGGCATCGAGGCTGTAGATGATGTCGCGATGGACGGTCGGCGCCGGTTCGTCGATCTCGCAGCGCGCGCGCAGGGTCTTGCGGCCATCGGTGTGGTGGGTCCAGGTGAAATATTCGCGGCCCCGCTCCTCACCCTCGCGGCCCGGTTTGCGCGATGTGTAAAGGATGCTGCCCGTTATGGTGCGATGTTGCTGCATGGGGGATACTCCTGTGTGAAAGGGGTCAGACCGGCGTGCCAAGGCCGAGGAAGCAGGCCACCAGCACCAGCGCCCAGATGACCTGAACGGTGGGCGTGGTGATGCCCAGCACCCGCCGGATCGTGGCATCGGTGTCGGGCGTGGCGCCGGTGGATTTCATGGCGATAATGGCGGGGAACAGCGGCACGAGCTGGATTCGCACGATCAGGCCAATGACGATGCAGGCGGCCAGCACCAGCAATTTGAGCGCGATGAACAAAGGCATCGCCAGCGCCCCGGTCAAACCGGCAATCCCGGCCCCGGCCAGCGCCGCCAGCACGACATAACGCACAGCAATATCGACCTTTTTATAGGTCGCACCCGCAGGCCCATGGCGCAGATGCACCACCCACGCCAGCGCCAGCCATGCCAGAAACGCCACCCACGTCAGCCCGAGCCAGCCATGCGGCACCGCCAGCCAGCCTTTGACCACCGCCAGCGTAAAGCCGGTGGGAAAGGCAAGGATCAGCGTCGTGCGCGGCGCCATGTCGATGTTGTTGAGGATGGTGAGCGCCAGCATCCGCTCGGGCACGCTGCGCCTCGCGTCTATCAGAAAGCGCGCGCTGTAAAACGCCCCCAGATCGCCGCCCAGCCAATAGATGGGGATCAGGATATGGAGCAAGGTAAGAAGCGTGATCGGCCAGTCCATGCTCAGCCTCCCTGATAGAAGCGGGTCATGACCGCCTTGCGCGCGGCGCGGAATTCGGGATCGTCAAAGCGCGGCAGGGCCTCGAATGCTCCGTTGGGCAGGGCCGCGGCAATCGCCTGTGTGCCCTCGAACAGCGGATCATTGGCCCCGGCAATCACCAGCGAAGGCTGCGCCACCAAAGGCATACGCGCGCCCGCATCCCATTGAAATGCGGCACGATAATTGAGGTGATAGGTCTGACACCCCTTCAACACCTCCAGCACCCAGGCATGGAGATCGCCCGGATGGGGCAGACCGCCGATCCGCTGATGCGCCTTGTCGCGCTTGTACCATGGGAAGAACAGGTATTGGTCGCGGCAGAACTGGAAGATGCGCGAGAGATAGGCGCCGTCCAGATCGGGATTGAAAGGATGGGCATAATGGACCAGAATATCGGCCAGCTCTTCCTCGCTCATCACGCTGATGCCGTCCAGCACCACACGCGCGACGCGATCAGGCGCCAAAATCGCCAACTCGGCGGCAATCGCGGCCCCCGTGTGCGAGCCATAGACATGGGCCTTTTCCACGCCCATCGCATCGAGAAATCCAAGATAGGCTGCCGCCATATCGTGAACCGTCAAATCAGGCTTGCCCAGCGCCTCGCTGTCGCCATTGCCGGGCGTGTCGGGCGCGAAAACCTGCGTGTCGGCGGCGAAATCGGCGATCAGCCCGACCTGCTGGCGCGACGATCCGGGCGAGGCATGGATCACCAGCAAGGGTTCCTTGCCCCCGCCCAGCGATCCCGCGCCCGCATGGCGGTAATGCATCTGGCCATGGGCAAGATCGACGAAGCCGCGGCGGATGGTCATGCTCATGCCTCGATCACCTCCAGCAAGGCGCCCTCGGGCGTGGTCAGCATGCCCACCCGGCGGCCTTCATACAGCGGGCCTTGCAGCACGACGGGTTCGACCGCCCAATGGCCGTCCAGCCGCGCAAAATCAGGATGGCTCATCGTGGTCATCGCCACGCCGGGCACCAATTCACCCGAAACGCCTTCGCGCACCGTCGCCTGCGCCGGATATTGATCAAGTTCGATAAACACCTCGCCCTGCCACTTCCCGGTCACCAGTTCGACCTTCTCGCCCTCGGGCAGGTCAAAGCTTTTGGAGATCATCGAATAGTGGATCGCCACCGGCTCGATCACCTCAAGCCCCAGCACATCGCGGACCCATGCGGCGGATTTGCGCAGATCGGGGCAGGCCAGCACCATGATAAACGGCCGGTCCACCAGCGATTGCGGCGAGGGCAGACCATGCTCCGGCCCGGACACCAGCATCTGGGTCAGATAGACGACTTCCTTGTCCAGCCCCCTCACCTGCATCGGCTTGACCGTGGCGAAACCATCAAGGTTCTTGGGCGGGCCGATTACCTCAAAGGGCGAGGCCTTCATGCGTTCATGCACCGCGTCGACATCGGTGACGCACAGTTCGATCGCGGCCCAGCCATAGCTGCGGATCGGCTCATAATCGGCCACCACCGTGCCTTCGACCAGACGCAGGAACGTGGTCGCCCCCGAAGCGGGCTGGAGCAAGGCATAGCGCTTGCCCTTGCTGGCGGGCGCCATCCACAGCGCGGCAAGGGCATCATCGACCTCGCCTTCTTCCACCACGCGATAGTCCATCCATTCGACATAGCGAGCCGCCGCCGCCGCAACATCAGCAACCACATGGGTCGCGCATTTCAACAAGGTCATCCCAGCACTCCAGCAGCACGGATCAAGGCCACCGCATCGGGCGCGGCCTCCATCGATTGAATTTGTTCGGCCAGCGCCGGGGCGGCATTGCCCAGCCCGGCAAAATCGAGGCAGGATTGCGCCTTGGCACCATGTTCGGCAGGCGACAGCGGCCATGCGGGCGAACCGAACTGGGCGGTGACATCCTCAATCATCTGCGTGCCATTGCTCAGATGCGCGATGGCGCAGGCGGGCACAAAGGCCGCCGCATCGGGATTGTCATCAGCCACCACGGCGATCTTTTGCGCCATGGCCAGAACGGCCGGATCATCAAGCGCGGCGCGCGTAAAATCGCCCAGCCCGATACCCCCGCGCACCAGCACGCTGGCCGTCAGATATTGCAGGCACAAGCGCGCATAGCCCGGCTCCATCCCCGGCTTGGCCGGACGCCCGACAAGGCGATGGATCAAAGGCGGCGCGTGATACTCAAGGCGCACCAGATTTTGCGCCTCCAGCCCGCGCGCCATCAGGTTTTGCACCGCCACAATCCCACCATGGCCCGCCCGCCCCGTGGGGAACGGCTTCCAGCTTACCTCGGTGATGCGGTGTCCGCCGGCCAGCAAAGCGATGGCCGCGTCAAGTTCCTCGCGCACTTCCATCAGCGCGAAATAGCCGAACGGACCACTCAAAGGATCGCGCACACCCGGCATCCCGCCGCGCGCCAGATCCACCGCGACCAGCGCATTGCGCGCCGCCGCCGCCACCTGAACCGGCAGCGCGGGCTTGCCCTCAAGATGCGCCTGCATCGTGCCCGACACCAGCGCGAGCGCATGGCCAAAGGCATCGAGCGCCATTTCGCGCGGCATGGCGCGCAGCGAGGCAATGCCCGCCACGCAGCCAAAGATTCCTGCGGTTGCCGGACGGAAAAATTTGAGCGGCCCCGGCGCGGCCAGGCCCAGCGTGACCGCGATATCGACGCCCGCCACAATTGCGGTCAGGAACTGTTCGCCGCTGACCGGTTCACCCCGCTCCACCTCGGCCAGCAGCGCCGCCAGCAAGGTTGCCATCGGATGCAGAACGGCCGGTTCGTGAACGCAATCGAACTCCTGCCCATGGATCTGATAGGCGTTGACGAAGGCGGCCGAAGGCGCGGGCAGGCGCACACCGGGTCGCCCCAGCACGCCTGCCACATTGCCCTCTCCCCACCCCTGCGCCATGGCCAGCACGGCATCGGCATGCGCCGCGCCGGCGCCCGCCACACCCACGGCCAGCGAATCATGCAGGAACGTGACCGCCATCGCGCGCGCCGACGCAGGCACATTGGTCCAGCGCAGGCCCAGCGCATGATCGACCAGCAATTCTGCCGGATTGGATGGCGGATTTTGTCCCATCAATGCGGCTCCTCGCCGCCCGAGACATTCATGCTCTCGCCCGTGATATAGGCGCCGTCATCGCTGCACAGAAACGCCACCGCGCCCGCCGTATCGCCCGGCAGACCGGGGCGGCCCAGCGGAATGCGCGCGGCCATGCGCTTGAGATATTCCTCAACCGAAATGCCCTGCAGCTCGGCGAAATGCTCATTCTGCCATGCGCCCAGCCCGGTCGTCACATGGTTGGGGCAAACATTGTTGACCGTGATCCCATGCTCGCCCAGTTCGATGGCGGCCGAACGGGTCAGGCCGACCAGACCATGCTTTGAGGCGGTGTAGGCCTGAGCATGGGGAAAGCCCGATTTCGCCGCCTGACTGGCGATGTTGACAATGCGCCCGCCCCGGCCTTGCTTGACCATGATTTCGGCGGCGGCCTGCAAACCAAACCATGCGCCCGTCAGATTGACGTCGATCACCGCGCGCCAATCCTGCGGCGAGACTTCAGCCAAGGGCTTCATGATATAGCCAATGCCCGCATTGTTGACCCAGATGTCGAGCCCGCCATGCGTGGCCACCGCGTGATCGGCCAGCGCCTTGACGCTGTCGGGGTCGCGCACATCGCAGACGCAGGTGCTGGCCGGCGACGGCAGGCTGGCGGCAATCGCCTTCATCTCGTCGGTGCCGCCGATCATGTTGTCGGGGGTTGCGGCATCGCGGCTGGTGCCGATGTCCGAAATCACAAGACTCGCGCCCTCTTCGCTCAGGCGGCGGGCAATCGCCTCGCCCAGCCCGCCACGGCGGCCCGAACCGGTGACAACCGCGACCTTGCCCGCAAAGCGCCCGCTCACGCGGTGATTTCCTGCGTGGTGATGAAGGTCACGTCGACCATGTCCTGAAAGGCGGCGGCCACGGCCTGCATCGCCTCGGTGGCCACATCGCGGCCAAACTGGTCCATGTCGTTGATGTCGAGTACTTCGATATGGCTGTAGGGCGGGGCGGCATCGCTGCCCAGCAGGCCGGTCGTGGCGAACAGGCGGAAGGAATCGATCGAGGCAAGGCCATTGGCTGTGGGCAGATCCACCGTGCGCGCCCATTCCAGATAGGCTTGTGGGTCGACACCGGGCTTGAGGTTGAAAAGGGCGAAGATCCGCATTGAGGCTGCTCCTTATAGCAAATGCGCCGTGGCCAAGACCTGCGCGGGGCGCAGGCCTGTGACACCGGCCGCGTCGTCGATGACCGCTGCGCGGTCATCCGCCATCGGTTTTGGCTATTGGCTTCAGGCTAACTTGCTCTTGGGCGCAAGGCAATATAGCTTATCATTATACCAAATAAAGGACTCGCCCATGGCCGACCCTCAACGCAGCAACCACCCCGCCCCCGAATATGATGGACCGCCCGATTATCGGGTGATCGGCCGTCATGGCGTCTTTCCCCAGACCAGCCATGACGAGATCGAACGGATCAACTTTCTGGCCCAGATGAACCGTCATCTGGCCGCGCGCGTGGTGCCCGGCGTCAAGGCGGCCTATGAGGCGCGGGTGGCCCCCGGTTTTGCCGCCGCCCATGGCCGCCCCATCGCCACCCGCCACGAAGCGCGCAAGGCGATGCTGGAGGATCAGACTTTCTGCACATGGTCGGCCCTGCGCCGCATGACGATGGAGCAGCGCCAACAGGCCGGTCGCTGGACCGCGCTGCGCCAGATGGAAGATCTGAATGCGCGCGGCAAGGCATTGATCGAGGGCGATGACCGGCTGGTGCTGAACCCGGCGCTGGAGGTTCCGCGCTATGTCTCGGCGGTCGATCATCACTGCATGCCGGGCAGCTATCACACCGAATATGTGCCCGATGATTTCACCAATGGCGCCAATTACGACCACGCCGGTTTTGTCACCACCGGCGGCCTGCTGGGCAAATATTCCGACGGCGGCGGCCATGCCGTGGTGCAATGGGTGAAGAAGAACCTGCCCGATTTCGCGCCGAAGAAGATTCTGGAATTTGGCGGCACGGTGGGGCATTCCAGCCTGCCTCTGGCCGCCGCCTTCCCCGATGCGGAACTGACGATTGTGGATCTGGGCGCGCCGGTGCTGCGCTATGGTCTGGCCCGGGCAAAATCGCTGGGCATCAACAACGTTCGCTTCATTCAGGCGAGCGCCGAGGATCTGAGCGGCATTTTTGAAGACGCCAGCTTCGACTGGGTGCAGACGACGATGTTCCTGCACGAATTGTCGACGCGCGCCTTGCGCAACATCTTTGCCGAAAGCCATCGCCTGCTGCGTCCGGGCGGCATCGTGCTGCATGTCGAACAGCCGCAATATGCCCCCGATATGCCCTTTTTCGAACAGGCCATGCGCGACTGGGATGCGTTCTATAACAACGAGCCGTTCTGGAGCCGGATGCACGAGATGGATCTGGACGCGGAAATGGAAACGGCCGGATTTGACCGGGCCAAGATCATCCATGGCGGCGTCTATGGCGTGGTGGACCGCGATCTCTTTCCCGACGCCGCCGAAGACAACACCGAGGATTTTGGCCGCAAGGCCGCGTGGCATGTGATCGGAGCCGTGGCATGAGCTTTAACGACGCCCTCAATCTTGCAGGCGCCAAGCCTGCGGGTAAACGCCCCTATTTCCTTGAGCCGCAGGTCGAACGCGTGCTGGCGATTACGATGAGCCTCGCGCAGGAATTGGCCGTTGCGCGCCAGCGGGCCGATACGCTCGAACGGTTGCTGACGGCCAAAGGTGTGATCGCCGAAGGGGACATTGACGCCTTCACCCCCGATGCCACCGCCAGCGCCCAGCGCCAGATGTGGAATCAGGAATATATCGCCCGCATCCTGCGCATCGTTCAGCAGGAAAATGAGGCCGCCGCCATGGCCGATGACGTGGCCAGCGGCGAGATGGCCGACGATATGGTGCAGGACAAGGGCTGATGGAGTTTGAATTTTCCGTTCCCGTGCTGGTAGTGGGCGGCGGGGCCTGCGGTTGCATCGCGGCGCTTTCCGCGCGCGATGCCGGGGCCGAAGTTCTGCTGGTCGAGGGCGACGAGCGCCCGATGGGTACGACCGGCATGTCGATGGGCCTGATCTGTGCGGCGGGCACCAAGGCGCAGGCGGCCAAGGGCATCAGCGACAGCGCCGATGCCTATTATGACGACATCATGGCCAAAACGCGCGGGCAAACCGATCCGGTGATCGCCCGCGCGCTGGCCGATCATTCAGGCCCCACGCTGGACTGGATGGCGGAGCGTCTGGCGCTGCCATGGGAACTGGATATGGGTTTCCGCCCCTCTTATGGCCTTTCGACCTATCGCATGCATGGCTGGCACGGCCATGATGGTCAGGATATGGTCGATCTGCTGCACCAGCGCCTTGAGGATGAAGGCGTGATGGTGATGCTGGGCGCGCGGCTGGAGGAAATCCACGCAGATGCCGAGGGGCGCGTATTGGGCGTCAGCCTGAAGCGACCGGACGGTTCAACGGAACAGGTGGGCTGCGAAAGCCTGATCCTGGCCAGCGGCGGCTATGCGGCCAACCATGAACTGCTGGCGCAATACATTCCCGCCATGGCCCATGGCCGCAACAACGGTCATGAAGGCAGCGACGGCACCGCCGTCCTGCTGGGGCAGAAGCTGGGCGCGGCGGTCGGCGACATGGGCGCCTATCAGGGCTATGCCATGCTGACCGAGCCGCAGGGCATTCCGGTCTGCCCCGGCGTGATTGTCGATGGCGGGATTATCGTCAATGACGCGGGCGAGCGCTTTTGCGACGAGAGCGAGGACATTGCCGGGATGGTTCATCCGGTCATGGCCCAAGGCGGCCCCTGCTGGGTCATCTTTGATGAACGGATTGCCGCGCAACAGGCCTATGTGCCCGACATGCAGGCCCTTGCCCGTCTGAACGCGGCCAAGCATGGCGCCGATGTTGCCGAACTGGCCGCGGCCATCGGTGTGCCGCCCGAGGCGCTGGCCGCATCGCTGAGCGAGGCCGGTGAAGCTCTGGCGCAGGGACGCCCCGATGCGCAGGGAAGAGTTTGGGATGGCGACAATCCGCCGCCATCCGCACCTCTTTGCGCCTTCAAGGTGGTGGGGGCCATTTTCCACACCCAGGGCGGCCTGCAGATCGACGGCTCGGCACGCGTGTTGCGCGAGGATGGCACGGCGCTGCCCAATCTGTTTGCCGGGGGGGGCGCCGCGCGCAGCGTCTCAGGTCCGGCCCATTGGGGCTACCTGCCCGCCATGGGGCTGTGCACGGCGGTTACACTGGGCCGCCTCGCCGGTTTGTCGGCCGCAAAACTGACCGCATCCGCACTGGCATCCTGACGCGTTCATCCGACAGGAGGATAAATCACCGCTCTGTCGCCGCCCAATTGCCATACGCCTATATCAAAATTGCACTCAGATCCGAAAGGCCATCATGTCGCAGGAAACCGCCCTTCTCTCCGCCCCCTGCCCCGCCGAACTCAAGAACAAGCTGGCCGCGATCGTCGGCGCGGAAAATCTGCGCGAGGATGAAGCAAGCCGCCGCCTGTTCAGCGAGGATATCTGGAGCGCTTCGGACCATACGGTCATGCTGATCGTTTCGCCCGGCAACACCGCGGAACTGGCCGCCGTGGTCAAGGCGGCGGTTGAGGCGGGCGTGGACCTTGCCCCGCGCGGGGCGGGCATGACCTATACCAGCGGCTACATCCCGGCGACCGACACCACGCTCTCGATCGACACTTTGCGCATGAACCGCATCCTTGCGATCCGCGAAGAGGATATGACGATCACCGTCGAAGCGGGCGTGTCGTGGAAAACCATCGACGATGCGCTGCAGCCCCTGGGTCTGCGCCTGCCCTTCTGGGGGCCGATGAGCGGGATCTACTCCACGATCGGCGGCGGTCTTTCGAACCATAATGCCATGTTTGGCTGCGCTCAATACGGCACCTCGACCGAGAGCGTGATCGCGATCACGATGGTGCTGGCCGATGGCTCGATCCTGAAGACCGGCGCGCGCGGGCCGGACGGGGATACGCCTTTCTATCGTCACTATGGCCCGGATCTGGCGGGCCTGTTCATGGGTGATGCGGGCACGCTGGGCCTCAAGGCCGAAGTGACCTTCCGCCTGATGCGCCGCCCGCAATTCGAGGATTCGGTCAGCTTCAGTTTCAAGACCGGGCCGATCATGCTCGAAGCGCTGGCCGAAATGACGCGGGCGGGCATTGCCTCGGAAACCTGCGGCTTTGATCCGGGCCTGACCAAGGTGCGAATGCGCCGCATGGGCATGACCAATGACGTCAAGGCGCTGGGCGCGGTGATGGCCAAGGAAAAGTCGGTGTTTGGCGCGCTCAAGGCGGGCTTCAAGATCGCCGCCGCCGGGCGCAGCTTTATCGAGGAGGAGGAATACCCCCTCCACATTTCCGCCGAGGGCCGCTGCAAGGAAGCCGTGGCCGCCGATATTGCCAAGGCGCGCGAAATTGCCGCGCAATATGATGGCGTCGAAATCGCCAACACCATCGCCAAGGTGATCCGCGCGATGCCCTTCCCGCCGCCCAACTCGATCCTTGGGCCCGATGGCGAGAGCTGGGTTCCGGTCCATGGGCAGGTTTCGCTCTCCAATGCGCCCAAGATGTTTGCCGACGTCAAAGCCTATTTCGACAGCATGGCGGGCGAATTTGACCGGCTTGGCATCCACACCGGCTTCCTCTTCTCCTCGCTGCACAACAACGCCATCTGCATCGAGCCGGTGTTTTTCTGGCCGCAAGGCTATCGCCCTGTGCATGAAAGTCTGGTCGAGCCTGAACATCTGGCCCGTCTCAAGCAGTTGGGCGATGCGCCGGAAGCCAGCGCGATGGTCCATACCGCGCGCGAACAGGTGAAGCGGATTGCCGAATCCTATGGCTGCGCGCATTTCCAGATCGGCCGCGCCTACAAATACCGCGATAGCCGCGATCCGGCCTTCCTGCGCGTGCTCGATGCGGTCAAGGCCGCCGTCGATCCCAAGGGGCAACTGAACCCCGGCTGCCTGGGGTTTCCCGCGTGAGCACCTATCGCGCGATCAGACTGGAGAGCATTGCCCCCTCGTTTCGCGAAGGCTGCGTGATCCGCGAATTGCCGTTGAGCGAACCGGCGGCAGGGGAGTTGCGCGTGCGCAACCTCTATTGCGGCATCAACGGCATTTTCGACACCCAGATCGCGCGCGATGCGGTCGATTACGTCAAGATCGCCCTGCCCACCTATACCGGCGTCGAGGCGCTGGGCGTGGTGGAGGCCGTTGGTGAGGGGGGCGAAGGTTTCGCCCCCGGCGATGCGGTGGTGACAACCCGCTTTACCGGCGGATACCGCGAGGCCAATATCGCGCCCGCCGCCAATTTCCTCAAAGTGCCCTCGACCGATCCGGACTGGCTGGCATTGTGCAGCACGGGCGTCTCGGCGATGGTTGCGCTGGATGTCATCGGCCAGTTGCAGCCGGGCGAAACCGTGGCCATTTCGGCGGCGGCAGGCGGTTTGGGCCATTTCATGGTCCAGATCGCCGCGGCGCGCGGATGCCATGTGGTGGCGGTCTGCGGCGGGCCCGACAAGGCGGCCTTTGTCCGCTCGCTGGGCGCGGCGCGGGTGATTGACTATCGCAGCGAGGATGTCGGCGCCGTCTTGGCGGCGGAATATCACAACGCGCTCGATGTCGCGGTCGATACGGTGTCGGGGGCGATCTTTGACGCTTTCCTTGCCAATCTGGCCAATCATGGGCGGCTGGTGGTGGGCGGCGCGGCCGCCGATCTCAACGGGAAGCCCGAAATCGTCAGCGGGCCGCGCATCGCCAATGCCATCTATTACAAGGGCGCATCGGTGCGCGGGTTCATGAACGGTTTGCTGACCCCCTATTGGCCGGAAGCGCGCGAAAAACTGTTTGCCCTTTACGCTCAGGGGCAGGTCAAAGTGCATTTTGACACGCCTCGCTTCAGCGGCCTTGAAGGCATTTACGATGCGGTGGAACGCCTCCTGTCGGGTGCCTCCTCGGGCAAGGTGATCGTCGATCTGGGAGCCGGTGTATGAGCCGTACACTGGCCGACAAGATCTGGGATGCCCATGTCACCACCACCACGTCTGCGGGCGCGGATCTGGTGGCGATCGACCGGGTGTTTCTGCATGAACGCACCGGCGCCTCGGCGCTGAAAAGCATAGCGGCAGCGCGGCGGCCGGTGGTCGATCCTCACCGCGTTTTTGCCGTGATGGACCATATTGTCGACACCCGTCCCGGTCGCGGTGACCAGACGCTGATGCAGGGCGGGCAAGCGTTTATCACCGAAACCCGCGCGGCCGCGCTGGCCGCCGGGATCACCCTGTTCGATGTCACCGACCCGGATCAGGGCATCACCCATGTCATCTCGCCCGAACTGGGCATTGTGCTGCCCGGCTGCACGCTGGTCGCGCCCGACAGCCACACCTGCACGCAAGGGGCGCTGGGCGCGCTGGCGTGGGGCATTGGTTCGTCCGAGGCCGAACATGCGATGGCGACCGGCGTGCTGCGCCTGCCCCGTCCCAAAACCATGCTGGTGCGTTTTGAGGGCGCGCTGGGCGTCGGCGTGACGGCCAAGGATATGGCGCTGGCTTTGCTGGGCGCGCATGGCGCAGGCGGCGGCGCGGGACATGTGGTGGAATTTGCAGGCTCTGCGGTTGAGGCCCTCGATATCGAGGCGCGCATGACCTTGTGCAACATGGCCACCGAATTTGCCGCCATGGCCGCGATCATCGCGCCCGATGCCAAGACCTTCGCCTATCTGGCCGGGCGCCGCTATGCCCCGGCCAGTTTTGATGCGCCCTATTGGCAGGAACTGCGCAGCGACGAAGGGGCGACGTTTGATCGCGAAATCGTCATCGACGCCGCCGCCATCGCGCCGATGATCACATGGGGCACCAGCCCCGAACATGCGATCCCCATCGACGCAATGGTGCCGCAAGGGCCGCAGCGCGCCCATGACTATATCGGCCTTGCCGCCGGAACGCGCATCGCGGGCACGCCGATCGACGTGGCCTTCATCGGCTCGTGCACCAACGCGCGCCTGTCCGACCTGCGCCGCGCCGCTGCTCTGGTCAAAGGGCATCATGTCGCCCCCTCGATCAAAAAGGCGCTGGTCGTTCCCGGCAGCGGAGCGGTCAAGCGGGCCGCCGAGGCCGAAGGGTTGGACAAGGTGTTTGAGGCCGCCGGTTTTGAATGGCGCGAAAGCGGCTGCTCGCTGTGCTTCTTTGCCGGGGGCGAGAGCTTCCCTGCCGGCAGCCGCAGCATCAGCAGCACCAACCGCAATTTCGAAGGCCGCCAAGGCCCCGGCATCCGCACCCATATCGCCAGCCCCGAAGTTGTCGTGGCCAGCGCGATTGCGGGCGCGATTGCCGATCCGCGCCTGTTGAGCGTGGAGGAACCGGCATGACCCCGTTTATCAAACTGACGGCGGTGGCCGCCCCGCTGCTGGCCGACAATATCGACACCGATGCCATCATACCCAGCCGCGAGATGAAATCGACCGGGCGCACGGGATTGGCCGATGGTCTGTTTGCGCCATGGCGCTATGTCGAAGGGCGCGTGCCCAACCCCGAATTCGTGTTGAACCAGCCCGAATATGCAGGTGCGCAGGTCATTGCGGGCGGTGCCAATTTCGGCTGCGGGTCCAGCCGCGAACATGCGGTCTGGGCGTTGGCTGAATATGGCGTGCGCTGCGTGATCGCCCCCGGCTTTGCGCCGATTTTTGCCGCCAATTGCATCCGCAACGGGCTGTTGCCGGTCGTCCTCCCGCGCGAGGCGGTGGAAAGCATCGCAGGGCGCGAGGTCCATATCGATCTTGCCGCCCAGACGCTGACCTGCAGCGATGATACTTATGCCTTCCCCATCGAGGCCGAGGCCAAGGTCATGCTCCTTGAAGGGCTTGACGCCATCGACCTCACCCTGAAATCGCGCCCCGCCATCGCCGCATGGACCGATGCCGATCGCGCGGCGCGCCCCTGGATTTATCTATGACCTTTATCACCATATCCGAAGTCGGCCCGCGCGACGGGCTGCAATCGATCAAGCCTGTCATGTCGCTGGAGGCCAAAAAGGCCTGGATCGCGGCCGAGGCCGCCTGCGGCGTGCCTGAAATCGAGGTGGGCAGTTTCGTGCCCCCCAGCCTCTTGCCGCAAATGGCCGATACCGCCGAACTGGTGAAATTTGCGCGCGGGATCGAGGGCCTGAACGTCGTCGCGCTGGTGCCCAATGCCAAGGGTGCGGCGCGCGCGGTCGAGGCGGGCGTGCATGGTTTTTCCGCCCCCTTCTCGATGAGCGAGACCCATTCGATCCGCAATGTCCGCAAGGACCATGCGCAGATGATCGAGGAAATCCGCGACATGGCCGCCATTGCATCGTCCGCAGGCGCGCATTTCGCGGTGGGCCTCTCCACCGCCTTTGGCTGCACCATCGAGGGCGCGGTGCCGCAGGACACCGTGGTCCGCATGGCGGCGGCCAGCGTCGAGGCGGGGGCCAAGGAACTGAGCCTGTCCGACACCACCGGCTATGCCGATCCGGCGCAGGTTCGCCGTCTGGTGCGCGCCGTGCGCGCCGAGGTGGGCGATGCGCTGACCACGCTCCATCTGCACAATACGCGCGGGCTGGGTCTGGCCAATGCGCTGGCGGGGCTGGATGAAGGGATCACCACATTGGACGCCTCGCTGGGCGGCCTTGGCGGCTGTCCCTATGCGCCCGGGGCCTCGGGCAATCTGGTCACCGAGGATCTGGTGCTGATGCTCAATGCCATGGGCTATCGGACGGGCATTGATCTGGAAAAGCTCTTGAAAGTGCGCGCCATTCTCTCCGAAGCTCTCCCCGAAGAGCCGCTTTACGGTTTCACGCCAGACGCGGGCGTGATGATGGATTATCAGGAAAGGATCGCTCAGTGAGCCAGAACCCCACCCCTCTGGCGGGCATCCGCGTGATCGAGTTCACCCATATGGTGATGGGCCCGGCGGTGGGCCATATTCTCGCCAGCCTCGGCGCCGAAGTGATCCGCATCGAGCCGATCGGCGGCGATGCCACGCGGCGGTTGCTCGGTTCCGGCTCCGGCTATTTTCCGATGTACAATCGCGGCAAGCAGTCGATCTGCCTTGACCTGAAAAGCGCGCAGGGCGTGGCTGTCGCGCGCGATCTCGTGGCGGGCGCGGACATTCTGGTGGAGAATTTCCGCCCCGGCGCGCTCGACCGCATGGGTCTGTCCTATGAGGCGATGGCGGATGCCAATCCGCGCCTGATCTATTGCAGCGAGAAGGGTTTCCTGCCCGGCCCCTATGAAAACCGCACCGCGCTCGATGAAGTGGCGCAGATGATGGGCGGCCTTGCCTATATGACCGGCCCTCCGGGGCGGCCATTGCGCGCAGGGTCCAGCGTGATCGACGTGACCGGCGCGATGTTCGGCGTGATCGGCATCCTTGCCGCGCTGGAGGAGCGCCACCGCACCGGGCGCGGGCAAAAGGTCGTGGCCAGCCTGTTTGAAACCACCGCCTATCTGGTGGGCCAGCATATGGCGCAGTTTGCCGTGACCGGCAAACCCGCCGCGCCGATGCCTGCGCGCATCTCGGCCTGGGCGATCTATGATGTGTTTGAAACGCAGGATTTGCCGGTGTTCATCGGCGTGGTCTCCGACAGCCTGTGGGAGAAATTCTGCGCGCTGCTGGGCTTTGATGACCTTTGGGCCGATGAAAGCATCCGCGCCAACAACCAGCGCGTGCTGGCCCGCGACCGCATCCTGCCGGTCGTGCGCGAAAAGGTCGCCGGGTTCACCCGCGCCGACATCATCGCGCGGCTCGAAGGGACCGGCATTCCCTTTGCCCCGGTCAGCAAGCCCGAGGAATTGTTCGATGACCCCCAACTGGCCGCAGGCGGGTTGGAGACGGTGTTCCTTGACGATGGGCGCGAGACGCAATTGCCGACCGTGCCGCTGGAAATGGCGGGCAAGCGGACGGGGGGCGAAAACCATCTGCCGCGGCCCGGACGCGATGCGCGCGATGTGCTGAGCGCGCTGGGCTATGACGACGGAAAAATTGAAGAATTGATCGGTGCGGGGGCGGTTGGCGCCCTTTGAGGCCGAAAATGGGGGAAATGCGATGAGCGAAGCCTTTGAGACCGACACCGGCGATGAAGCGCTGTTGATGAGCCGACGGGTGCTGATGGCCGGGGGCCTGATGCTGGGGGCGGCCGCAAGCATGCCCGCCATGGGGGCCGCTGCGGCCACGAGCGGCCGCGAAGAGGGTATCCCGACCGATCCTGCCGCGCGCATCGCAATGATCCGCCGGATGCGGATGCGGGCCGATGCCGGGCCGGTGTTCTGGTGGTTCCGTGGGCGCAATTATGCCCAGCAGGGCGCCAAGCTGATCCCCATGTGCGACATGATCTTTGGCGCGCTGATGGATATTCGTCCGACGGCCGATGGCGGGTTGATGACAACGCAGTATGAACTGGCCTTCCGTTGCGCGCTGGACAGCGGCGTTCGGGCGGAAAAGCTTCTCAATCCGATCACCGGTACGATGGTTGATGTGCCATTCGCGCCCGTTGGACCGACCAAAGTGGTCTATAACGCGGAAAACGTGCTGCAATTGCCGCCGACCATCGGCGGGTCCAAGTTCACGGTCGAGCATGTGCCCGAACTTTTCTTCCGCATCGGCGATACGGTCTGTTTTCAGACCCACAGCCGCGCGCGCGCGGAGACCCAGGGGCAGAGCGATCGCGTGCTCAATGATATGAGCATGATCTGCAGCCCCGCCGCCGAAGCGCTCGATCCCAAGCGCGCCTTTGCCAGCGCGACGGCCTATGGCACGGATGTCACCGATTATGCGCGCTGGTGGAAAATGCCCCCAGGTCTCGGCACCCAGACGCTGCGCAGCGCAGGGATGAAAGTGGCGCGTTATCAGGACATGCCGCAGGATTGGCGCGATATGGTGGCCAAGGCTGACCCCGCGATGGCCGCCGATCCGATGGGCGTGTTGAGCCGCGCGGCCGCTACCTATCGCAACTGACCGAATTGGGGGCGCGGCCCCCGAACAAACCCGCACTTGGCCCCGGTCTTCCGCGATGGAAGGCCGGGGTCTTTTTATGCACGCAAAAAACGCGACGGGTTGCCCCGCCGCGCTTTTTTGGTCCTTCGCAAAGGCGTCCTCAGATCGGCTTGACCGTGCCGAGGAAGCAGATGCCCGAAATCGTGATCCAATAGACATAGGCCATGCAGCGCCCGAGGAAGAAGTCGCGCTCAAGCACGGCCTCGATCTTGGGATTGGGGCCCTGGGCCAGAATCCGGAACGCGGTGGTCCAGCGGCGCATGATCCAGCGCAGGCCCAGACCGATGCACAGCGTGAAGCCGTAAAGCGTGAACTTGGTGGCATACCAGCGCTGGCCCTCGCCCGCCTCGAACGGACCATGGCCCAGCAGCGAGGAAATGCCGACAATGAAGATCGTGGGGATGAGGATGTAGCGCACCGCCTCGTCGATCTTGGTCAGGCGGATGCCGATATCGGTTTCGCGCTTGATGAACGCGCCCCAGCACAGCGCCAGCCAGCCAGCGACAAAGATCCACATAAAGGTCAGGAAATTGCCGCCATAGGGCTGAAGCCCGTAAATGTTGCCCATGTGCAGACCCAGCGGCAGCAGCGTGATGATGCCGGTGCGCGCCAGGATGTCGATGCGATAGGCCGTTTCCATATGGCGGCGGCGCTCTTCCATCGAGAGGTTGCGGTTGAGGATATTATAGCTGGTCTGAAACACACCCCATTCACCGCCCAGCCAATAGACCATGCAGATGATGTGTACCCAGCGCAGTACGAGAACTTCCTGTATCACGGTTTTCTCCCTGAGTTGGGACCGGCGCTGCGATCATGCGCGGCCCTGTCGTCGGGCGGCTGATGGTGCCGACCTCCTGCTGTGGGCGATCCATCGCATGGGGGCCGGGCGTGCGGGTAGGCATCCGCCGCGATACGCCCGCCTGTCGGTCAGGCGGGCGCGCATTTCGGTTAAAACTCGGCCAGCAGGCGGCCGACGCCCTCGATCTTGTCGTCGATGCCGCAGGCGCGCAGGCCATGCCAATAGGTGGCCGTGTTGATGGCGATCACCGGCTTGGAGAGCTTCTGCTCATATTCCACAGCCAGATCGACCATCGAGAGGTTGGTGCCGACCTGAACGATGGCGTCCACATCGTCGCCGTCCAGATAATCCAGCACCGGGCGCAGGTCTTCCGGCGTCACCTTGGCAATGTCGGTCCAGCGCTTGCATTCCAGCGGCTTGTCGCGCTTCACCTCAAAGCCCGATTCCTCAAGGAAGCGGCGCACTTCGGTGTTGGCCACCGGATAATAGGGCGAAACAAAGCTGACGGTCTTGACGCCGCCATAGGCTTTCAAAGCGGCGGCCACCGATTCCGCGCCCGTGCTGGCGCCCACGCCCGCCACGGCCTCGACATCGGCCTTCCACTTGCGGCTGCCCTCGACCCCGCCGTAAAACGTGACGGCCGACATGCCCAGCACGAGGTAATCGACCTTGGCGGTCATGACCGAGCGCACCGCATCATGGGTGGCGTCCGAAATCGCCTGCGTGCCGACCAGGAAATCCTCGTTCGACAGCGCGAGCGGGTCTTCAACATAGATGCGGCTGAAATGGTTGGTCACGCCCACCGGGCGCATGCGCTCCATGTCGGGCTGCACCGTGGTGTTGGTCGAAGGCGCGATCACCCCCATCAGCTTGCGCCAGCCCAGAACGTCACCCATGCAAATATACTCCTTATTACAGGCAGGACGGGGGACCGTGCCCTTGATGGTGAAAGGGCGGAGCGTTTTATCGCCCCGCCCGGAAATTTCACTCGACCGCAGCGGCCTGCGCGAGGCTTTCGTACATCGCCTGCCGCATCAGATAGGCGCGGCGCTTGTCGTCATCGGCCTTCAAGTCCAGCATCGCCTGGCGGCGGCGCTTGTGCGCCTCATCGGCGCCGCCCTTGATAAAGGCCATGTTTTCGATCGTCTGCTGCTGGGTAAAGCTGTGCGTTACCGTGCGGCGCTGGCGATCGTAAAGCTCAAGGCTCTGGTTGGTCTTGGTGCCCTTGAGCACCGGATCGAGCTTTTCAAACAGGTTGAAAGCGTCATGCACGCCCGAATTCATGCCGAACCCGCCCAGCGGATTGTTGAGATGCGCCGCATCCCCGGCCAGATAAACGCGCCCGCTGCCAAAGCTCTTGGCTACGCGCTGGTGCACGCGATAGAGCGTGCGGTGGCCGGTCTCGACATGCAGATCCGTGCCCAGCAGACGCTGGAAGATGCCATCCTTGATCTCGTCGGATTTCAGATAATCGTCGCCCAGCGAAGCGTCGGTAGGCACCAGCACGCGCCACACCGAAGGCACGCGCAGCAGCACCAGCCATTCCGAGGGGTCCGACACATAGTTCACATAAGCCAGATTGGGCAGATAATCGGCCAGTTCCAGCTTGGTGGACAGCGTGAGGAAACGCTCGGGATAAGTGAAGCCGTCAAATTCGATGCCCAGCCACTTGCGCACCACCGAATTGGCGCCATCGGCCCCGATCAGATAGTCGCAGCGGTAGCGCACGATATCGGTCATCGTTTCGACGCACAGGTTGACGCCGGTATCATCCTGATCCAGCGTCAGCAGACGGTGGCCGAACAGCACCTTGGCGTTGGAATATTGCTCCAGCCCTTCGGCCAGCCCGCGCGAGAGATGATACTGTTCGCATTGGATGCGGAAGGGATAGCGCGTGACATCGGAAATCTCGGAGAGGTCGAAATCGACCACTTCGCCCGATGCCCGGTCGCGCCAATGATAAATCGGCGCCTTGAGCCCGCGATCGAGCAGCAATTGCGTGATGCCGATATCATCCAGCATTTCCAGCGTCGAGGGGTGGAACGTGGACGCGCGCAGATCCTGCGCACAATCGAGCCCCGCCTCGAAAACCACCACGTCATAGCCGGCCTTGGCCAGCAGGGTGGCCATTACTGTGCCAACGGGGCCTGCACCCACAATCCCCACCTGGCACCGTTCTACCCCTGTCATAGCTCATGCACTCCAAACCTCGGACTTGCATGCGATATGGACGCTTGGCCCCCCGGTGATGCGGCATGTGGTGGAATTATCCGCACAGTGGGGATTGGCGCGCCTTGAACAGGCATGCCCACCCTCAAGAGGCAGATTGCAACGACTTGGGGAGCATCAGGAATGCGGGGAATTGTGGATATGCGAAGTGCAAAGACGATCATGATGGCCGCGATGGTCGCATGTGTGGCCACTGGCGCGGTTGCCGGAACGGTTGAGGACGAAGCAGGCGGCGCGGTTGCCGGGGATGGCGCGGTTTATCAGCAGCGATTCGCGCAATTCCTGAAAGATCCGGGCAATTTCCCCTATGCGCCCATGGAAAAGCTGCCCGGTGCCGCGCTTTGGCAGCCGATGGTCCTGCGCCGAGATGCCGCGCTGGACCCCGCCGCTCTGGCCAAAGGCGATGCCTATGCCGCCGCGATGCGGTCAAGCGCGTTTCTGGTATGGCACAAGGGCGCGCTGATCCACAGTTGGTATGCGCCGGGCATGAACGCACAGACGCCCATGCTTTCCAAATCCTTGTCCAAGCCGATCACCGCGCTGGCGGTGGGCCGCGCTATTGCCATGGGGCGGATCAAGGGGCTTGATCAGCCGTTGAGCGAGATCATGCCCGAATTGAAGGGCACGCAAAAGGGCCGCATTCTCGTGCGCCATCTGCTCGACATGCGTTCGGGCATGCTGGATCAGGGGTTCAGCCCCGACCCGGCCCATCCGCTCAACACCGCCTATCTTTCCACCGAGCACGGGCGCGAGATCGTCGACCATTACCCGATGATCGCCGAACCGGGCACGCGTTATGCCTATGCCAATGCGCCCTCGGACATGGTTGCCATGGTGATCGAACGGGCCACCGGGCGGCGCTATGGCGAGTTTGTGGGGAGCGAGGTGCTGGCCAAAATCGGCGCGCCGGGCGGCACGATCTGGGTCGACCGCGAAGGGGGGCTCGCCCATTCGGGCTGCTGCACCTATCTGCCCGCCGAAACTTATCTGCGCATGGCCATGCTGCTTCATGCCGATGGCGTATGGGGTGGCAAACGCCTTTTGCCCAAGGGCTATACCGCAGAAATGCGCAAGGGCACGCCGCAGAATCCCAATTTCGGTTTGGGGATCTGGATCGGCCAGCCCTATCATCAAAGGCGCGGCTTTGGCGCCCCCGGCACGCTGGGCCCGCAAGTGCTGCACAGCGAGCCCTATATCGACCCCGATCTTTACTTGTTCGACGGCAATTCCAATCAGGTGGTCTATATCGCGCCCAAATATGACCTGATCGTGCTGCGCATCGGCGCCACCCCGCCCCCGCCTTCGGCACAAAATGCCTCGGGTGGGCAGGCGGAATGGGACAACGCCTATCTGCCCAATCTGTTGATCCGGGCGATCAAACCTTAACCCTTGCGCCGGGCCGCCGGTTTGCGCTGGCGGTCCAGAAAGGCTTTCAGGTCGCGGGTGAACAGCTTGGGGTTCTCCCACATGGGGAAATGCCCCAGCGTGGGATATTCGATATAGTCCACCTGCGCATTGGGAAAGCGTGCCCGCGACTCCGCCGCGCTCTGGCTGATCACCGTGTCATAGGTGCACCATTGCAGCAGCACCGGCACGGTGACGGCCTCGGTCTCGCGCTTGACGATGTCGGTTTTGAACAGTTCGACATTGGCGGCCAAGAGCGCGGCCTGATTGACATAGGCGCCGGGCAGATTGTCGGCATCAAAGATGCTATCCACCATCCAGTCCTGCGGCTCGAAACCGGGCGGAGTCGTATCCTTCAAAACCTCGCGGAAATAGGCATGGCTGCGCCATTGCGGGGTCTTGGCCTTCTGCTCGGCGACCAGTTCCATCATCCGCGTGCCGATCTTGCGGGTCTGGCTGGGCCGTTCGAGCGGCAGGATGGAAAAGGCCATGGCCGTTACGTGTCCCGGATAGGCCCGGTTATATTCCAGCGCGACATTGGCCCCGTTGCTGGTGGAAACCAGCGCGAAACGGTCATGGCCCAATTTGCGCATCAGACCATCCATCAGCTCTGCGGCGCGGGGCGTGGTGTAAACGCCCTTGGGGTCCGGCCCCGACAGACCATAGGGCGACCAGTCAAACCGCACCACGCGATAGTCGCGCGTCAGCAAGGGCACGACCAGATCCCATTCATGCAGGTTCACGATCGAACCATGCAGCAGAACGACGACCGGGGCACCTTTACGCCCTTCCTCGCGCACATGGATGGGCACGCCATCCACGGTGACAAAGCGCGAGGGCGCCGCCGCCCAGCGCGCCACCACGGCGGCGCGGTCGGTGTGGACATTGGGTGTTTCCGCCGCCGACGGGGCCGCCAGCGCCCCCGCCAGAACCAACCCCGCCAGCGCGCCGATCACGCCGCCATATCCGCAGGCCAGCGCGGCAGGCCCATGGTTTCGCGCAGCGTGCTGCCCGGATATTCGGTGCGCAGCGCGCCCGCGGCCTGGAGGATCGGCACCACTTCCTCGACAAAAATCTCCAGTTCGCCCGGCATATAGGCCGGTTGCAGCGTGAAGCCGTCGCAGGCCCCGGCCTCAATCCATTGGATCATCATGTTGGCCAGTTGCGAGGCCGTGCCGCGAAACACATTATGCCCGCGCGGCGTGCGCACATAGCCGGCCGCAAATTTGCCCAGCGAGAGCCCGATCGCCGCCGGCTTTTCCAGCACGCGGGCAATATCGGCCTTGGGCAGGATGGTTTGGGCCAGAATGGCCTCGACCGGGATCGGACCGTTCACATCAAACTGCGTCAAATCGCAAACCAGCGATTCAGAGAGATATTCGATGCAAAGCTTCTCATCGGCCAGATCGAGGATCGCCTGATCCTTGGCAATCGCGGCGGCCTCGGTGTCGGCAAGGATGAAGGAAAGGCCCGGCATGATCTTGACCGCGTCGGGATCGCGCCCGGCGGCAGCAACGCGCGCGCGCATGTCGTTGCGAAAGGCGATGCCGTCCTCCATCGTGGGGGCCGAACAGAAAATGGCCTCGGCAATGCTGGCGGCGAAATCGCGCCCGTCGGCCGATTGCCCGGCCTGAACAAACACCGGGCGCGCCTGGGGCGATGTGCCCAGTTCGGCATTGCGCTCGCGCCAGACCGCCTGCGCCTGCGCCACGGTTTGCGCCGCCATTTTATAACGCAGCGATTTTTCCGGGAGTTCGTCATCGCCGAAATTGGGCGCAGTGTCGGGATGCGCGGTGGTCACGATGTTCCATCCCGCACGTCCGCCGCTGATCCGGTCCATCGTGGCAAACCGCTCGGCCAGCCCCTCGGGCGACCAATAGGTGGTGGAAAGCGTGTTCACCAGCCCGACATGCTGCGTGACCGATGCAATGGCCGAGAGCAGCGCCATCGGGTCGAGCGTCGGCATGGCCAGATGTTCGGGCGCCCGGCCATGCACGCCGCGCGACTGCAACTGATCGCCGAACACGATGGCGTCAAACCGGCCCTTTTCGACCAGACGGCCAACCCGCGCATAATAGTCCATGGTGAACACGCCCGCCGGATCGGCGCCGGGGTGGCGCCACCCGCTGGGATAATGGCCGATGCCCTGAAGAAAGGCCCAAAGATGGATCGGACGGGGCATCAGGCAATCTCCTCATAAACGTTGCGCAGCGTCAGCGGCAGGCCCAGCCTCTCGCGCAGGGTGCCCTCGGCTGCACGCCCGCGGGTCAGCGCCGACAGGCTCTCGCCGATCCGGCCAAGTTCGGCCAGCGGATGGGCCAGATCGACATGCAACCCGTCAATCTCGCCCGCTTCAAACCGCGCCGCCATGGCGGCAACATCAATGTCGGGCTCCACGCGCAGAAGGCGGCGGGCGGCGGCGGGGAATGCCTGCCCCTCGGCCGCGATCACCACGTCGATGCCCGGCACCGCAAAAGGCGAGGCCGCATCGCAGACCAGCAGCGGATGGCCCTGCTTTGGCCGCATCGCATTGACCGGCCCGCGCACGGAATAATGTGTGCCGACATAATTGCTGGGGCGCACTTTGGTGGTGTCCAGATAGCGCCCGGCTTCCTTGTCGATGATCAGGCAATCCTCGTCCCAGCCATCCCACAATGCGCGGGTTGCCCGCACCATATCGGCCAGTTGCGCCGCGCTGCCCCCTTGCGCCACGGGCGCCCAGCCCAGCAACCCGCCCGACAGGAAATCAATCGCCGAAAGCGCGCGCGCCACATGAAAGGGATGCGCGATGCGGGTGGACACGAGAGGCACCACACCAAGGCGCGAAACGCGCGGCGCGGCCCAGGCGGCAATCACCTGCGGATCAAACGGCAGACTGTCGTGGCGGCCCAGCAGCAGCAGATCGACCCCGGCCGCCTCGGCGGCGGTCAGGATTTGCGCGGAGGTGGCAGGTTCGGCCAGCGCCGGATCACCGACACCGGCGGAAAGGATAAAGCTTCTGGTCATACGACAATCACCGCTGGAGGAGAGGAATGGATGGTTTCACAGCCATCGTCCGTGATGAGGACGAGGTCTTCGCAATGGGCCGAGCCGCCAAGGCCGGAATCGAGCACCGGGCAATCGACCGAAATCACCATGCCGGGGCGCAGTTCGATATCGGGCTTGCGCCAAAAGCCGCCTTGAAAGTCATTGGCGTCCTCGCCCGGCTCGTCCGTATGCGCAAGGCCGCAGGAATGCGGGCCAAAGCCGACCTGAACATCAAAGCCGCCGCGCTTCAGCGCGTCCTGGCCGATGCGCGTGATGTCGGAAAAGCGCAGGCCGGGACGCAGCGACTCGCGCACCGACTGCCAGGCGAAGGCGGCGGCATCGGCGGCATGGGCCGCCGCGCGGGTCGGTTCTCCGACAAAGACCGTGCGGGCAAAATCGCCGTGATAGTTCTGGAAATGGCTCACCGCGTCGAGGAACAGCGCCTGACCATCGGCAATGCGATGCGGGCTGGATTCCGAGGAGGAGCGGTCAACATTGAGGAACACGCCGGTATTGCCCCGCGCCGCCGTTTCGGCGCGAAAGAGTGCGTGGAGATCGCGATAGGACGCCCCGGCCCGCACGCCCTGCGCCACGGCCTGAAGCGCCTCGACATTGGCGCGGGCGGCGCGGCGCATCAGCGCGATTTCCAGCGGCGATTTGATCAGGCGGATCTCGCGCATGGCATTGTCGGCCGCGATGCTGTCGCCCTCATGCCCATGGCGCGCCAGAACGCCCGCGATCAAGGGATCATCCCAGCCGATCCGCCGCCCCCACGCACCCATCTCGCGCAGCGCCGCCACCAGCGCCCCGCCCGCGTTGCGATAGGCGGCCCGGTGCCTCAACGCTGCCGAACTGATGGCAAAACGGTGCATTTCCATCGCCGACAAAGGCGCCCGCCCGCGATCCGGGCACAGCGGAAATTCGCCGTTCTGCCCCAGATCATCGCCATCGCTCAGATCATCGTACAAAAACGCCTCGACCGGCCCGCGCCCGTCGGCATAAGTGTAGAAATGCAGAAACCGGCTGGTCACCAGCACCGGCCGTTCCATATGCCGGCGCGAAAGGATGGCAAAGGTTCCGGCAGGCTGGCCCATCCGCGTCCGCCCGATCTGGGGCCAATGGCCCAGCGCGTGGAACACATTGACCGGCTGGGCGCAGACCAGCGCGTCCAGATCCCAGCGCTCCATCACGGCAAAGGCTTCGGACAGATTGATCGGCCCGGCGGCGTTCAGCCCGTCCAGCAAGGCATCATCGGAGGCGATAGGGTGCGACATGGACCGAATTGACCATGCCCTGCCGCCTTTCGCCCCCCGACAAAGGGGTTCTATCCGCCTGCTGGATAAGGTCAGGATGCGACAAGTGCGTAGGCCATGGCGGGTTAGCTTCGTTTCCCATGAGCCTGATCAATCCCCCCGTCATCACCCCGCCCGATATCACGCGCGCCTTCGTCACCGTTGAGGAAGGACAGATCCACCTGCGCCGGATGGAAGGAAGCGGCACGCCGCTGCTGCTGCTCCATGCCTCGCCCGCATCGGGATGGTTCAGCCAGCCCCTGATGCGCGCGCTGCGGGCGGCGGGCCATGACGGGCCGATCCTGGCCCCCGACACGCTGGGCAACGGCGACAGCGCCGCGCCCGCGCCCGACCATCCCGACATCGCCTATTTCGCAGGCTCGATGGTACGGATGCTCGACGCTCTGGGGATCGACAAGGTGGATGTTTACGGCACTCACACCGGCGCCCGCATCGCCTGCGAGATGGCGGCGGGCCATCCCGAGCGGGTGCGCCGCGTGGTGCTGGACGGCATCACCGAATATGATGATGCCCTGCGCGAGGCGGTGATCGAGAATTACGCGCCGCGCGTTGAACCGGACGCCTATGGTCGCCATCTGATCTGGGCGTTCAATTTCTGCCGTGATCAGGCGCTCTTCTTTCCCCATTTCATGCAGGATGCAGCCCATCGCCTGTCCGTGCCGATGCCGCCACCCGACATCCTGCACCGCGTCACGCTGGATGTGCTCAAATCATGGGACACCTATTCCAAGCCCTATATCGCGGCCTTTGAATATCGCGCCTTTGAACGGATGGCCTGCATTGCCGCGCCTGCGCTCTTGCTGAAACCCGAAACCGAGCTGGCGCTGCTCAATGCCTCGGTGGCGCGGGCGCTCGAAATCCTCTCGGACGGGCGCGCCGCCGCCCTGCCGCCGGGCGATGCGGCCAAGGCCGCCGCCATCCATGGCTTTCTCAATGGAGACGAGGCATGAGCGCGTCCCTTCCTATCAAAACCTGTCTTGGCTTTGGCATCGGCACGGTGGGCGTGTCGATCATGCTCAATGCCGTCACCGCCTATTACCCCGCCTTCATGACCACGGTACTGGGCCAATCGCCCGAAATCGCGGGCTATCTGATGATGGGGGCCAAGCTCTATGACGCGGTGGTTGATATGATCATCGGTTCGATGAGCGACAAAAGCCGCAGCAAATGGGGTCGCCGCCGTCCGTTCATGCTGATCGGCGCTATCCTTTCGGCCGCCTCGTTCCTGATGCTGTTTGCGCCTCCGGCCATGGGTCAGACCGCGCTGATTGCCTATATGATCGCCGCGCAGATCATCTATTCAACCGCTTATTCCCTCTTTGCCGTGCCCTATATGGCGCTGCCCGCCGAATTGACCGACGGCTTTGCCGAACGCACGCGGCTGCTCTCCTTCCGCACGGTATTCGTTTCGATCGGCCAGATGCTGGCAACGGCGGGCACGGCGGCAATCATCAAGGCGGGCGGCGCAGGCGGCCCGGCCTATGCCACGATGGGGCTGGTGATGGCGCTGGTGATCTTTGGCGCGATGACGGCCACGGTGCTCTCCGTTCCGGCGACCCATGCCGAGGAAGCCCACGCCGACGCCCCGCCCCCGCTGTCGCTGCCGCGCCAGATTGCGCTGATGACGCGCAACCGGCCCTACATGCTGCTGCTGGGGGCCAAGGTTTTTCAGTTCCTCGCCTTTGCAAGCATGGGGTCTTGCGGCCTGCTGTTCCTGCTCAACGTGCTGGGCATGGGCTATGGCGGCCAGATCCTGCTGACCTCGATCCAGAACATCGCCACCGCGCTGTCCATGCCGCTGTGGGTGTGGAGCGGCAAGAAAGTGGGCAAGCGGGTCACCTATCTGATCGGCGTTTTCATCTTTTGCGCCACGGCCCTGAGCTGGCTGGCCACGCCCCACGCGCCGGGCAACAGCGAACTCATCGTGCGCGGGATCTTCTCCGGTCTGGGGTCAGGGGCGCTGATCCTGATGTCGATCTCGATGCTGGGCGATACGATGGTCTATGACCGCGTCATCACCGGCATGGGGCGCGAGGGCCTGCTCTCCTCCACCGCGGCCGTGCTGGAAAAGGCCAGCTTTGCGCTGGGCGTGGCGGTGCTGGGCATTTTCCTGCGCGCGGCGCATTATATTCCCACGTTCGGCGGCAAGCTGGTGCCCCAGCCTGAAAGCGCCATCTTTGCCTTGACGATGGGCTATGCGGTGATCCCGGCCGCGATGTTCCTGATCAATGCGGTGTTTCTTTATCTCTATGATCTGGACGAAGGCAAATTGGCCGCCGCGCGCGCAGGCGCGGCGGCCTAAGGCGCCAGTGTGAACAGGCCTATTTGAACAGGCGGGGCGCGAAATCGGCAAGATAGTCGCGCCAGTTCATCCAGGTGTGCCCGCCCTCGCTCTCGTGATAGACATGGGCAATGCCGAAACGGTCAAACACCGCGCGGGTGGGCTCGACCGAGGCATAAAGGAAATCCTCCTTGCCCATCGCGAAATAGACCAGACGCATGGCGCGTCCGGCCTGTTTGAGCGAGGCGGCATTTTCGGTGGCATATTCCTCGATGCGCTTGGGATCGACGCCGGTCTGGCTGCCGATGCCCACGCCCATTGAGAAGATGCCGATCCAGTGGAAAGTGCCGGGGCGGGTCAGCCCTTCGCGGATCGTGTGCGAACCGCCCATCGACAGACCCGCCATGGCCCGCGCATCGGCGGTCGGCGTGGTGCGATAGGTGCGGTCGATCAGGGGGATCAGGTCGCGGGTCAGATCATCGCCGAAATCATGCGCGTGGAAATCAATCGCGCGGGCCGCGTCGGGCGTATGGCCATCGGGCATGACCACGATCATCGGCTTGACCTTGCCCGCCGCGATCAGGCGGTCAAGGATCTGGTTCGCATGGCCGATCCCGGTCCAGCTTTCATCATTATCGCCCGCGCCATGGACCAGATAGAGCACCGGATAGCGCTGATTGCCGCCCTTTTCATAGCCGGGCGGAGTATAGACATGCGCCCGCCGCCGCGCCTTCAACGAGGCCGACCAGTAATCCAGGCTGGCCACCGCGCCATGGGGCAGGTTTGCGTCCCAGGCCTGAAACTGGCTGCCGGGCACTTCCAGCACCGCCTCTATGCCATAGCGGGTGCGTGAGAATACCTGCGCATAGGGATCGGCGGTGCGAACCCCATCGACGCGGAAGGCATAGCGATAGGGGCCGGGTTTGAACGGTTTGGCCGTGGTGCCGCTCCACAATCCGGTATCGTCGCGGGTCAGCACAAGCCCTTGCGGCGTGCCCACCGGAAAGCCCATCGGGATCACCTCGCCCGCGTCCGAACTGGTGGCCAGCACTTCATGGGCCAGCGGCGCGCAGAGGCGGAACGTCACCCGGCCATCAGGAAGCACCTCGAAGGATTGCACCGGCGGGGCCTGCGGGGTGAACCATGGTTTCTGACAGGATGTGCCCTGCGCCATCGCGGGCGAGGCTGCGGCACACAGCAGAATGGGCAACAGACGACGGAACGGCTTGGGTTTTCGGGCCCGCATGGAAATTCTCCCTTTCGACTGGAAAGGGAAAGCTGGCGGGGCAGGGCATATTCACAACGCCCCGCCCCGCCCTGTCCGCCCAGCGGGCAGATCAGATCAGACAACCGCGCAGACGGTCTTCCATTCAAGGTAATTGTCCATCGCCTGCTTGCCGGAATCGCGGCCCCAACCCGAGGCCTTGACCCCGCCGATGGCCAGCGCAGCGTCATACATCGCATGGCAATTGATCCACACGGTTCCGGCGCGAATGTCGCTGCTCATGCGATGGGCATGGCTCAGGCTCTCGGTCCACACGCTGGCGGCAAGGCCGTATTCGCTGGCATTGGCCGCCGCGATCACTTCCTCGACATCGTCAAAGGCCTGCGCCACCAGAACCGGGCCGAAGACCTCCTCGCGCACGATTTCGAAGTCAGGCTTGACGTCGACCACCACGGTCGGGGCGATGAAGGTGCCTGCCTCGCCGCTGCGTTCGCCGCCCGCCAGCATGGTCGCGCCCTGCGCCTTGGCGCGGGTCAGGAAGCCTTCGACGCGCTCGGCATGGCGGGCCGATACCACCGGGCCCATCTGGGTGTCGGGCAACAGGCCGTGGCCCATCTTGATGCTCTTGGCATAATTGGCGACGCCCTCGACCACCTGATCATGGATCGAGCGGTGGACATAAAGACGGCTGCCCGCGATGCAGACCTGACCCGCATTGAAGAAGATCGCATTGGCCACGCCCGGAGTCGCCAGATCGAGATCGGCGTCCGGCATCACGATCGAGGGCGATTTGCCGCCAAGCTCCAGCGTCACGCGCTTGAAATTAGTCTTGGCCGCGTCCAGAATGGCCCGGCCCGTGGCGGTCGAGCCGGTAAAGGCCACCTTGTCCACGCCGGGATGGTTGGCCAGCGCCGCGCCGGTCTCGCTGCCCAGCCCGGTCACGACATTGAGCACGCCTGCAGGCACGCCCGCCTCCGCCATCAGCTCAGCCAGACGCAGCGCGGTCAGGCTGGTGTCCTCGGCCGGTTTCAGCACGATGGTGCAGCCCGCCGCCAGCGCCGGGGCCAGCTTCATCGCGGTCAGCACCAGCGGCGAATTCCACGGCACAATGGCCGCCACCACGCCGACGGCTTCGCGCACAGTCCAGCTGCGCATCTGCTTGCCTGCGGGCTGATAATTGATCGAGCTTTCGATCGTGTTGCCCTCGATGGTCATCGCCTGCCCCGCAAAGAAGCGGAACTGGTTGACGGCACCCGGAATTTCGGCCCAGCGGCCGACATAGAGCGGCTTGCCCTGATCGAGCGTTTCCAGCTCGGCCAGCTCGTCAATATGGGCTTCGATGAGGTCCGCGATCTTCCAGAGGATGCGCGCACGCTCAACCGGCACGGTGGCGCGCCATGCGGGCAGCGCGGCGCGGGCGGCTTCAACAGCGGCCTCGACATCGGCGGTGCTGGCCGCGGCGATTTCGGCGGTCTGCGTTCCGGTGGCCGGGTCCACTGTGGGCAGCGTGCGCCCGCCTTCGGCCTTTTGCCAGCGCCCTGCGATAAACAGGCCCTCGCCCGCGCCGCGCCGGGCCAGAAATTCGCGCGAATCGCTGCGCAGCGTGTTCAGATCAAGGGCCATCGATACTTTCTCCATAATTGGCGCGTCCGCCTTGACGCCAAACCTGCCCATGGCCCGCCGGAATGACCACTGGGCGAGGGTAAAAATTCGCTTGGCGGATAGTCCGTGCCCAACGCCGAGCCAAGCGCGGCGATTGCGTTACGCCTTATGCACATTGGCGCTGACATTTATGTCATAGCATTATATCATTTGGATCCGGCCCGTCACGGCATTCCCGCCCGAATCAGGCCGGCGCAAGAAACCAAAGGAAGCCGGGGAAAATATGACCTACCGATTGGGTGTAGACGTTGGAGGGACCTTCACCGACCTCCTGCTTTTCGATCAGACCAGCGGCAAATTCTGGCGCCACAAGACGCCTTCGACGCCGCATGACAGCTCGGAAGGCATTCTGAACGGCGTGACCGCGATTTGCGAGAAGGCCGGGATCAGCCCTTCGGATGTCGAATTCTTCCTGCACGGGACGACGGTGGCCACCAACGCCGTGCTGGAAGGCAAGGGCGCGCGCGTGGGCCTGATCACCACGCAGGGCTATCGCCAGGTGATGCAGATCGCGCGCAGCTTTGTGCCGGGCGGTCTGGCAGGCTGGATCGTGTGGCCCAAGCCCGAGCCGCTGGCCGCGCTGCAGGACACGGTGGAAATCGCCGGACGCATGGATGCCGATGGCAACGAAATCAGCCCCATCGACGACGATGAAATCCGCGCCTCGCTGACCGCCCTGCGCGATGCCGGCGTTCAGGCGCTGACCGTCAGCCTCGTCAATGCCTACCTGAACGGCGCGCATGAAAAGCGCGTGGGCGAACTGGCCGCCGAGATCATGCCGGAAATCCCGGTTTCGCTTTCTCATGAAGTCCTGCCCGAAATGCAGGAATATGAGCGCACGCTGACCACCGTTGCCAATGCCAGCGTGCGCCCGGTGATGCGCCGCTATATCCGCAACCTGCGCGACAAGCTGCGCGGCGCGGGCATGGCCGGATCGCTCTCGCTGCTGCGTTCGGACGGCGGTCTGATGTCGTCGGAAAAGTCGGAAGAGCATCCCGTTTCGTTGCTGATGTCGGGCCCGGCCGGCGGCGTGACCGGCGCGATCTGGGTCGGCAAGAATTCGGGCATCAAGAACATCCTGACGCTGGACGTGGGCGGCACCTCGACCGACGTGGCGCTGATCGAAGGGCTTGAAGCCCGCCGCCAGCGCGACACCGAAGTGGGCCACCTCAAGGTGCGCGCTTCGGCGCTGGACGTGAAGACCGTGGGTGCGGGCGGCGGCTCGATCGCCTATGTGCCCGAACTGACCAAAGCGCTGCGCGTGGGTCCGCAATCGGCGGGCGCCGTGCCCGGCCCGGTGGCCTACCAGAAGGGCGGCACGCTGCCTACCGTGACGGACGCCAATGTGGTGCTGGGCTATCTGCCCGAAAACCTGCTGGGCGGCACGTTCCAGTTGGACCGCGAAGGCGCCAAGAAGGCGGTGCAGACCATCGCCGACGCGCTGGGCATCGGGTTGATGGAGGCCGCGCGCGGCATTATCGACATCGTCAACGAAAACATGTTCGGCGCGCTGCGCATGATCTCGGTGCAGCAGGGCTATGACCCGCGCGACTTTGCGCTGATGGGCTTTGGCGGCGCGGGTCCGCTCCATGTCAACGCGGTGGCCCGCCTGACGGGTTCCTGGCCTGCGGTTTCGCCTGTTTCGCCGGGCGTGCTGTGCGCTCTGGGCGATGCCACCACGCGGATGCGCACGGAAACGGCGCGCTCCTTCTCCAAGCGCGTGGCCGACACCGCCGAAGAGGACGTGATCGCCGTTCTCGACGAAATGGCGCGCCAGACCCGCGCCGAACTGCTGGCCGAAGGCATTGCCGAGGCCGACATCACCAGCCTGTTCGAACTGGACGTGCGCTATGAAGGCCAGGCCTTTGAAGTGCCGCTCTCGATCGACCCGGAAACGCTGCGCCGCGACGGCCTCAAGGCGGTGACCGGCCGCTTCGATGCGGAACACCTGCGTCTCTTCACCTTCAACATGGATTCGGCCCATGAGCTGGTGAACCTGCGCGCGGTTGCCGTGGGTCCGGCGCTTGATCTGCCCGCGCCCAAGTTGCCCCAGTCGGACGGCAATCTGGACCGCGCCAAGATCCGCGATCATGAATTGTGGGCCGACGGCGCGATGGTCCCGGCCGCGATCTATGACCGCGCGCTGCTGCAGGCGGGCGATGTCATCCCCGGCCCGGCCATCGTCGTCGAAATGGACTCGACCACGCTGATCGAGGCGGGCTGCAACGGCACCGTCGATCACGTCGGCAACATCCTCATCAACCCCGACCTCGTCAAGCAAGCCTGAGAAGGAGGCAAGACCCATGCCCGCACAGATCATTCAGGCCAATGAAACGCCTTTTGCCACCGTGCCCGTTGATCCGGTCACGCTGGACATCATCGAAAACGCCCTGCGCAACGCCCGTATCGAAATGGACGCCACGCTGGTGCGCACCGCCATGTCGCCCGGCATCCGCGAACAGGGCGACGCCTTCCCGCTGATCGCCGACTATCAGGGCCGCATGATCGTGGGCCAGTTCGGCAGCTATATCGGCCCCTTCCTCGAAGGGTTTGACGGCACGGTTGAAGAGGGCGACCTGATCTTCCTGTCCGACCCCTATTCGGTGGGCGGGGCGATCTCGCACTGCAACGACTGGCTGGTGCTGCTGCCCGTGTTCAAAGACGGGCGCCTGATCGCCTATACCTCGATGTTCGGCCATCAGAGCGACATCGGCGGCATGGTCCCCGGCTCGATGCCGATCCATGCCACCTCGATCTTTCAGGAAGGCGTGCGCATCCCGCCCGTCAAGATCTGGAAGAAGGGCGTCTATAACGAAGACCTGATCAAGCTGGTCATGCATCAGAGCCGCACGGCCGACTGGTGCAAGGCGGACCTTAACGCGCTGATCGCAAGCTGCCGCGTGGCCGCCGCCCGCGTGGTGGAAATGGCCGAGCGCTTTGGCGACGACATGTTCACCTCGGCCACCGACCTGCTGCTTGAGCGCAATTACCGCGCGATGAAGCATCTGATCGAGACCTCGATCGGCGAGGACAAGGTCAGCTTCGAGGACTATATCTGCGACGACGGCATGGGGTTTGGCCCGTACAAGATCAAGTGCACGATGTGGCGCGAAAACGGCCGCGTGGTGCTGGATTTTGACGGCACCGATCCCCAGTCGCAGGCCTCGATCAACATGCTGCTCAACGAGAACATGATGCGCATGTTCTTCGGCATCTATATGATCATGGTCTTCGATCCGCAGATCCTGTTCAACGACGGTTATTACGACCTCATTGACGTGCGCATCCCCGAAGGCTCGTTGCTCAAGCCCAAGTTCCCCGCCGCGCTGTCGGGCCGTACCCACGTCCTGGGCCGCCTGTTCGACATTCTTGGCGGTCTGCTGGGCCAGAAGACACCGGAATTCCTCAACGCTGCCGGTTTCTCGTCCTCGCCCCACCTGTTCTATGCGGGCACGGACAAGGCGGGCAAGTGGTTCCAGTTGTTCCAGATCGGCTTTGGCGGCATTCCGGGTCGCCCGATGGGCGACGGGCCGGACGGGCATTCGCTCTTCCCCGGCTTCACCAACGTGCCCAACGAATTCCTCGAACGCTACTTCCCGCTGATCATCGAGCGTTATGAAACGGTGGCCGACTCGGGCGGCGCCGGTCTGCATCGCGGCGGCAACGGCATCGACATGGTCTATCGCTTCCTTGAGGACGGCGTGATCGCCATCCATGACGACCGCTGGTTCGTGCCGCCCTGGGGCGTGAACGGCGGCGAACCGGGCGCCCGCGCGCGCAAGGTTCTGGTCAAGAAGGACGGCACCGAGATCGTTGTCGGCAACAAGCTGGAGGATTATCCGGTGGAAGCCGGGGATCGCCTGCACTTCATCACCTGGGGCGGCGGCGGCTGGGGCGACCCGCTGGATCGCGATCCCGCGTTGCTGGCCAAGGAACTGGCGCAGGGGCTGGTGACCGAAAAGGGCGCGCTGCGTTATGGCGTAGTGCTGGTCGATGGTGCGGTCGATGAGGCCGCCACCGAGGCTCTGCGCGCCAAAATGCGCGCCGAGCGCGGCCCGATCGAAACCTTCAACTTTGGCCCGGATCTGGAAACGCTGCGGGCGAATTGTCTGGCCGAAACCGGCCTGCCCGCGCCGCAGGCGCCCAAGTGGGCCACCATTGCCTAATCTATTCCGGCCCCGGCAGCGCATAGCTTCCGGGGCCGATCTACCATTGCAGGAAGAACAAAATGGCTAATCCTATCCTTCGCCAAAAGCTGGAAAGCGGCAAATTCTTTGTCGTGCCCGGCATTCAGGACATGATCACCGCCGCCATCGCCAACAAGGTGGGCTTCGACATCGTCTATGGCACCGGCTACTGGCTGACGGCCAGCGCCTGGGGCCTGCCGGACGCCGGCATCGCCACCTATACCGAAATGCTCAACCGCATGACCACGCTGGTGCGCACCAGCAACAGCGCGGTGATCGCCGATGGCGACACCGGCTATGGCGGGCTGCTCAACGTGCATCACACCGTCAAGGGCTATGAAGCCGCAGGCGTCACCTGCATCCAGCTCGAAGACCAGGAATTCCCCAAGAAGTGCGGGCACACGCCCTTCCGCCGCTGCATCCCGGTCGAGGATATGGTCGACAAGATCAAGGTCGCCGTCGCCGCGCGCGAGAGCGAGGACTTCCTCATCATCGCCCGCAGCGACGCGCGCCAGAGCGAAGGCTTTGACGCGCTGATGCGCCGCATGGAGGCCTATGACAAGGCCGGCGCCCATGTAATCTTCCCCGAAGCGCTGGAAAGCGAAGAGGAAATGGCCAAGGCCTGCTCGCTGTTTGAAAAGCCGGTGATGGCCAATATGGCCAATGGCGGCTCGACCCCGATCCCCAACGCCAGCGTTCTGGAAGAGATCGGCTATGCCTATGCCATCTATCCCTCGCTGACCTCGCTGGTGGCGGCCACGGCCATGGAAAAGTGCCTGCGCGATCTCAAGGATCACGGCATTGGCGAGCCCGAAGGCATTTTCAACTTCAAGGAATTCTGCGGCCTGATCGGCTTTAACGAAGTCTGGGATTTTGAAAAGAAGTGGGCGAAGTAAGACCATGAGCCAGACCATTACCGCCGCTGTGCTGCATCAGAGCGGCAATAACCCCGCCCCCTATGGCACCGGCAAGCCGCTGGATGTGAAATCGGTCGAACTGGCCGATCCGCTGCCCGGCGAATTGCTGGTGCGGATTGATGCGGCGGGCCTGTGCCACTCGGACCTGTCGGTCATCAACGGGGACCGCCCCCGCCCGATGCCGATGGCGCTGGGGCATGAGGCAGCGGCGACGGTGGTGGCGCTGGGCGACCCGAACGAGCGCGACATTGCCGTAGGCGACCGGGTGGTGCTGGTGTTCCTGCCCTCCTGCGGCCAATGCGTCGCGTGTCAATCGGGCGAGGGCTACCTCTGCCCCAATGGTGCGGCCGCCAACGGGCGGGGCGAATTGATGCGCGGGGGCCATCGCCTGTCGTGTGATGGCGCGCATGTCCATCACCATCTGGGCGTCTCGGCCTTTGCCAGCCATGCCGTGGTGGACCGGCGCAGCGTGGTCAAGGTGGACGCCGACATTCCGGCCGAAACCGCCGCGCTGTTCGGCTGCGCGGTGTTGACCGGGGTGGGTGCGGTGATGAACACCGCGGCGGTGCGCCCCGGTGAGAGCGTGCTGATCTACGGCCTTGGCGGGGTGGGTCTGGCCGCGCTTCTGGGCGCTTTGGCGTCGGGTGCGCAGCCGGTCTATGCTGTCGACCCCAGCGCGGAAAAACGTGCACTGGCGCTGGAACTGGGCGCGGCGGGCGCCTTTGCGCCGGGCGATGAAGAGGCCGCGCGCGGGGCCGATGTCGTGGTTGAAACCGTGGGCAAGGCCGCCGTGCTGGCCACCGCCTATCAGGCGGCGCGGCGCGGCGGGCGAATCGTGACGGTCGGTCTGCCCAACCCTTCCGAGTCGCTCTCCATCAACGCGCTCAGTCTGGTGGCCGACGGCAAGACGCTGATGGGCAGCTATATGGGTTCCTCGATCCCTTCGCGCGATATCCCGCGCTATATCGCCTTGTGGCGCGCAGGGCGCCTGCCGGTGGAAAAGCTGCTGACCTCGATCAGCCCGCTGTCCGAAATCAACAGCTTGATGGACAAATTGGCCAGCGGCGCGGCCATTCGCCAGGTGGTCATTCCGGGGGCGTAAATGGATATACGCCAGACTGCGTATCCGCCTGTCGGATAAACTGGCGTCGATTTCGGAAAAATGACAATCTCCTGACACTCTTGCGACACAAGAGTTTCACGGGAGAAACGGTCATGGAAAAGGGTGTTCCCATTCGGTCGATCACGCGGTCAATCGCCGCGCTGAAAGCCATCAATCGCCACGGCTCGCTTTCGATGATGGAAATCGCGAAGGCGAGTCAGGTCCCCTATCCCACCGCCTGCCGCATCGTGCAGACGCTGTTGTATGAAGGCCTGATCGAGCAGGAGCCGGCCCGTAAGCGTTACCGCGCCACCGCGCTGGTGCAAACGCTGGCCACCGGGTTTCAGCATGACGATGAACTGGTGCGTATCGCGCGGCCCCATATCGTGGCGCTGACGCGGCGGGTGGGCTGGCCGGTGTCGGTGGCGATCCGGGTAGGCCGCGACATGATGCTGCGCGATTCCACCCATGCCAATTCCTCGCTGACTTTCGAACATTACTACCCCGGCTTCACCCTGCCCATTCTGGACAGCGCCTCGGGCAAGGTGTCGATGGCCTTTGCCGATGACGAGGATCGCGAGATGATCCTGCGCTTCATGCGCGTGTCGCAGGATATCGACCTCAACTATCTGGCCACCGCCGAGGTCGGCCTTGATGTCGAACGCATCCGCACCGAAGGCTATGCGGTGCAGGGGCGCAATCACCACAATCTGACGCCGGGCAAAACCTCGTCCATCGCGGTGCCGGTGTTCCGCAACGGCCATTTCGAGGCGGCGATCACGCTGGCGTTTTTCGTCGCCGCGATGAAGCTATCGACCGCGCTCGAACGCTATCTGGATGATCTGAAGGCCACCGCTGCGGCGATCAGCCACGATCTGTCCAATGGCGCGCCCGTAGGCAGCGCCTAAAGCAAAAGGGGCGGGAATGAACCCGCCCCTTTCCGATTACAGCCGGGCCGTAACGGCCTTTGTTTCGAGATAGGCGTCCAGCCCTTCCCGGCCAAATTCACGGCCCCAGCCCGATTGGCCAAAGCCGCCAAACGGGATGTTGGTGCCCACCGCGCCATGGCAATTGATCGAGACATGGCCCGCGCGGATGCGCTTGACCATGCGGTGCGCGGTGGACAGATCGCTGGTCCACACGCTGCCCGACAGGCCGAAGGGCGTGTCATTGGCAAGATCGGCAATCTCGTCCAGATCAGTGGTGGCGAATTTCTGCACCGCCATGACCGGGCCAAAGATTTCATCGCGCACGATCGACATATCGGGACGGCAATCGGCAAAGATTGTGGGCGGGATGAAATTGCCGGGACGATCCAGCTTTTCCCCGCCGCAGACCAGCGTGGCGCCCGCCGCCTTGCCAGCCTCGATATAGGACATCACCTTGGCGCTGTGCGCGTCGGAAATCATCGGCCCCTGCATTGTGGCCGGGCCCAGCCCGTGGCCCAGCTTCATACCCGCAGCAAAGGCCGCCACGCCCTCGACCAGCGCGTCATGGATCGACTCATGCGCAAAGATGCGCGTGCCCGCCATGCAGTTCTGGCCCTGAAGGAAGAAAGTGGCCAGCGCGACGCCCGGCACGGCCAGCGCCAGATCGGCGTCCGGCATCACCACGACAGGCGATTTGCCGCCCAGTTCGAGGCTGACCTTTTTGAGGTTGCCAAGCGCTGCCTGCACGATCTTCTTGCCGGTCACGGTCGATCCGGTGAAGCTGATCTTGTCCACGCCAAGATGCTCGGCCAGCGCCGCGCCGCAATCCCCGCCAAAACCATTGACGATATTGACGACGCCTGCCGGGAACCCGGCATCCAGAATCATCTGCCCCAGCGCCAGCACCGAAAGCGGGGTTTCCTCGCTGGGCTTCATCACCACGGTGCAGCCCGCCGCCAGCGCAGGCGCCAGCTTCAGGATCGCGGTGGACAGCGGCACATTCCACGGCACGATCAGCCCGGCCACGCCCACCGGTTCACGCAGAGTATAGGTCAGCGCCTCGGTCTCGGCGGCAATATGGCGCGGCGGGGCGGTGGTGGTGCCCTCGATCCGCATCACGGCGCCCGCGTAATAATCGATCATTTCGACGCAATTGGCCGTGGTGAGGCCCGCGATGAAACCGGGCATGCCGTTATCGACAATGTCCAGCTCGGTCAAAAGCTGCGCATTGGCCTCCATGATCCGGGCAAGGCGGAACAGGATGGCGGTGCGGTCCGAAACCGTCATCCGCCCCCATGCGCCATGAAAGGCGCGGCGGGCGGCGGCCACGGCCGCATCCACCTCGGCCGCTCCGCCGGTGGCGAAACGGGCCAGTTCAAGGCCGGTGGCCGGGTCGCGGGTGACATGCTCGCCGCTGCCGTCAACCCATGCGCCGTCGATCAGCAACCGATGCTGTTGGCCCAGAAAGGCGGCGGTTTCGGGCGCGATGGCGTGGCCGTCAAAGGGGAGAACGTTCATACTTCCACCTTGCGCGGATCATACAGGAACAGGCCGAGCGATTCCTCGTCCTTCATGCCTTCAAGGCCGAAGAAATCGGTGTTCTGCCCCTGCATACGGTCGGCATTGGCATTCGATTCCTGCTGGATGAAGGTGGCGCGTTCGTGGCGCGCCTTTTCATAGCGGGCAAGGCCCTCGGCAGCGGAATCCGAGGCGGCCAGCGCGCGGGCCAGCACCACCGCATCCTCGATCCCGCAGGCCGCGCCATGGCCCAAGAACGGCGTCATCGCATGGGCCGCATCGCCGATCAGCGTGACATTGCCGTCCAAAATCCAGCTCGGCATCGGCTTGCGCGCATTGATCGCCCATTTGAACAGCGGCTGTGCCATCGCGGCCTTCAGCAGGCGCTGCGCATCCTCGCACCAATGGCCATAGATCGCCTGCAACTCATCGGGGTCGGCAGGTGTGGTCCAGCCTTCCTGATTCCAGCCTTCCTGCCGGGCGAAGAACACGAAATTCATCACCTTCGAACCGCGCACATTATAGCGGTTCATCATCGCGCCGGGGCCGATGATGATGCCGGGGAAGTCGGAAAGATCCTGTATCTCAGGCGTCACCGGTACAAGGCAGCGCCAGGCGACATGGCCGGTAAAATGCGGGGCATCGTCACCAAAGCGCTGGCGGATGACGCTTTTGACGCCATCGGCACCGACCAGCACATCGGCGCTGAACTGCCGCCCGTCGGCCAGCGTCACGGTGGTTCCCTCGCTGGAAACCACCTGCGCCCCGGCGATCATTTCCACCCCGGCACGCTCTGCTGCGCGGGTCATCACCCCGTGCAGATCGGCGCGATGAACCGTGATGTAGGGCGCGCCATATTTCTCCCGCTGGGTCGAGCGGTCAAACGCCACCAGCGTGCGCCCATCCTGCCAGTGCTGGATGCGCTGGCGGGTGGGCTCGACGGCAACGGCGGCGGCTTCCTCGCAAATGCCGATGAAATCCAGCCCCTTCATCGCGTTGGGCGTCAGGGTGAGGCCCGCGCCGATCTCGCCAAACTGGGGCGCGGATTCGAGCAGCGTAACCTTGAAACCCTGCTGGGCCAGCGCGGCCGAGGCGGTCATACCCGCCACGCCGCCGCCAACGATCAGGATAGTCTGCGGCTTGCTCACTTTGCACCGCCGTCAAGCTGGCCAGGAATGTGCGATTCGTGGTTTTCCAGATACCATTCCGCGATTTCCTCGCGGGTGGCCCACCATACGCCGGGCAGGCTCTTGGCGTGTTCGATGAATTCGCGCAGCGCACGCACGCGATGGGCGCGGCCCGACACATGCGGGTGGAGGCCCACATTCATGATCCGCCCGGTCTTGGCGCCCTCGGCATAAAGCACGTCGAGTTCCTCGATCAGCGCGTCGCGGAACTGGTCGGTGGTGAAATTCTTGCGGGTGATGAAGGTGAAATCGTTGATTTCGTTTGAATAGGGAACCGAGACAATCGGGCCATTCGGAGTCTTCAGCAAATAGGGCTGATCGTCATTCATGATGTCGCAGTAGAATTTGCAGCCATATTCGGCCAGAATATCAGCCGTCTGCATCGTCCCGCGCAGCGAGGACGACAGCCATCCCTTCGACTTGCGGCCGGTGTATTTCTCGAACTGGTCAAGGCTGCGCAGAATGATGTCGCGCTCCTTTTCCGGCTGATGCGCAAAGGAGGTCAGCAATTCGCCCTGCTCCCAATTGTGCGTCAGCAATTCCCAGCCGCGTTCGAGGCAGGCGTCCGTCATCGCCTTGCGCCGTTCAAACGTCACCGCGTTGGTGGTGCAGCTTGCCTTGACGCCCAGTTCGTCGAACAGGTCATAGAGGCGCCAGATGCCCACCCGCTGGCCATATTCGCGCCAGGTGAAATTGGGGAAATCGGGCGTATTGGCAGGCAGCGAATCCGGCAGGATCGCCGGGCCGCCCGCATAATAGGGCTTGTCGCTGTCCTTGGTCAGATCCCACGTCTCAAGGTTGAAGGTCAGGATCAGCGCCACCCGCGCGCCATTCGGCCACTTCAGGGGCTGGCGGGCGGGAAGGGGAATGTAATCATAGTCCATGAGACGTTACTCGCTTGGCAAAATATGGTGCGACACAAACATTATTGAGCCTCCGCGCCCATCGGCAAGGGCTGAGTCTCCGCAATGCGAACAAATGCTCATCAGGCCGCCGATGACCCTCAGGCCGAAAGCACCTCAAGCACGACACGCTCGGAGGATTCCAGCGCGCCTTCCAATCCGCGCGCGCCGGTTGCGGTATGCTCGCCGCAGAAATGCAGGCGGCCCGCCGGCTTGCCGATCTCGGTCATCACGCCGGCCACCTGTCCGGGGCTGAAATAGGCCCAGTCGCCCTGGTTGAACCTTTCGCCGATCCAGCTGAAATAGGCCGCACCGTGCAGCTTGCCCTTGGTCGAGGGGCGGATCGCCTCGATCCCGGCGATGATCGTGGCCAGGGCGGCTTCCTTGCCCATTGCGTCCCAGTAATGGGCCATCGCGCCGCGCGCCTGCACGGTAAAGCCGGTGATTTCTTCCGGCGTCGAGCCAAAGCGCTGGGGCGTCACCACGCCGGTCACGCCGTCGGTCCACATGCCAGGGGCCTGTTTGTCCTCTTCCCAGAACGGAGCGGTGGCGGTCAGGAAAGCGATGGAGAGCGGCTGATAAGGCATGGTGGCCACAGCGCGGGCCTGAACCCCCGACAGGCCCGGCATGACATGCACATGGCGCAGGGTCGAGAAAGGCAGCGAAGAGATCACCCGGCCCGCCGTATGCACCGAACCATCGGCGCAGGTGACCGTGGCATTGGTCGGCGTGGTCTCGATCGCCACCACTTCCTTGCCCAGCAGCAGGTCGCCTTTCAACTGCTTGGCCATGGCCATGGGCAGGTTGATATTGCCGCCCTTGACCGCCAGCGACTTGATCCCCGCCGCGATCTGCGCCTTTACGAAGCCATCATTATATTCCAGCATCAGCGCCGAAACGTCATAGGCATTGGTGCCGTAATACGGCGAAACGTCATTGGCCAGATGGATCGCCTGATCCGACAGGCCCTGCGCCTTGAGCCATTCGTAGAGCGAGATGTCGAGGGGGGCATTGGCCGCGTCCGCCCACTGGCTCCAGTCTTTCAGCCGCGTGTTCTTGGCCATCAGGGTGTTGACCAGTTCGGCGGGCATCATCGACTTCATCGCATCGGGGAAAGGATTGCCCGGATGCCTGGCCCATTCCTCGCGGCTCAACAGCTTGCCATTGATATACAGCCCCGGCGCGCCGCCGATGCGATAGCGCGCGCCCACTTCCTCCAGCGCCACGCCCGCGCGCGCCGCCGCGTCAATGCCGCGCCCATAGCCTTCGGCCATGGAATTGAAGCCCATTTCGGGATAGCCGGGCTGATCCATCAGCGTCATGATGCGGCCGCCAACCCGCTGGCGCCCTTCCAGCACGGTGACCTTCAACCCCTGCTGTTCGAGCAGCCATGCGGTGTTGAGCCCCGAAATCCCGGCGCCCAGCACAATCACATCGGTGCTGCGCGGGGCCGGCTTCGCCGCCTTGGCCGCCGCCCGCGCCAGGGCGGGCGAGGCCGCAAACAGGCCCGTCATGCCAAGGCCAAAGGTAAATCCGCGCCGGTCAACGCCCATCTTCAAACTCCAAGAATAGCTTGGGGCAAATAGCACACGCCCCCCGCCCGCCTGTCGATCCACCCCCGGCTCATCACCACCTGTCGGATAGCGTTCGTTCCGTTTCGGAAATCCTCTGCAATTGCCATCATCATGCGCCATGCAAAAGGGGCCTGTGCCATCGGCTGTCCGGCGTCTTGTGGCAAAACCCGGGCGCGATGATAAGGCGCGGGATCGTTATAAATGGTGGAGAAAGCGATGAAGTGCCTGCGCCCAGTTCTGTTGGTCGGCTCACTGCTGGCGGCCGGCCTTGTATCACCTTTGGCCCATGCGCAGACCGCTCCTGCCGGGGCGGCCGCGCCGTCCGCCATGGCCCACCCCTATCTCACCGTTGCCCAACTGCGCGCCAAATATCGCGATCCGGCAAGCCGCTTCATGACGATCAAGGGCGTCGAGGTCCATTACAAGGATGAAGGGCCGCGAGGCGCGCCGGTCCTGTTCATGGTCCATGGTTCGCTTTCGACGCTGCGCACATGGGATGTCATCACCGCGCGGCTGAAATCGCGCTATCGCATCATCCGCTATGATATTCCCGGCTATGGCCTGTCGGGCCGCGTTTCGGATGAGGCGGGCGAACATGTTCAGCCGGTCGAGATCCCCGAAGGCTTGCTCGATGCGCTTCATGTCAAGAAGATCAGCTTTGTCGGCGTGTCGAGCGGCGGCACGATGGGCATGTATCTGGCCGCCAAGCGCCCCGAAATGGTCGAGCGGCTGATCCTGTCGAACACGCCCAGCGATCCGGTCGACACCAGCCATCTGGTGATGCCCAAGAGCTTTGTCGACGGAATCGCCCGCGCCAAGGCCAATGGTGGCTATAATGACCGCCCTTACTGGGACGATTATCTGGGCTTTTTCGCGGGCGATGCCAAGCGGATCAGCAAGAAGACCCGCGATGAATATTACGATTTCAACCGCCGCACGCCCGAGAAATACCCCATCGCTCTGGTTGCGCGCATCGGCGATGGCAAGCAGGCGACGATCGAAATGGCCAAGGTGAAGGCGCCCACCCTGCTGCTGTGGGGCGCGGCCGATCCGCTGCTGCCCGAAAGCGCGGCCAATGCCATCGCGCGCTATCTCTCCCACGCCACGATCAGCCGCGTGCTGATGCCCGATGTGGGCCATTATCCCCCACTTGAGGTGGGCGACCGCTTTGCCCAACTGATCGCCGCCTATGTCGAGGCCGGCACCCCCAAACTTTGAGTTTTGATCCATGACCGCCTACACGCTCTATGAAAAGCTGTGGAACGCCCATGCCGTGGCCGAACTGCCCGGCGGCGAGACTCTGCTCTATATCGACCGCCAGATCCTGCATGAGGTTTCCAGCCCGCAGGCCTTTGTCGCCATGCGCGAGGCAGGGCGGCAATTGCGCCGCCCGCAAACGCATATCGCCGTGGTCGACCATGCCGTGCCCACGCGAAGCCCGCGCGCGGACGGCATCCGCCACGGCACGATCGAGGACGCCCAGGCCGCCGCGCAGATTGCCGAGCTGGAAACCAATGTCGCTGATTTTGCCGTGCCCTATGCCGCACTCGACGGCGCCGAACAAGGCATCGTCCATGTGATCGGCCCGGAAAGCGGCTTTACCCTGCCCGGCACCACCATCGTCTGCGGCGACAGCCACACGACCACGCATGGCGCCTTTGGCGCACTGGCCTTCGGCATCGGCGCATCGGAACAGGGCACCGTGATGGCCGCCCAGTGCCTGCGCCAGAAGCGGGCAAAGACGATGCGGATCGAGCTTACGGGTACGCGCCACCCGCTGGTCTTTGCCAAGGACATTGCCCTTGCCATCATCGCGCGGATCGGCGCGGATGGCGCAGCGGGCCATGCGGTGGAATTTACAGGCCCGGCCGTGCGCGCCATGAGCATGGCCGAGCGCATGACCCTGTGCAACATGATGATCGAGGCGGGCAGCCGCGTCGGCCTGGTCGCGCCCGATGATGTGACCTTTGCCTTCCTCAAGGGCCGTCGTCTGGCCCCCAAGGGCGCGCTGTGGGATCAGGCCGTGGCCGCATGGCGCGATCTGGCCAGCGATGAGGGCGCCGTCTATGACCGGATGATCGAGGTCGATGTCGCCTCGCTCGTGCCGCAGGTCAGCTGGGGGACCGCCCCGGACCAGACGCTGCCCGTCGATGCCGCTCTGCCCGATCCCGCGCAATTGGCCGATGGGCCCGAGCGGCGACAGGCGGAAAAGGCGCTGGCCTATATGGGCCTGACGCCGGGCCAGAGCCTGACCGACATTGCCATCACCCATGCCTTTATCGGATCATGCACCAATGGCCGGATCGAGGATATCCGCGCCGCCGCCGCCGTAGCCAAGGGCCGCAAGGTGGCGCCGGGCATCAAGGCCATCGTCGTGCCGGGCAGCGCGGCCACCCGCGCCGCCGCCGAGGCCGAGGGGCTGGACCGCATCCTGATCGAGGCGGGTTTTGAATGGCGCCTTGCGGGCTGTTCGATGTGCGTGGCGATGAATGATGACCGCCTCAAACCGGGCGAACGCTGCGCCAGCACCAGCAACCGCAATTTCGAGGGCCGTCAGGGTCCGGGCGGTCGCACCCATCTGATGAGCCCGGCCATGGCCGCCGCCGCCGCCATCGCGGGCCATATCGCCGATATTAGGGAGTTTGCGGCATGAGCCAGCCTTTCACCACCCTGTCGGGCCATGCCGCGCCGATGCCGGAAGAGAATATCGACACCGACATCATCTTCCCTGCGCGCTTTCTGTTGATCACCGCCAAGGCGGGTCTGGGCCGCTATGCGTTCCATGACCGCCGGTTTGATGCCAATGGCGCGGAAATTCCCGATTACGTGCTCAATCAGGCCCCGTTCAACGCCGCACCCTTTATCGTGGCGGGCGCCAATTTCGGATCGGGCTCCAGCCGCGAACAGGCGGTCTGGGCGATTGCGGGCCTTGGCGTGCGCTGCATCATCGCGCCCGGCTTTGGCGAGATCTTCCACTCCAATTGCCAGCGCAACGGCATCCTGCCCATCACCCTGCCTCCCGAAACCGTGGCCGAACTGATGGTCGCGGCCCAGACCGAGCAGAATTTCGCCGTCGATCTGGAGACGCAAAGCCTGACCGTGGGCAATCGCGCCTTTGCCTTTGACATCGCGCCCGAACGCAAGCTGGCGCTGATGAACGGCTGGGATGAGACCGCCGTCCTGCTTCACCAATATTCCGGCGCCATTGCCGAATTCGAAACCCGCCAAAAGGCCAGCGCGCCGTGGCTCTATGCCGAGGATGATGCCCAATGAGCGACGACCTGCTCGAAAACTACAAGCGCGCCTATAACACCCGCGTCGGCTTCGGCAAAAAGCCCGCGCTGGTGATGATCGACTTCTGCCGCGCCTATTTCGAACCCGACTGCGATCTTTATTGCGGCCAGCCTGTGTACGACGCCATCGAGAGCGCCCTGCGCGTGCGCGAAGTGGCGCGCAAGGGCGGGGTTCCGGTGATCCTGACCTGTGTGCAATATCATGCCAGCGGCGTGGACGGCGGGCGCTTTTTCGAAAAGGCCGCGCCCTTGCGCTATTTCGTCAAGGGCCATCCGATGGCCGCATGGGGTCCGGGGCTGGAGCCGTTCGAGGACGAACTGGTCATTCCCAAGCAATATCCCAGCGCCTTTTTCGGCACCTCGCTGGCCAGCACGCTCACGGCCATGGGCGTGGACAGCGTTTTGCTCACCGGCCTTTCGACCAGCGGCTGCGTGCGCGCCTCCTGCGTTGATGCGATGAGCCACGGGTTCAAGACCGCCGTCATCGCCGACGCCTGCGGCGACCGTCATGCCGGTCCGCATGACGCCAATCTGTTCGACATGAACGCCAAATACGCCGATGTCATCAGCGAGGCCGAAGCCATCACCTATTTCAGCGGTCTTTGACGCCTGATTGAAACGCCTCCAGCCGCGCGCCCCATGGGGTGATCGCGGCGGCGGCCATTCCCGCCGGGTGGGGCGCCCATTGCGCCGCCAACGGGCCGATGATGCGGCACCCGCCCTGCGCCGCGCGCTCGATGAAATCCTCCAGATCCGTCACCGGAAAGCGCAGCGAGGCCCATCCGCGCAGCGGCGGTTCGCAATCCGAGAAATCATGGCCGCGCACGCCATATTCGATGATCTCGACCGAGCCTTCCATCCGCCCTTCGGGCTGATAGATGCCGATCCGCATCGGGATCTGGGCGGCGATACCTTCGGGCAATCCCATACAGTTGGCCCCGCTTTCCTGCGCCGCCATGCCTTGCGTTTCCTGCACAGGCAGCCAGCCCAGACAATCGCGATAGAGATGCCGGGCAGCCTCGAAATCGGGCACGACCTGGGTCGAATTGAACACAAAGCTGGCCGGGCCGGACACGCCTTCATAGCCCTGCAAGGGCGGGCGCACCCGCTCCATCAGCGCGATGCAGATGCCGTCGGCATCGCTGTTCACCACCTCGCGCACGGCCAGCGGGCCGAAATCCCAATCGGTGATCGGGGCATGGGCGACAAAGCCATGCTCGACCAGCGCCCGCTGCAGGACCTCGATATCAGGCAAGGCGCGCAGGTTGATGTCGAAAATGCCGCCCGGATCCCACGCCTGCCCGCCTTCGCGGTTCAGCCCCGCCACCGGCCCGTCGATCTGAATCAACCGGATGCGCCCGCGCGCAACGCCGGGATGCCCGATCAGCACCTCCCGCGCCCCGCCCGACAGGCCCATCAGCGCTATGGCCCCGGCATCGACCGGCCCCTGCGCCAAAGGCACAAACCCGGTTGCCGCGCAAAGCCGCGCCGCGCTTGCCCCGACATCGGCCACGATGGCCACCGCTTCTTCAAAACCATTGTCCAGTGCGATCATGGGCATAGGCTGCTCCGCGCCGCCCCCGCCCCGCAATGGCTGATCGCCACAGTTCCGCCCATCGGATAGACCGACCAAAGCCCGCCCATGCGTCCCCACCATGCATAGCCTGCCCGCCATGAGCCAATCACGACTGGGCGGCAGAACCGCCCTTATCACCGGCGCGGGTCTGGGCATCGGCCGGGCCGCCGCACTTCGTCTTGCGCAAGAGGGCGCGGCCCTCGTCCTCGCCGATCGGGACGAGGATCGCCTGCGCGAAACCGCCGCCCTGCTGGGCGATGCGCCCTATCTGCTCGTCCCCTGCGATGTCACCAGCGAGGCACAGGTCGCCGATCTGTTCAGCACCGCGCTCGACTGGCGCCCGCTCGACATTCTGGTCAACAATGTGGGCGGCGGGCGTTCGGGGCGGATTGCCGATCTCTCGCTCGATGATTGGGAAGCGACAATGGCGCTTTCCCTGCGCAGCATGTTCCTGTGCACCCGCGCCGCTGTGCCGGGCATGACCGCGCGCGGCTATGGGCGCATCGTCTGCCTTTCCTCGGGCGCGCGCAACGGCACGGTGTGGAACGCATTTTACACCGGCTCCTCCCCCTATTCGACCGCCAAGGCCGGGGTGATCGGCTTTGTCCGGGCGCTGGCCATCGAACTGGGCGATACCGGCATCACCATCAATGCGGTGGCGCCCGGCCCGATCGACACCGAACTGGCCGGGCCATACCTGCGCGCGATGGACGATCAGGGCCTCGAATATGCCCCCAGCCGTATGGTGCCGATGCACCGGCTGGGCACCGCGCGCGAGGTGGCCGACGCCATCCTGTTTCTGGCCAGCGACGAGGCCAGCTATATCACCGGCACCACGCTGGACGTGGCGGGGGGCCGATAACCACCAGGAAAGGCTGCCAAACCATGGATCAACTGTCCCGTCGAAACCTGCTTGCCGCCGCGCCGGCTGCTGCGGGAATTGGCCTGTTAACGCCTGCCGCCTTTGCCGCCCCGGCGGTGATCAAGGGCGCGCGGCCTGACCTTAACGATCCGGTCGTGCGCGCCCGACTGCGTGCCCGCGTGATCGGCTCCTGCGCGCGCGAAACGGTATTCAATTTCTATCGCCTGCATATCTATGGCTATACGGGCGAGGGCAATCTGATCCCCTTTTTCACCATGAACCACCTCAACGTGTCGGAATGGACACCCCTGCCCGGCAACCAGTATGAATCGCGCACCTATGAGGCCGGGGTCTATTGCCGGTTCAACACCGACGAGCCGCTCGACGAATGGGTAAACCCGATCACCGGCGAAAAGCGCAAGGTCTGGCAATTTTATGGCGGCCCTTTCAACGTGGCCATCGGCCCGGACGGAATCGTCACCAAGGGCGCGGACCTCAACCCGGTCGTGCTGCCGATGGAGGAATTGGGCGATATGGTGATCGTGCCGACCAGTTCCTCGGCCGCTTTTCCCAATGCCGCCACGCCCGATGCCTATCCGCATCTCTCGGCGGGCAAGACCATTTTCTGGGAGAGCCATGCGACCTATGGTGCAAAGGCGCAGGATGCCTTCAATGAAAAGCTGACCAGCGCGCCTGCCTTCTGCACATTTCAAAACATGGCGACATGGCACCCGTGGTTGGGCATGGGCGGGCGCCCTGAAAGCGGGCATGGCCGCACCTGGGGCCGCGCCTATGGGGCCAAGATCAGCAGCCTTGAAGAGATCCCGGCAGGCGCGCGCAAATCGCTGGAAAGCCACACGCCCGACATTTTCAAATGGAAGGAATGGACCGGCTTTCGCAACGACATGGGCGATTATCTCAAAACCGTACCCAAGGGCTGAGACGCATGGGGGCCTTTGCCAAGGCCCCCCTCATCACGGCAAATCGCGCGCCACGCGAAAACCGAGATGGTTGTTGCGCTGCTGCGGCGGATCGCCGATGCGCTGGGCCACATGCAAGGTCCAGTCGAGCAGGCTCCACCCGCCGCCGCGCACATTGCGCTTGGTGCAATCGCCGCCCTCGATCCACGCCGATCCATCGGCGGGCGCGCCCTTTAACGTGGCGTGGTGGCAATCGGCCACCCATTGCGCGGTGTTGCCCGCCATATCATACAGGCCAAACCGGTTGGGCGGATAGGACCCCACCGGCGTAGTCCGGTCATAGAAATTGCCGTAATTGGCGTTGTCATGGGTAATGCGCGTGCCGAAATAAAAGGGCGTGACGGTTCCCGCGCGCGCGGCATATTCCCATTCCGCCTCGGCCAGCAGGCGATAGCGCTGACCGGTCTTTTTGCTGATCCATGCGACATAGGCTTGGGCATCGTCATAATTGACGTTGATGACCGGCCGCCGCCCGCGCCCCCATCCCTCGTCGCCGGGACGATAGCCGCCGCATCCGCCATCGGCCACGCAGGCGTCCCATTGATCGAACGTCACCGCATAGCGTCCCACGGCAAAGGGCCGCGCGATGGTGACGGGGTGTACCGGCCCCTCCATCGCGTCGAACATCGGCCATACGCCCACCGAGCGGTTATCCTTGGGCGTGGTGCCCATCATGAAACGCCCGGCAGGCACGACCACCATTTCGGGCAGAGCGGCCCCATCGGCAAAGGCCGATCCGGGGCGCAAGGAGGGAAAGGCGGGCGCGGGCGCTGCGCGGATGATCGGCGTGCCATCTGGGCCCAGTTCAGGCTTTGAGTTTGACGGGGGCGGAGCCGCGGCGATGACCACCGCCCCCATCGCCACCACCGCCGCGCCGCGCATCCATCGGCCAAGAACAGCTTTCATATCAAGCCTCCTTGCGCGTCTGAAAGGCATCGGCCTGCACCTTGGCCGTGATGTCGAGCGCCAGTTCGGGCGGCGGCGGCGGGTCGATCGCATCGGCGGCATTGCGCCGCGCATCGGCCAAAACGCGGTCCATCAGCGCGATGGTGCGCGCCGCATCGAAACCGTTGACGCTGCGATTGGGCAATCCGCGTGCGGCGGCGATGAATTCCTCCATCTGGATGCGGAAATAATGGCCCAGATCGCGCCCGCCCATCACGCGCCCGTCGCGCACCACGCCGGGCGCGGGCTCCACCAGCAATTCGCGGTTGAAACGCAGGAACTCGCCGTCCTCGATTTCCACCACGCCGTTGCTGAAGTGCAGCACCTTGCGGTCGATGATGCTCGGCTGGTTATAGCTGATATGGACGGTGGCCATGCGCCGCCCGGGATAGGCCAGCAGGATCATCGCCTGATCCTCGCCCTGCCACCCGGTCTGCCAGCGGGCCGCCTCGGCATGGACGCGGATGGGATCGTCCGCGCCCATGCACATTTGCACGAAATCGAGCGAATGGGGCGCAAAGAGCGAGAGGATCAGCCCTTCCTCGGGCTTGCGCATGGCCCACCACGGCGCCTGCGGGCCGTTCCAGCGGACGCAGGAGGTCACTTCCACGGCCATCAAACGGCCAAAATCCTGCCAATGTTCGAGCAGATAATGGAACGCCGGACCCTGACGATAGGTATGCCCCACGGCCAGCACCACGCCCTTGTCCGCCGCAGCCTGTGCCAGCGCCAGGGCCTGCTCGCCGGTGGGCGCCAGCGGCTTTTCCACCAGCACATGCTTGCCCGCCGCAATGGCCGCCATCGCCTGCTCGGCATGGAGCGCATTGGGGCTTGCGATCAGCACCGCCTCCACCTCGGGCATGGCCAGAAGCTGGGCCAGATCATCGGTGGCAACAGCGCCAAAAGGTTCACAGGCCGCCTGCGCCGCGGCCAGGTCGCGGTCCATCGCCGCCACAAGGCGAACACGGCCCGCCAATTGCGTCACCGCCTCGAGATGCGCGCCCGAAATCCGCCCGCATCCCACCAATGCCAAACCCAGCGGGTGTTCCATCTGCCAATCTCCTGTTGCGGCAAGCGTGAAGGATGGCGCGGCCCGCGGCAATACCGGCGGCCCAAGCCTCAACTCTCCGCCCTGCGGAGACTCCGCCGCCATGCCCTGTTGCGCACCTTGCACTGGCTCATGCTAAGTCCATAACCACATGGACCCCCGATCCAACCATGAACGTGTCGCGCGCCTATACCACATGCCGCTATGGCCAATTGCATTACCGGCAGGCGGGCGCCGACAGCGCGCTTCCGCCGTTGGTGATGCTGCATCAAAACCCCTCCTCGGGCTGGGAATATGAGCCGCTGATCGCCGCCATGGCGCGGGATCGCCGCGTGATCGCCTTTGACACACCCGGCCACGGCATGAGCGATGCGCCGCCCGCCCCCCCGGGCATCGGCGCCTATGCTGCGGCCTTTGCCGATGGGCTGGCAGCGTTAGGGATTGATGGGCCGATTGACCTTTACGGCTATCACACCGGATCGCTGCTGGCGGTGGAACTGGCGCTGGCCCTGCCGGAACAGGTGCGGCGGATGGGCCTGACCGGCATTCCCATGTATCCGGCCGACATCCGCGCCGCCAAACTGCGCGAGGCCGAGGAATTTCCCGCGCCCGACGAGGATGGCACGGTGATCCTCGATCTGCTCTCGCGCCTGTGGGCCTATGTGGTCAAGGGGCGCAATCCGGCCCAGCCTTTGCCCCGCGCGATCCGCCATTTTGCGGACAAGGCCTTTATCCTAGACCGCTTCACGTGGGCCTATCGCGGCGTATGGTCTTATGATTATACCCGCCTTGGCCAGATAACCTGTCCGGTACTTTTGCTGCAACCGCACGAAGCCCTGCGCGAGCCTGCGCTGGCGGCGGCGGCATTGATACCGGATATTTCCATCCGCGATCTGCCCCAACTGGATCGCGACATTTTCGATATTGCTCCAGAGGTGCTTGCCCGTGAACTACGTAACTTCCTTGGTTGAATCCGGCCTGCCGATTGCCGACATTTCGCATTCGGTGCTCCATCCCGATTTCATCGCGCGCGAGGTCAAGGCCCGCTATCCGGTGGTGGGCAAGCTCGACGTGTGGCTGCTCTATCGCGGCATGAACGATGTCTATCTGGTTCAGGATGAAAAGACGAAATACGCGCTGCGCGTATGGCGCAAGACCTATCGCGATGTCGATGATGTGGCCTATGAACTCGATTTTCTCGCCTTCCTGAAGGACAAGGCATTCCCGGCCAGCGTCGCCGTGCCCCAGCATGACGGCACGCTGTACTGGAAGGCCGCCACGCCCGAAGGCGCGCGCGCGATTGCCATGTATGACTGGGCGCCGGGGCGCAAATTCGGCGACATGCTATCGGAAGAAACCTCGTTCCGCATCGGCGCGGCTTTCGCCAACATGCATCTGCTGGGCTATGAATGGGCGGGCAAGGACCACAAGTTCACCACCGAGACGGCGAAGGATTACAATATCTGCATGCCCGCGCTGATCGACTTTGTGTATGATCGGCCCGATGACCTGCGCGACTATCCGATCATTGCTGCCAACACGAACCAGCGCCTTGATGAACTGGCGGCGGCCGGCGTTCCGCTGGGCGTCTGCCACCGCGATTTCCACCCGTCGAACGTGCATGTCGATGACGACGGCCGGATCACGCTGCTCGATTTCGACGCGGCGGGTGAGGATTTCCTGATGCAGGACGTGCAAAACTTCGTCTGGGGCAACCTGTTCTACGGTTTCTCGGAAAGCTATGGCACCGCCTTTGAGGACGGCTATCAGTCGGTCCGCCCCTTCACCGCCGAGGAAATCGCCAACAAGGAACTGTTCCTGATGGGCAAGGCGCTGCGTCTGGTGGCGGGCATGGCCCATTCCAGCACGGCGGTCGGGCGCGGCACCCTTCGCTTCCGCAACCTTGACTGGCTGGGCGATTACATCAAGACGCGCGCCCGCGCCTGCGGCCTGCTCTGATGCGCTCTCCGGCCGAAAGCTGGCCTCGCGGTTCCACCGCATGGTGGATGGTCGCGCTGCTGTTCCTTGCCGGGATCTGTTCGATCATCGATCGGGCGATCCTGAACATGGTGGTCGATCCGGTGCGCCATGATCTGGGCATCGGTGATGGCGCGATCGGATTGCTGCAGGGGCTGGCTTTCGGTCTGTTCTATGCCTTTATGGGCATGCCGATGGGGTTGGCGGCCGACCGGGTGTCGCGCCGCAACCTGCTGGCGGGGGGCATCGCGCTCTGGTCTTTGGCCACGATCGGCAGCGGGCTGGCGGCGGGCTTCGGGCAATTGTTTGCCGCCCGCCTGCTGGTCGGCCTTGGCGAGGCCGCGCTGGGGCCATGCGCGATCTCGCTGATATCCGACCTTTTCCCGCCCGACCGGCGCGGCCGCCCGATCAGCATCTATATGATGGGCCAATCGCTGGCGCAGGGTCTGGGCATTGCCTTTACCGGCATTGTGCTGAGCGCGGCGGCCAAAGGGGCCTTTGCGACATGGCCGGTGCTGGCGGGCCTCGCGCCTTGGCGGACGGTTTTCATCATTTCCGGGTCGCTGGGCCTTGTGGTCGTGGCGGGCATGATGACCACGCGCGAGCCGGAGCGTCGCGGCCAATCGCCGCTGGCCGCCCAGCCCAGCCTTGGCGAAAGCGCGGCCTGGTTCTGGCGCAACCGGGCGGTGCTGGCGCCGCTCTATCTGGGCTTTGGCGTGTGCTTTATCGCCGCCTATGGCGGCGCGGCGTGGCAGCCCACCATGCTGATGCGCGGATTTGGGGTTTCGCCGCAATTTGTCGGGGCATGGCTGGGGCCGCTCTCGATGCTGTTTTCAACGGTCGGGCCGCTGGTGGGCGGATGGCTGGTCGACCGCTCGATGAAGGCGGGCAAGCCCTTGCTGCGCTTTCGCCTCCTCTCCTTCATGCCGCTGCTGGCGCTGCCCTCGACGCTGGCGGTGCTGGCGGGCAGTGCCAAGGTGGCGGCATTTGTCGTGGCCACGGGCAATGCGATCTATGCGGTGTGCGGAACGCTGATGCTCGCCACGCTGCAGGCCATTGTGCCGGCGCGGATGCGGGGCACTTCGGTCGCGCTGACGCTGGTGATCAACACGCTGCTGGGCGCGGCCAGCGGGCCTTTGCTGGTGGCAGGCGTCAGCAATGGCCTGCTGCATGATCCGGCCAAGGTGGGCTGGGCCATTGCCTTGGTGGCGGGGCCTGCGGTGTTGCTGGCGGCGGGTCTGTTCAACATGGGCCGCATGGCCATGCACCGCGCGGCAAAGCAGGGCGACGAGACCGCCGCCCTGCTGGGCGTCTGATCAGGACGCATTCCACAGCGGCGTGAGCAAAGCCGCCGGGTCTTTCAGCACTTCCGGGCGGAACTGGCGGGTTGCGGCCTGCCATTCCGCCGGGATGCTGTCCATCGCCGCGCCCTGTTTGCCGATGCCGATGGCCGACATATGGCCCGGCGCATCCCCCATCTCCATCCATGGCCGCCAACTGCAGACATTGGTAAAGCTGACATCGCTGGGCACATGGGGCGCGCCGGACAGGACATCCGAGAGCCGCGCGTGGAACGTGTTGCTCTCCGAATAGCGGAAAGGTTTCGCGCCGGGGGCAAAGTGCATCGCCGTGCGCGAACGCTCGGTGATATAGAGATCATTGCCCCGCACCTCAAAGGGCAGCACCTCGTGGTTGATCTCCAGTCCCGGTATCGGCTTGGCCAGTTCAAAACCCAGATTGGGCCGGATGAACACCTTGGACGGGGCATAGCCCCCCATCGGCACTTTCACATCGCGCCCCGTATAGGGATTGCGCCATTGGGTCAGCACCGCACCCGTATCGGCATCCGTGAACCAGGCGATTTCGGCATTGACGGCCTCATAGCCGCCACCGGGCGCAGGGCGATAGCGCGCAAACACCGCCGAGCGCACGTTGAACAGGGGCCGCATCTCATCACCGATGATGCCGTAATAGCGGGCCGAAACCCAACTGGCGATCAACCGGTCGTCCAGACTGCCGCGCATCTTGACGAAAGCCTTGAGGCGATCGGCGGGCGCCGCCAGATCGAGCCCCGCCTTTGCCAGCGCCGGGGCCGCCAGCACCATTGCCCCCGCGCCCAAGGCGCCGCGCAGCACCGCGCGGCGCGACGCGCCCGTCATGACGCCACCACAAGGCGCGAATTGACCGAACCACCCGCACCCTCACGCAGCGCCTTGGCCGCTTTGTAGCCATCGCTGTGCATATAGGCGCGTGCGGCTTCGGCATCGGGAAAGCGGATCAGTACGGCCCGGCCAGCATCCTCGCAATCGCCCTCAAACACCTCTTCGATCAGCCCGCGCACGATATATTCGCCGCCAAAGCCTGCCGCCACCTGCGCCGCCGCGCGGGCATAGGCAAGGAATTGCTCAGGTTCGCCTGATTTCACCGTGGCCCATATATAGGCTGTCATCTGCCGCCCTCCTTTGACAAAAAAGACCGGCTCCGCATGCGCAGAGCCGGCCTGAAACGATAAGCATGAACGGAACGACGGATTGCGCCGCCGCCCCGCAGGATCATTACATCTTGACCTTGAGCTGCAGACCAAAGGTGCGCAGTTCGGGAAGGCCGACCACAGCGGCAGAGTAAAAGCCGAAATGGGCGAAAGTATTGTCGATGGCGTAATTGTCGCCAATCGAGGTGTAGGTGTGGTTGTTGAAGAGGTTGTTCACGAACACATCAACCGAAACATTGCCCTTCGACACGCCGCCACGCAGGTTGAAAATGTGACGATCCGGCGTGCGCAGGATGTTGGCCTCGTTCGACCACATGCCGGACTTGTAGCTCCAGTCAAAGCGGGTAAACCACTTGGCATCGGCCACCGAGCCGAGGTCACCATGGAGCAGGATGCCCATGTTGGCCGAATATTTCGAGGTGTTCTTCATCTCCTTGCCGGAGAAGTTGTACATCCCCGTCAACTGGCTGAGCGTGGTGCTGACGAACTGCTTGATGTCCGAAGCATTGATCGCACCGGCGCCGTCAAGAGTGATCAGATCATTGACCTTGAACGAGAAGTCACCCTCAACGCCGTAAAGGTCAACGTTACCGGTATTGGACGACACCTGCTGGAAACTGGTGCCGGTGGCCGAGGTCGGATCATTGATGATGATCGAGATCGCGTTGATCTGATCCTTCCACTGGGCATAATAGGCAGCAGCCGTATAGCGCAGACGGCCATCCATCAACTTGCCCTTGATGCCCAATTCGTAGTTGGTCACCTTTTCAGGCCGGATCGCAAGCTGGCCACCCGCAGCGATGGCCGCGTTCTGAACGACCGTAGTGGAGGACAGAATGCCGGTGTTGAACTGCGCCGGGTTCACGCCCTTGGCCCACGAGGCATAGGCCATGAAGCTCGGGTTGAACTGATAGTTGACAATCGCACGCGGGGTGAAATTGTTATACTTGGCATGGGTGATGAGCGCGCCGCCAGAAAAAGTCGTGGCATTGGGGCCAAGATAACCGGCCTGAATGGTCTGACCCGACGGACGGGCAAAAGCGCCAAGCCAGTCGATCTGATAGCGGCCTTCGACGCTGACCGACAGCTTGTCGGTCGCTTCATAGGTTGCGCCAAAGAACATGCCGGTGGTGCGGCTTTCCGACTTGCCGCCAGGCGACAGAAGCGCGGAAGTCAGCGGACCAAAACCGCCGCCAAGGCCCTGATATTGCTGGGCCTTGAGGAAGGAAGTGCCGACAACGCCGCGCAGCCTGCCGAACTTGTAGTTCAGGCGGCCTTCCATCGACCAGTCATTGGTCTTGCGTTCGATCAGGAACGGATAGTCCCAATAGCCCTTGGGGTTGGTGGACGACGCGATCGCGCTGGTGTCCAGACCATCAAGGTCGATCAGGGTCGTCCAGACTTCGCGGTTGTAGCCGGCCAGCACGGTGGCCGTGATATTCGGGTTGATCACCCATTCGGCGGTGGTGTGCGCATGGTGGCTGATACGGCGCAGACCATAGCCATCAACGCCTTCGTTCGGGCTGACAACGCGGTTGGCGCCGCTGGCCAGCCACGAGCGGATGGCGTCATTGGCGGTCACGTTGGCCGAAACCGGATAGGCCAGATTGGGCGTGACACCGCAAAGATAGGGATTGGTGACGGCGCTGCCCTGACCCTGAACACCAACCGTGTTGCCCTGGAACGAGCAGTTGGCCTGGCTGGGGGCGATGACGGCGCCGTTGCTGCCCTTGATGTCATAGGCATAGAGGCGAGCCTGGGCGGCCGGGCCGTCGCGGTCTTCCATCATCATGCCGAACAGCTTCATGGTGAAGTTGGGCGCGGGCTTGAACAGCAGGGTTGCGGTGCCGGTCGTGCTCTTCTGGTCGCCCAGAGTGCCGCCGCCGGCGGCGCCATTGACCCACGAACCATTCTTGGCCCAGCGCTCGCCGGTGACGCGGAACGTCAGGACATCGCCAAAGATCGGCCCTTCGATCGCGCCCTGCAGGCGATAGTTGTTGCGCGTGCCGACCATCCCCAGCAGGCTGCCGTGCCATTCGCTGGTGGGGTCCTTGGTGGAAATGTTGATCGCGCCGGCAAAGGTGTTACGGCCGTAATAGGCGCTCTGCGGACCCTTGACGACTTCGACCTGCTTGGGATCGGAAATCGACATGATGGCCGAGGGCGAGGCAACCGCCACACCATCCACAAACATCGAAGTGGTGGTGGCCAGCGTGGTCGAGGGCGTGAAGCCGCGAATCACGATCTGCTGGAACGAGCGGTCAGCATGGCCCGACGAGTTGTCGTTGATGTTGATGCCCGGCGTCGACTGCGCCAGCGAAGTGATCGACACGACACCCTTTTGCGCCAGCGTTTCGGCCGTCAGCGCGGTGACGGTAACGGGAACCTTGAGAATGTCCTCGCTGCGCTTACGGGCGGTAACGGTGATGGTGCCCGCATCTTCGACGGGCGCGGCAGCGGCCGGTTCAGCTGCTGCTTCGGCAGCCAGCGCCGGAGCAGCAAGCCCAAGTGCCAGAAAAATTGCGAGAGCAGAGGTTGTTGTCGCCACAGAGGCCTTTAAAAAGCGAGTTTCCATTTTTCCCTCACTGGATAGTTATTAATTCGGCAAAAGCCGATCCAGAATATTTTAAGTTCCCGCTGCAATTTTTTTTATGTAATTGAGACCGATTGATGATCAAGCTTTGCCAATTGGCACGACTTTCGCAGCATGAAGAATGGCGAATTACGCATTGCGTAAATCACCATCACCCCAAATGGGTAGTTTTAGTTTAACTTCCCGAACTGGACGAATCCGCTAATCCCTTTCGGCTGCGCAGAGAGTGCCTCTACTGCGCCCGGCTTTGTTTAGGAAATGACACCTATTCGCCTGTCGGATGCGCAAGGCAGGCCAAACGGTCACAAAGGCGTGCTAGCGATCGCGCGGAACGTGCGAAATACGCAGGATTCTGCAGTTGACGCCGTCTGTTATGATGAAATCCGGTTCAAAAACGCCTTCATTGGCGTCAAAGACGTCTGCGGGCATTCCAGCGGCATCATGTGGCCGCAATCCTTGACCACGATCAATGACTTGTCCTTTGCGCCCAGTTTTTCAAGCGTCTGCTGCCCATCCTTGGCCAAGGGCACCTCGGGATCGCGATCCGACCAAAGCAACAGCGTGGGCGTGGTGATCGCCGCCAGATCGGCCGGCGTGCCCGCAAAGGGTGGCGTTTTGCCGAAGCTGCGCGGCCAACCCTGCGTGCGATTGTTAAGCTCGGTCCATTCGCGCGCCAGTTCGGGCGATACGCGGGAAGGATCGGCATAGTTCATCCGCAAAATCCCGCCCCACATCGCCGGAATATGATGCCCACCCAAAAGGCCGTCAAAGGCCAGCACAGCCTTGAACCACGGCGTGAAATGCGGCGCGGGCTTCAACGGCCCGGCGGCGATATTGGCCAGCACCAGACCGCGCAGCGTCTGGGGATGCTGCTCAGCATAATGGGCCACGCCCTCCCCCGCGCTGCTGGTGCCGACCAGTACGAATGGCGGCAACTTCATCTGCGCGGCCAGCGCGGCGATCAGCGCCGCTTCGGCATCACCATTATACAGGCCCTCCGGCTGCGGCCCGGACAGGCCCATGCCCGGCCGGTCAAACCGGATCACGCGATAGTGGTCCTTCAAACCGGCCGCCCAGCCATCCCACATACGCACCGAGGCAAACGAGCCATGGACCAGCATCACCACCGGCACATCGGCGCCGCGCGGCCCTTCGTCGACCACATGCAGCATCTGGCCGCCAACCATGACATAGCGCGAGGCAGGCGTGGCATAGCGCGCGCGCATCTCTGCCTCGTCCGGGCGCAGCCAACCGGCCCGCGCCGCGCCGACATAGGCCGCAGCCCCCAAAGTCGCCGCGATCAAGGCCGCCCCGGCCCAGCGCCAGAGCTTCACTTGGCACCTGCGGAAAAAGCGCGCGCGCGCCGCACGGCATTGGCGCTGACATCGGCCCAGAACAGGCCCAGATCATGGTAATGCATCACGCCTCCCGCCAGCGGTTCCAGCCCCAGCGCCTTGTCGGGCCGGACGATCAGCAAGCCCGAATCGCAACGCGCCGAAACCGCCCCCGCCCGCAACGGTTGCAAAGGACCGAAACCGGGGCTGCCCGGCACCGCCCCCCGCGCCGCCGCCGAGGGGGCCTGCGGCAAGCGGGCATCAAAGGTCAAAGGATTGATGCAAAGCGTCACCTTGCCCGCATCGTCGCCATATTTCTGCACATAGGTCGATTGCGAGTAACCGGCCATTTTCGCCACATCGGTCGCGCCCTCCAGATAGGCGTTCCATTGCAGCACGCATCCGGTCTGGTCCGGGGTGGCGCAGGGCGTCACGCTTTTGAACCTCTTGCCGAAGTCGCCCTGCGCCAGATTGATGCCGATGATATAGGCCGCCACCATCTGCTTTTGCAGCGCCGTGCCGTCAATCCGCCGCTCCAGCAGGGTGGCGGAATGGAAGGCCCCCTGCGAATGGCCCGCGATGATGAAGGGGCGATCACCGATCTGTTTGAGGAATGCGTCAAAGGCCCGCTCGACATCGCCATAGGCCAGCGCAAAGGCCGCCTCGCGCACCGGGCCGCTGGCAAAGCTGTTATAGGTGGCGGCGCGATAGCGCGGGGCATAGACATCGCAGCAGGCGGCAAAAGCGCTGGCCTGCCGGGCGATGCTGCTTTCATCGGTCCATGTGTTGGCCTTGGCGTCGGCGGTGTTCTGGTTCAACTCGCCCGTCTCGCTGCGCAGCGTCGTGGGGTGCAGAAAGAAGACCGCAACCTTGGGCGCACGGGCCGGTTCGGCAGCGCCCTTGGGCAGCGGCGAGGCCCATCCTTTCGAGGCAAACACCGACCAGTTGGCGCGCGCCTCATAATCGGGCGCGGGCGGCACCTTGGCCCCCGCCCCCTCCTGAGCCCAGATCGGGCCCGACACCGCCGCCGCCAACAGCATACCCACAACCGCTTTACGCATTTACAAGAACCTCGCCGCCTGAAACCAACAGATACCCATCATGTCGGCTGCCATGTCGATCCGTTCTGCTGTGCAAACTGTGGCCGACTGGCGGACAGTTGCAATCCATCCACTGCCGCTTTCGCAACCCTCAGCGCTGATCCGCATCCCGATTGGCCCACATGCGGACAAGCACGTCACTGCGCGCAATGAAATGCTGCTTCAGCGCGCCCGCAATATGCAAAATCAGCAAGGCCCCGCCCAGCCACAGTCCCCAGATGTGGATACGGGCGAAGAAGCCATATTTGAACAGCACCGGCGCATTCCATTCTACCGGAGGAACGATATGCGGAATAAATCCATGAGGACCAAACCCGTCCGTGCCAAAGAACCATAGCTCCGGCGCAGGATAGCCGCCCCCCGCCGCCATGGAAGAAAGCGCCGCCCAACCCGAAAGCGGCAACGCCAGCAACAGCAGGTAGAGCAGCCCCTGAACCGCGGCGGCCAATACCACCTCAAGGCGGCTTGAGGAGGGCGGCGGCGGCGGGCGATCATGGGTCATGCGCCAGACGATGCGAAACACCACCGCGATCAGCAGCAGCATGCCCAGCGTATGGTGAATCTGGCTGGAGAGGATATGATTGCCCTTGCCCGCAGGATCGCGCGCGGCATAGGTCCAGCTCATGATGAAGCCGGCCGGCACCTCGATCAGCACGGCCAAAGCCGTACCCCAATGCAAGGCGCGGGCGACGCGGTTCCAACCGGATACGACAGGTTTTCCCATGGTCTGCTCTTTCCTCCCGCCGCGCCTGATCCGCAGCTTTACGGCCAAGAATGCATGCGTTTGCGAACGCCTCGCCGCGCCTGTTCCGGATATGCCCGCAGACCGGATAGATTGCCCCGATGTCTCGCTCGCCTGTCCTGCTTGCGTCAGCGATAGCCGGTCGCATATGCCAATGACAGATGAAAGGCCCGAACCGATGCCCGAACCGATGAGCGCAACAATGCAGGATGAAACGCTGAAGGCGCGGCTGGTGAAAGCTCTGGGCGCCGGATCGCTGGTGGATGATGCCGACCGGCTCGCCTATGTGTCGAACGACGTTTACCGCACCGGCGGCGCGCCACTGTGCATCGTGCGCCCGACCAGCGTTGCTGCGCTGCAGACCGCCGTGCGCCTGTGCGCGGATGCGGGCGTGGCCATTGTGCCGCGCGGCGGCGGCGCCTCCTACACCGACGGCTATTTGTTCCCTGCAGGCGGCCATGTGCTGATCGACACGGGCGCACTGACCGCGATGGAGATTGACGAGCGCAACGCCATCGTCACCGTCGAGGCGGGCGTGACCTGGGCCGCGCTCAAGGCCGCTCTGGATGCGCGCGGCCTGCGCACGCCGTTCTGGGGTCCGTTTTCGGGCATCGCGGCCACGGTGGGCGGATCGGTCAGCCAGAACAGCGTCAGCCACGGCACCGCCGCCCACGGCATTTCGGCGCAAAGCGTGCTGGGGCTGGACGTGGTGTTGGCCAATGGCGAATTGCTGACGACCAATGCGGCCGAATCGATGCGCTTTTATGGCCCGGACATCACCGGCCTGTTCACCGGCGATTGCGGCACGCTGGGCGTGAAAGCGCGCATTCGCCTGCCGCTGATCGCGGCCCTGCCTCATGCCGAGGCGCTGTCCTTTGCCTTTGACTCCTTCGAGGCCTATCACGCCGCTGTCCGCCGCGCCCAGATCGCGCGGATCGACGACAGCCATTTCATGATCGACCTTGCCCTCTCGCAGGGCCAGATCGGGCGCCAGCAAAGCGCGGGCGCAAGGATGCAGATCGCATGGAGCGTGTTCAGCAAGGCGCCCAACAAGCTCAAGGGTCTGGCGCAGGTCCTGAAAATGGCGCTGGCGGGCGAGGACCCGATGCGTTCGGGCCAATATATGTGCCATTTCATCGTCGAGGGCTTTGACCCGGCCGATGCCGCGCACAAGGCCGACCGCCTGCGCCGGATCATTGGCGACGATGGGCGCGAGATTGCCAACACCATTCCCGCCTTTGTCCGCACCATGCCCTTTGCGCCGTTGGGCAATATCCTTGGCCCCGATGGCGAACGCTGGGTGCCGATCCACGGCGTGTTGACCCACGAAAAGACCGTGCCGTTTCACACCGCGTTCAAGGCGATGCTGGCGGCGCGAAAGGCGGATATGGACCGGCTGGGAATCTGGACCGGCACGATGGCATCGCCGGTCAACTCCTCCGGGTTCCTTTATGAGATCGCGCTCTATTGGCCGGATGCACGCACGCCCTATCACCTTGAAACGCTGGGCAAGGACTGGATCGCGGGCTTGAAGGACTATCCGTCCAATCCCGAGGCCAAGGCCTATGCCAATGAACTCAAGGAAGCGATTGTCGCGCTGATGCAGGAGTATGGCTCGGGCCATTTCCAGATCGGCCGCGCCTATCCTTATGTCTCGCGCCTTATGCCGCAGGCCAATGTGCTGGTGCGCGCGCTCAAGGATCAGCTTGACCCCAAGGGCGTGATGAACCCCGGCGCGCTGGAATTTTAATCCCACGGGCATGCAAAAAGGGCGGGAAGGTTGACCCTTCCCGCCCTTTTCTGTTGCCCCCTTACTTGGCGAAGGGGTTGCGTGGCGCGGGCGGCTGCGGCGGACTCCAACCGGCGGGAACCGGCGCGGGCTTCTGCTCGCGGGCATAATTCTCAAGGCTGGAGAGCGACGGACCGTAATCCGTTTCGGGCGCGTGCAGCCACTTTTCATCCATCGCCCGCGCGGCCGCCACCAGATCGGCGGGCAAACCGGCGATGCCCTTGGGGCTGGTCGAGAAATGGGTGAAATAGTTCATGTGACCCGGCGCCTGACCCATCAGCATCCAGGGCAGCCAAGGCGTCACGCGGCTCCACGAACCGGTGTGCGGAATGTGGGTGACATTGGGGTTTTCCACATCGGCGCGGTCGCAGACATAGATGAACTGTTCCGACACGCGATTCATCACGCCCGAGCTTTCACGCGGCCACTTGTCGGGCTGCAAGGCGTTGGGATAAATCATGTCGACGCCGGTGTTCAGCACCATCTTGCCGTCGGGGGCAAACTGCCAATCCTGCAGGAAGGGCTTGGGTTCGCGCTTCATCGTCTGAATGCCGCCATAGCTGGGGAATTCAGGCACGGTGTCGGCGATGGTGAAATTGAACGGATCGTTGGCGATCGGCACAACCTTCACCCGCTCGCCGGTATAGGGATTGTCCCATTCGGTCAGGATCTTGTTGGTATTGAGATCGCGATAGAACACGATTTCGCGCAGCAGGCGGCGCCACGAGCCATCGGGCAGGCGATTGATGCGCACCACCGAAAAGCCCTCGACGTTCATCAGCGCGCGCACCGGCTCGTTGTCACGCACGCCAAAGATCTTGCCGCGCAGCCAGCCCACCTTCTCCTTGCCCGGCGCGATGTCGCCATCCAGACGGGCATAGGTGTCGCGCGTCCACTTGGGGTCCTTGAAGTCGATCTTGGTCACGAAATCAATCGGCGGCTTGCCCTTGGGCGCGGCTTTCGCGGCCGCAGCCCCGGCGGCGGCGGGGACCAGTGCCGCCCCGGCGGCAGCCCCGGCGATGCCAAGCGCGCCGCGCCGACTTACCTTCATTTCATCCATCTTCGTCAGACTCCTTATACGCCCAAGCGGGGGATAATCTTGGATGCAGTTTTCCGTATTCCTGCGCCCGCCACACGGCAGCAGGCCGACGCTGTCCACCAGACGGATAGCGTAGGGCGCTCCGCCTTGCCATTCGCCCCGCAAGCACCCATTTCTGGTGTCAGATCAAAATCCCCCGGTGCCTCTTTCCGATGGAGTCGAGATGCTCAACACGTTTCAGCAAGCGAGCCACAAGATGCTCCCCTCCGCAACGGCCGATGAAGCCGCGCGGCAGGAATTTGCCAAGAGCCTCAAGGGCTTTGTCCAGAGCACCCTGCTCCCCGGCCTGACGCCGGTTTACAATACGCGCGTGTCGGCAGCGTTTGAGAAAGAACACAAGCGCAAGCCGCAAAACCGCCGCGACATCCGCAACGGCATGGTGAAAGACGCCTATTTCCAGCACTATGCGGCCACCAACCGCATCGCGCAGGAATTGCTGTGGGAATCGGTTAATGTCTCGGTCGACCGCCAGTTGCCCGAACTGATCGAACGCGCCCGCGAGCTTTCGGCCAGCACCAAGGCGGAATTGCGCATCCCCGAAGGCTTCGTGCCGCCGCGCTATGTCACGGCCTTCGACATCCACTGCATGCCCGGCGGTTATTGCAGCGAAGTGGCCAAGGATGATGTGGCCGTGGGCGCGCTTTATGATCGCGGCGTGTTCCTCTATGCCATGGGCTACACCGGCCCGGACAATGACGACATGGGACGCAGCGTGTGCAATTATCTGCGCCGCAACGTGCCGGATTTCAAACCGCGCCGCATCCTCGACATGGGCTGCACGGTGGGCCATTCGACCCTGCCCTATAAGGAATATTTCCCTGATGCCGAAATCTGGGGCATCGACGTTGGCGTGCCCTGCGTGCGCTATGCCCATGCCCGCGCCGCCGGGATGGGGCTGGAAGTGAATTTCGCCGCGATGAATGCGGAGGAAACCACGTTCGAGGACGGCTATTTCGACCTCGTGGTCAGCCATATCCTGCTGCATGAAACCAGCGGCAAGGCGATGCCCCGCGTGTTTGCCGAGGCGCATCGCGTGCTGGCGCCGGGCGGCTTGATGATCCACGCCGACCTGCCGCCTTTCGACTTGATGGACCCGTTCACCCAGTTCATCCTCGACAATGAAACATGGTACAATAACGAGCCGTTCTGGGGCGCGATGCGCGACATGGACCAGATCGCTCTGGCCGAGAAGGTCGGCTTTGACCGCTCCGCCGTCAAATTCGACACCGCCCCCATGGCCGTGATGGAATTTGCCGCCGCTGCCGACGGCTACAGCCAGCAGGCCGCCGAAGACGTGGCCGAGCGCGACTTTACCGCAGGCGAATTTGCCCCCGGCGGCGGCTGGGAAGTGCTGATCGCGCGCAAGGCCGATGTGGCCGCTCTGGCTGCCTGAGAGGATTGATGATGACCGAGACTATCGCCCCGCCCCACATCGAACGCCCCCACGTCATCCGCGACGCCAAGGGCAAGCGCCCGCAATTCTATGACACGGACGGGCTGGATACCGCCATGTCGATGATCATGGTGCTGGCCAGCGAAATCTCGACCCTGCGCGACCGGCTGGACAGCGCCGAACGCGCGGCCAAGGCGCAGGGGATCGACCTTGCCGCGGGAATCGAGGCGCTGGTGCTGGATCAGGAAGCGCTGGAAGAGCGCGAGGCGCGGCGTCAGGATTTCCTCGGCCGCCTGTTCTATCTGGCCCGCAAGGACGCGCAGGAAGCCCGCGATGCCGAAACCGAGAGCGGGTTCGCCAAGACGATTGAGGAAATTGCCGAGCAGTAAGAAAAAAGGATGCGAGGGCCTCAGGCTCTCGCATCCCCGTGATGATGTGGCGTTGCAGGCCCAAAAGCCTGCGACGCTTATTTTTTCATCAGGCGCACCGGCAGATTGGGCGAAACGGCGGCATCGAGTTTCGCCAATGCCTTGCCATCGCCCCGGCCATAGGCGCCAAGGAACAGGCCCGCGATGCGGTTCGCGTCCTTCAGCCCCTGCACCGCAGGCGGCCCCTTTTGCGCATAATCGCAGATCAGCCCGCCAAAATAATGGCTGACATCCGACAGCACCAGGCCATAACGATGCCCGCCCGGCGCAGCGGCCTCATAGGCGTCGAGATGCACCTTCCAGCCGTCGGGATCGGTTGCGGTCATGCCCGGCACCAGATCGAGCGTGCCGGTTTGGACCAGCGCGGGCACGGACAACTTGCCATAGCCCTCACGCGTGATCAGGACGGGGATCGCGGCGGGCGGGGAAAAGGCAATGACCGCCTTGGCCTTGCCGTCGCTCTGTGGTCCGCTCCACCCCTGCGGCGCAACGCTCTGCGCCCCGCCCAGCACCAGAGCCGTCAACCCGCCATAGGAATGGCCCACCGCCACATAGGGCCGATGCCCGATATGGTCGGTCAGCGCCGCAAAATCCTCCAGCCGTGCCTTCCAACTGGCCAGCCCGGGAAATTTGGCCGTATCGGGATGCTCACGCGAATCCACATGCAGCGGGGCCAGAACATGCCACCCCGCCGCGACCATCGGGCCAATCATCACTTCGTAAAAGCGGGGTGAGGACGCGGCCCCATGGCTGAACAGGATCGTGCCGACGGTGTGGGCCGGACGCCATTCGGTGATGGAAACCTTGCGACCGCCCGCTGCCTCAATGTCGAACTGGCGTGGGGCCGGCGCTGCAAACACCGGCGCGGCAAAAGCCATGCCCGCCCCCACAGCCGCTGCCGAACCGATCAGCGCCCGCCGGGACAATCCTGGACGCACATGCCCCCCGTCCATTACTTCACCGTCTTGAGATAAGCGATCACCGCCTTGCGATCTTCGGGCTTGGGCATGCCGGGGAACAGCATCATCGTGCCCGGAACCACCTTGGCGGGCGAGGTCAGCCATTTGTCGAGATTGCTCTCATCCCACACCAGCCCGGCCTTGGCCAGCGCGGGGGAATATTTGAAACCGGCCGCCGCGCCCGCCTTGCGGCCAAACACCCCCGACAGGTTCGGCCCGACCTTGGCCGGGGCGCCGGGGACCACGGCGTGACAGGCGCCGCATTGCAGGAACAACAGCTTGCCGCGCACCGCCGGGTCGGCGCTTTGCGCCTGCGCGGCACCTGCCAGCCCAAAAGCCATCACGGCCAGACCCATAAAACGCGAAACCTTCATCCCTCTTTCTCCATTGCGCATGGCGGGCGGAGCTCGACGCCCCGCCCGCTGTCCTTTTACATCTTATAGGTGAACGTGAGCTGCCACGTGCGCGGATCGCTCATGTAACGCGGGCGCACCACCGAGAAGCCAAAGCCGGTGGTCCACACGATCTGGTTGGTCAGGTTCTTCACATTGGCGCGCAGCGACCAGTTGTCCTTGCCAAAGCCCAGATAGGCATTGGCGATCGTGGTCGAGGGCACATGGCCGATGTAGAGATTGTCGGGCGTCGAATAGTAATCCGAGCGCGCGGTGGTGTTGATGCCCATCGTCACTTCGCCGCCATGGGCGGGAACGGCGGCGTCCGCGCCGAACGAGGCCTGATACTTGAACACATTGGTCATCGCATTGCCGACATAGGAGCCGACCCCGCTGATGGTGGCGGCCGATGCCTTGTACTTGCCGTCATTATACGTGCCATTGGCCCACAGGGTCAGGCCGGTGATCGGCTTGATCGAGAATTCGGCCTCGATGCCCTTGTGATCGGCGGCATAATTCTGGGTGATGAAGGCGCCGGTGCCGGTCACGCTCTGCTGCTGCAGGCTGGAATAATCGTTGAAGAAGGCCGAGATGTTGAGCCGCCCCTTGCGGTCGAGGAATTCGGTCTTGAGGCCGATTTCATAGGCCTTCATCTTTTGCGGAGCGAAGGGCGAATTGAGCGCCACCGCATCGCTGGCCAGACCGTTATAGCCGCCCGCCTTGAACCCTTCGGAGAAGCTGGCATAGGCCATCACGCGCGGGGTGATCTGATATTCCAGCGCCGCCTTGGGCAGGAACGTGCCCCAGCTGTCCTTGCGGTTGACGGCGGTGCCGCTGATCATGGCGTTGAGCGTCTTGTCATCCTGCGTATAGCGCCCGCCCAGCGAGAGCGTCAGCTCGGGCGTGAAATGGATGCCGATCTGGCCAAAGGCGGCATAGGAATTGGTCTCGATGTTGAAGACGGTCGTCGAGGGCGTGAAAAAGATGCTGGAGAGCATCGTCTGCGCGCCGGTTTCGCGGAAGTAATAGAGCCCGCCGACATAGCTGACCTTGCCGTCCAGCACATCGCCGTGAAGCTGGAGTTCCTGGCTGAAGGACGTGTCATGCAGCGAGGAGGTGCGGTCGAACAGCGAGGTATAACCCGCCAACGGTACGCCCAGCGCCGACCAAGCCACGCCGCCAGAAAAATCCTGCGCCCAATTGTCGCGCAGATGGCTCCAGCCGGTGATCGAGGTCAGCTTGGCGCTGCCCACATCGGCCTCGATGTTGAGGTTGGCGCCATATTGCACCACCTTGGTAAAGCTCTTCGAAGGGCTGAGGACGGTCTGATACGATCCGCTCGTGGGCGCGACCGCCAGATAATCATTGCCGGCGTAAGTGGGCGAGAGCGAAGAAGGGTAAAGCCCGTCGCCATCCAGCCGCGAATAATAGCCCGACAGGCGCGCCGTCAGCCCCGCGCCGACATAGGCAAGGTCGCCCTTCACGCCGTAATAATTCTCCGCGCCGACCTTCTTGCCCAGCGTGGCATTGTACTGTCGCCCGCCGTCCTGGCCGCGATAAAGCGCCGAGATGCCCGCGCGCCACGCGCCATCGGATGAAAGCGGCGTATTGCCCACCAGTTTCATCGTGCGCCCGTTCCAGCTGCCCGTGCCCATTTCGATCTTGAGACCCGGCGTGGCGCCCGGTGTACGGCTGACAATCTTGAGCGCGCCCGCGCTGGAATTGCGGCCATAGAGCGTGCCCTGCGGCCCGCGCAGCACCTCGATCCGCTCGATATCCAGCAGGTCGATGAAGGAAGCCGCCGCGCGCGGCTGATAGACATCATCGATATAGATGCCGACTTCGGGCTCGGAGGTCACATTCGCGCCATCGGTCACCCCGCCGCCGCGGATATAGGGCGTGATGCCCGCCGAGCCGCCCGAAACGGTGCGGATCTGGACGTTGGGCGCAATCTGGCTGATGTCCTTGACGTTGGTGATGCCCTGCTTGGCAATCGTTTCCGCGCCCAGCGCCGTTACCGCCACGGCGACCTTTTGCACGGTCGAGGCGGTGCGGGTGGCGGTCACGGTAATGTCGGCATTATCGCTGGTCGCGGGGGCCTGCTGCGCCTGCGCCACGCCGCCCGTGCCCAGCGCCAACAGCGCGGCACCCGCGTAAAACCGGTGAAGATTCCTCATGGTCATGTAACTCCCCTGGCATGGTTGATCCCATGCCTATGCGGGGAAATTTTGCGCCGAGAGGGGCCGCAAACGATCGCCCGAAAAGGCTTTCTCCGCAGGGCGGGCATATTTTGACCGCCCTGCGGACAGGCACGCCATTGCGGTGAAAATTCGCCGCAGGACAAGGACTTATCCGCCAATTTCCGGCAAACGATAGCGGCTGAAGACCAGCAGCGCGAGGCACTGCATCGCGGCGGGAATCGCGCTGTAGAGCAGCAGGATGCCGGTGATGGCATGGGGCGTCTGCGCCGCCGCACCGCCGGTGGAGGAGACAAAGCCGAAAGCGCTCATCACCAGACCCGCGATCACCGGCCCCATGGCAAAGGCCAGCTTTTCAAACGCGGAAAACAGGCCCGCAAACACGCCTTCGTTGGCCACTCCCATCAAGCGGCGTTGATAATCGACCGTATCGGTCATCATCGAGAGCGCCAGCAGGACGAAACCGCCATTGACCATGCCGATCACCACCGCACGGACCAGCACCAGCACATGCTGTGTACCCAGCGCCTGCGCGCCCAGATGCAGCACCACATCATCAGCGGGCGAGGCCCACAGCCATGTCACCGTCACCGCCACCCAGACGAGCGCCGCCGCCACATAGGCCCGCGGCTTGCCGATCCGGCGCGGCAGCCAGAGCCAGAGCGGCTGGGCGGCGAGACTGGCCGCCGACATGCACAGGATGAAGATCGGGATCAGCCAGATCGCCTGCAGCGCATAGAGGAAGACGAAGCCGATGACCGTATAGGAGGCCGCCTGTCCGACATTCGAGATAAAGCTGGTGAACAGCAGCACGAGGAAAGGCTTGTTCTGGCGCACCGCCGCCAATTGCTGGCGCAAGCTGCCCGGAACATCGCCCGCCATGATCAGCGGCACGCGGCGCAACCCGCTGGCCGTGGTCAGCATCGAAACCAGACAGATCGCGCCCAGCACATAGCTCATCATGTGCCAGCCCGCCGCGCCGCCGCCGAAATGCTCGATGATCGGTTGCGCCACGCCCACCCCGATCAGCACGCCGAAGATGGCAAAGAACATGCGCAGCACCATGATCCGGTTGCGCTGATGCGGATCGCCCGACAATTCGGCGGCAATCGCCAGATAAGGCACCGAATAGATGCTGAACGCGGTAGAACCGATGAAGAACAGTCCGCAGACCGTGGCCGCCGCCCAATAGGGACTGGAAAAACTGGTTGCGGCAAAGAGCGCGACGAAGGAGGCCGCCGTGCCCAGCGCCCCGCCGATCAGGAAAGGCGTGCGGCCATAGAGCGCCTTGACCCGGTCGGACCAGGCGCCAACCAGAGGATCGCACAGGATCAGCCACAATTTCGGCCCCAGCACCACCAGACCCGCCAGCCATGCCGGAACGCCCAGCATCGTGGTCATGAACAAAGGCAGCAGCACGGCGGGCGTATCGCGAAACACCTGCGCGCCCAATTGGCCAAAGCCATAGCGCAGCACGACGCCGGTGGGCACCTTGTCATGCAGATCGGCCTGAAGAGTGGCGGCGGGGGAAGTCATCGCGGGCATTTCCTGAAAACTTGGGGGATGGTGGCGATGGCCGAATTGCTCCGGCCAGCCCATCCGCATTGTTGCGCAAGCGGGGCCACAGGCGCGCGCCCTGCCGGACTTATCCGCCCAGCGGAGACTCGCGCCCCTGCGTCAGGTCCTGCCATGGCCCAGCCCATGATCGGGAACAAGCCGCCGCACCTGTCGTCCGGCGACAGGCCCCCTCAATCGCCCAGCGACTTGAGGAACCGGGCAACGGCATCGGCCCACTCCTGCGGCTCCTCATCGCAAATGTCGATGCCGCCGCCCGCAATCTCGGCATAGGCGAAATCAGGGCGCAGGGCGCGCGCCGCCTGCGCCCAGGGGTGGGTCATATCGCCCGTGTTCGACAGCAGCAGCACGGGCAGGTCGAGCCTTTGCATCGGACCGGCATGCTGATAGGCAAAGGCCGCGCTGTGGCCATAGGCATAGGCGCCCATGCGATAGGCCTGCATCGCCTGCACCACATAATCGGTGATGCGGTCCGGGCCGATCCGCCCCTCGCACAGCATTTCGCGGATGCGCGTGACATCGACCAGATGCTCACCATGCGCGCGCGCCGCAAAAGCCAGTTCACGCCCGCAAATGTCATCGGCCAGCGCCTTGCGCTCTTCGTCCGGCAGGATCATCGCCCCGTGGATCACCAGTGCCTCGACCCGCTCGGGCGCGGCAAGCGCAAATTCGGTGCCGACCAGCGCGCCGGTATGATGCCCCGCGACCGCCGCCCGGCCTATGCCCAGCGCATCGAGCACCGGAGCCACGCAGCGCGCATAATCGGCAATCGCAGGCTGGACGGGCGGCGCATCGGAAAGGCCGAAGCCGGGCATGTCGATGGCAATCGGCGCGAACCCATGCGCGATCAGCGGCGCAAACACATTGTCGAACTGCCCGCTTGCCATGATCGCCTGATGCAGCAGCACCAGCGGGCGGCCCTCTGTTGCAAACTGATAATGAATCTGGCCAAAGGGACCATCAGCATAGGCGCGGCGCATAGTCTTCTCCGTCATAGCGAGGCGAGACTGCCCATCACGCTCGCAAAAGCCCCAACTTGGGCGCAGAATATCCGCACAGCGGAGTGCGCCGCGCCCCGTCGTTGCCGCCGGGCCGCGCTGCTGTGCCAAATCGATCTTTGACCTACAAGCACCGAGGCCCCATGAGCGACGTCCCGCAACCCACCCTTACCACTGCGCAGGAATTTTCGCGCGGGTGGGGAGTCATTCTTGCCTCCACGCTGGGCATCGGCCTTGGTATGGCCGCGATACCCACCTACTCGATGGGTCTGTTCGCGCCCTATCTGGTGCGGGAATTCGGCTGGTCTGTGGGCCAGATCATGGCCGCCCTGTCCATCATCACGCTGATGTCGCTGTGGGCCGGGCCATCCTATGGCGCGTGGGCCGAAACGATCGGGGCGCGGCGGATCCTTCTTGTCGCGATCCCGCTGTGGGGTCTGGCCTTTGCCTCGCTGGGGCTGCTCAACGGTTCGCTGATCCAATTCTATCTGACCTGGCTGGTCATCGGCCTTGTCGGGGCCGCCACCTTGCCGATCACCTTTACCCGCGCGGTCAATCGCGGGTTCGACCGTGCCAAGGGCCTCGCGCTGGGGCTGTCCATGACGGGCACCGGTCTGTTCGGCATCTTCGGAAAACCGTTTTTGGGTGCGGTGCTGGCCGCCTATGGTTGGCGCACGGGTTTTGTGGCCGTCGGGCTGCTGCCGGTGCTGATTGCCTTTCCCGCCGCCTTTTTCCTGTTTCGCGAAGAGGAGCGCAGCCTGCCTGATGGCCATCATGTGCCGGTAGAACGCCCCGGCCTGACCACGGCGCAGGCGTTGCGCGACTGGCGTTTCTGGCTGATCGCGGCGGCACTGATCCCCATCTCCTTCGCGATGGGCGGCCCTGTGCCCAATCTTGAGCTGATCCTCAAGGACGGCGGCCTTTCCGCCGAGCAGGCCTTGACCGTCACCCCGCTGTTCGGGCTTGCCTCGATCACCGGGCGTCTGGTCGGGGGCTGGCTGCTGGATCGCATCTGGGCGCCGCTGGTGGGTTTTGTCATCCTCTCGCTCCCCGCCTTCAGCCTGTGGTATATGGGCAGCGGTCTGCTCGATGTCGGCCATGCCCGCCTTGCCACCTTCACCTTGGGCTTTGCGCTGGGCATCGAATACGATCTGGTGGCCTTTATGGTGGCCCGCTATTTCGGATTGAAGCGTTATGCCGCAATCTATGGCCTGCTCTATGTCTGTTTCGCGGCGGGGGCGGGGCTTTCGCCGATGGTGTTTGGCCATAACCATGACACCACCGGCAATTTCCAGTTCATCCTTTCCATTTCGTCGGTGGTGCTGGTTCTTTCGGCGGCAAGCTTCCTTTTTCTGGGTAAATATCGCCGATTTGATCAATAACAGGCGGGCGGCGTAAAGGGCATGTCGGCCAGATGGGCCAGACGCGGCGGCAGGTCAGGCCGATAGGGCGCGGCAAAGTCAAAGCCCGCCTCCGCCTCGGTCCAGATGTTGACATGCGCCCCGCCGACAAAGCGCATCAGGCAAACGCTGCCCCAGCGCGCGCCATAGGGGCCATGGGCGATATGCGGCGGACGCCAGAAATAGGCCCCCGGATACATCGTCCCCTGCGGCCCGGTCAGCGACCCGGCAATGAGATAACTCTCCTCGACCACGGGGTGCATCTCCTGCGGCCCCTTGTTATCCTGCGGGATCGCCTGGGGCAGGATCAGCGAGAGGAAGGTGCGCTCGCCGGTTTCGGGATCGCGGCGCAGGTCCTTGCGGCTGATGCCCAGATGCTTGAGCTTGGGGTCATTAAGGGTCATGTCCCACGGCATCGCCGCCACATCCAGCCAAGGCACCGCGCGCGGCGACCGCTCGGCGCTGCCATCGCCCGCACAGGCCACCAGTTTGGGATCCGCGCTGTAAAAGGCGATCAGCGCGCAGCCCGTTCGGGTCGAAGTTGTGGTGCGAGTCCAGCCCGCAGGCAGAAACGCATAGGTGTCCTGCGCATAGATCTGCCCGTTCAACTCGATTTCGCCTTCGAGGACATAGAATTCCTCATCGGCCAGCCGATGCTCGGGCCCCTCCCTGCTCCATCCCGACGGAAAGCGAAGCAGGACGGAGCAGGCCCCGTCGCCCTCATCGCGGCTGAGCAATTTGATCTCGGCATCGGGCCGCGCAAGGCCAGGCCCGATGCGCAGCCATGGCAACATCTGGGCCTGGACAAATTCGATATGTTCGCGCTCCAGCATGGGACTCCTTCCTTGAAACAGGAGCCCAGATTGGGGCAGCACCGCCGCCCCACCTTTGCGTCATCGCAAAAGCGGCATCCGACAGGCGGAGAGTGCCGACTATTCCCCGCTGCGATAAGGCCCGAGGCAGGCGATCAGCACCACCACCAGACCCAACCCCAGCCCCGATCCGGCCAGCGCCAGACCATAGCCGCCGGTCGCATCCACACTGGCCCCCACCATCATCGGCCCCAGCGCGGCGCCAAGACTGAACGTGCCAAGGATCACGCCATAGGTCGCGCCGTAATTCTTCATCGCGGCATAGCGGCTGGTGAAAAAGGCGAGCATATCGACCTCGGCCCCCGCCGCCAGTCCCAGCATCAGCGCGGCAGGCAGCACCGGACCGCCCAGCCCCAGGAGCAGGCATGACCCCACCGGCATGGCCAGAAACACCGCCGCGACATAGGGCGCATGAAACCGGTCAAACAGCCAGCCCACAATCACCCGCGCCGCGATCACCGCCAGCCCGATGCTGGCCGCCATTTTCGCCGCTAGCCCCGCATCCATTCCCCGGTCCACCAGCATCGGCACCAGATGGATGATCAGCCCCGCCACAATCACCCCCACCAGAAAGGCGATAGCAAGCAGCATGAAAACAGGCCGGTTGCGTTCGAAGTGGCCGCCCTTTTCGCGCGCTGCGGCCACGGGCGCCTCACGGCTCTGCATCAGGCCCAGCGGGATGCCTACGACCGCAGCCGCCTCAGCCATCACCAGCGTGGCCGTGCGCCAGCCATCATGGGCAAACACCGGCCCCAGCAGCGCAGGGACCAGTGCGGCGGCCAGCCCCGTGCCCACCAGCATCAGCCCCAGCGCCAGCCCGCGCGCAGCATCGAAACGCATCGACACCATCCGCGCCCATGCAGCAGGCGTTGTCCCGCATCCGGCCAGCGAAACCAGCAGCCACAGCCCATACCAGCCCCACACCGAAGGCCCCGCCATCGAAAGCGCCACCAGCGCCAGCGGCATGGCGACATAGGATCCGATCGCCAGCGGGCGCAGCCCGATCCGGTCCGCCAGACGCCCGACCAGCGGCGCGGACAGGAAGATGCCCAATTGCTGAAACGTGGCCGCGCCCGAGACCGCCGCCCGGCTCCAGCCGAATTCTGCCTGAAGCGGTTTGACAAACAGGCCCAGCGAGTAAAAGCCGATGCCCATCGTGCCAAACCCCACGCCCAGCGCGGCGGCCAGCACGATGGGCCAGTGGCGCGCCAATTCCTGGCGCGCGGTGAGAGGTTGAATGCGATCCGTCATGGGGCCAAGATTGCGGACATCGCCCTCACCCTGCAAGCGGAGCCTGTCCGACAGGCGGATATTTTAAAAAATCCCGTTAGTGACCGTCGTTCAGCGCGATCCGCCGCGTCGTCCTGACAAGGATCCCCCGGCGCTCGCCGCAATCATCAGCGCGACAGCAAGCCACTGGGCGGGGGTCAAGCGCTCGCCCAGAATGACGAAGCCGACCAGCGCCGCCACGGCAGGGGCCGCACTGGTCAGCACCCCGAACGCGCGGGTGCTCAAATGGCCCAGCGCTTTCATTTCCAGCGCATAGGGCAAGGCGCTGGAGAGCAGGGCCACCCCGATCCCCAGCCGCAGCACCGAGGGATCAAGCAGCCGCCCACCCGCCGCCGCCACACCGAAAGGCAGCGTGATACAGCAGGCGATCGTCATGCCCAGCGCCACCGCCGTGGTGCCCTTCACCTGCGCGGCGCGCTTACCAAACAGGATGTAGAGCGCCCACGCCAAGGCAGCCGCCAGCGCAAAACCGATGCCCGCCGGATCGAGTCGCGCGCCAACACCCGGCCATGGGGCAAGCAGCAACAGGCCGCCGATCGCCAGTCCCAGCCACAGAAAATCGCGCAGGGAGCGACTGGTGGCCAGCACCACCCCCAGCGGCCCGCAAATCTCGATGGCCACGGCAACGCCAATGGGAATGCGCGCAAAGGCGGCATAGATCAGCAGGTTCATGCTGCCCAGCGTCAGCCCGTAAAGGAGCAGCCAGCCCATATGCCTGCGCGCAGGCATCGCGCGCCATGGCCGCGCAATCGTCAGCAGCAGGATGGCGGCAATCGACGTGCGCAGCGCCGCCACGCCCTCCGGGCCGACGCTGGCAAACAGCGTCTTGCCCAGCGCCGCGCCGACATTGACCGACACCTGCGCCCCGGCCATGCATACAGCCGCCAGTGCGGCGCCATCCGGCGCGTCAGCCTTGCCCGCGCGGTCCATGTCGGTCGCCGGTCCTTTCATGCCATCGGCCCCCGCTTGCCGCGGCGGCCCCCGTCAGGCTCAATCGAGCAGCGCGCGCACCTTGTTGAGCAGCGCGCCGATGCGCTCGGCCGCCTCGCTGAAGGTCTTTACGTCTTCGCGATTGGCATTGCCGCGCGCTTCCTTCGCCGATTCCAGATAGCCTTCCATATCGGCCTCCAGCGCATCGACGATGATTTCGGCCTCGTCCTCGGTCAGGTTCAGTTTGATTGCCTTGGTCACGCGATTTCCTGTCATCATAAGGGGCCGCCCACCGCCATGGGCGGCGGCAGGCGTTCCGGGGGATGGACTATCGCCTCAGCGAATGTCCAGATAGCTCTTTGTGGCGGGCTTGCCGCGAAAGGCGATCGAGAAATAATTGATGAAATAGATCGCGGCGGTTTTGGCAAAACCCTGACGCGCCATGCGGCGGCCCGATGTGGGCATAACAAAGCGGGGCGAGAAGAGCACCTTGCCCTGCTTCTTCGCGCGCTTGGCGATGTCCACATCCTCGCCGTAAAATTCGATCGTGGCGTCAAATCCGCCCATTTTGGTCAGCGCCTCGCGCCGGATGGCGAAATTGCCGCCCACCAGCATATAGCCGGTGAAATTGTAGAGCGGACGCGCGGCCACGAACCATGCGTTCGAGATCGCATTGCGCAACCCGCTGACATCGTAAAAGCTGTAGGGGCCGGACAGGCAGGCCAGCTTGGGGTCCTTATCGAACTGCTCGATGATCTGTTCGACCCAGCCCGCAGGCGGCAGGGTGTCGGCATCGACATAGGCCAGAATGTCGCCCTTGGCCGCCTTGAAACCGCATTGGCGGGCGCGCGTGATGCCCTTTTCCGCCTCGAACACATAGGTCACGCCCGGATAACGTTCGACCACCTGTTTCGTGCCATCGGTGCTGTTGTTATCGACGACGATGATCTCGAACGCCTTGCCCGCCACATTCCGCATGACCGCATCAAGGCATGCGGGCAAATAGTCCTCTTCGTTGAAGGCGGGGATAATCAGGCTGATAGTCGGCATGAAAGCTTGGTGTCCGGCGGTCTTAATGCTTGCGCAACAGCATGATCTCTTATGCTCCTGCCAATCGGGAATTGGCGGGCGCTATATCGCCCTATCCCCGGCAATGTCCAGCGCGGCGGGGCGGTCTTGCCATGTTTCTTTTCCCCGCATATCGGGCCGCGATCGGGCCCTGCACAATCTCATATGGCAATGTTAGCGCAATCAGGCCATGATGGGCGCCAATCGATAAAGAGAGGGCCCGGATATGCGCATGATAAAAAGGACAAAGCTGCTGATGGGAGTGTTGGGCGCCGGATTGGCCCAGCCTGCTCTTGCCGCTCCCAGCCAAACCGCCACTCCCAGCGAAACCGCCGCTTCCGGCCCGGTCATGGATTGCCCGATGGCGCAGGCGCCCTATTCGATCGACAGTCCGCTGATCGACGTGTTGCTCAACCCGGCGGCCAAGGCGGCGGCGGCTGCGGAACTGGGCGAGAGCTTTACCGGACTCACCCCCTTCCTGACCGGCACCAAGGCCCCCACCTTCAGCGCCATCGTTACCCTGCGCGGCGTGTTTTCCAGCGGTCAGGCCGGTGCGCCCAAGGACCCTGCCCTGCTGGCGAAACTGGACGCGCGGCTGCGGCAATTGCCGGTCACGCCCGCCGACCAAATCACCCGATGCGCGCGTTACGACCATGATCGCGCCGACCCGCGCCCCTCGGGCAAGGGGCTGCATGTACTGGTGTTTGAAAAGATCAACGGCTTCCTCGACGCCAAATCGGTGGGCGCCGCGCGCGAGGCGCTGCAAGGGCTGGCGCAGGAAAACGGCTGGTCGATGCAGGTCACCGACAAGGGCGGCGCGATCCGGCCCGGGGTGCTGGCCCGCTATGATCTGGTCGTGTGGAACAATATCAGCGGCGATGCGCTGACCCTGCCCCAGCGCCGCGCGCTCAAGGACTGGATCGAGCTTGGCGGCGGCTTTGTCGGCATTCACGGCGCGGCGGGCGATCCGGCGACGTTCTGGGACTGGTACACCGACTCTCTGGTGGGCGCGGTCTTTCTGGGCCATCCGGCCAATCCGCAATTCCGACCCGCCACGCTGCGCATCGAAGGGCAGGACGCGGTGACGCGCGGGCTTCCGGCGCAATTCACGATGACCGACGAATGGTATTCCTTCCGCGCCAATCCGCGCCTCAAGGGCGTGCGCGTGCTGGCCACGCTGGATGAGGCCAGCTATGATCCGCCCGCCTATCTGCGCATGGGGGCCGATCATCCCATCGCCTGGAAACATTGCGTGGGCCGTGGCCGCGCCTTTTATTCCGCCATCGGCCATCCGCCCTCCAGCTTTGCCGATGCCAATTACCGCCGGATGCTGACCCAGGCGGTGGAATGGGCGGGCAAACCGGACCCTGCCTGCGCGAAATAGGCGTTCAGCGTGCAGGCGCCGCCGCCTGCACGCCCGCCACCGGCGCGGGGCGGCCATCGGCCAGATGGGTCAGCAACCGCCAGCCCTCATCCCAATCGCCCAAGCCGCTCTCGGCATTGATATGGCCCTGCGATCCAGCATCCATAAATTGCGCACCCCACATGCGCGCCAGCACCCGCGCCGCCGGTTGCCCGCAATAGGGGTCATTGCGACTGGCCACCAAGAGCGCGGGAAAGGGCAAAGGACCGGAGGCCGTGGGCGAGAAAGCGCTGACGCGGGGGTCGAGCGGGAAGAAATCGACCTCCGGCGGCGCGACCAGCAAAGCGCCCGCCACCAGCGAGGCCGCATCCGGCTCCATCGCCGCCCAAGCCGCCACCGCATGGCAGCCCAGGCTGTGCGCGGCCAGCAGCACCGGGCCTTCGACGCTGCGCAGGGCAAGGTTGAGCTGGTTGACCCAAGAATTGCGATGGGGCCGATCCCATTGGCCCAGATTGACCCGCAGACAGCGCGGATGCAGCGCTTCCCAACGGGTTTGCCAATGATCGGGGCCGGAATTGTCGAGGCCCGGCACCGTCAGCACCAGCGGAAATTCGGGATGGGAGGACATGATGGGCTCCGCGCAAAGGGATAATGTCTATTATTATAATAGAGTATTTATCCAGCCCTAACTATTCCTCTTTGCCCACCCCCAAGCGAAATTTGTCCATCCCGCGCCAATCGCGCGGCCTTGGATGATCATCCACCATCGGTTGGCAATCCTATCGGCACTCCGCGATCCGCTCGCCCAGATCGAGGAAGTCCTGCTGCATCCGGCGCAGGGCGAAGGCCATGCCGAACACCTGCCCCATGGCGTCAAAGGGGATGGCGCGGGCCTCATCGGAATGTTGCAGTGTGACAAAGGCCTGCTCAAAGGCCTCGGCGGCCTCGGCATGTTGCGCCACGACCCCACCGCCGGAAAGGGCCGAGGCCGCATCGCGCGCCGATTGCGCATGGGCGCGCAGCATCCCCTCCACCGCCGGGCCGACAAGCGCCAGCGCAGAGGGCGGAAACGGCGTCCGCAATATCAGACCGATCTGGGCCATGCCATTGCGGATACGCCAGAGCGTGCGCGGGATGGCATCGGACACATCCTCGCGCACCAGCCCCATCGCCCTTTCGCGCCTCGCATCGTTCAAGACCGCCTCGGTCGCCACCAGCGACTGGCGCAGGGCGATGCTGGCCTCCGCCGAGATCAGCGCCTCGCCCCGCGCCACGGCGTCGGCCTGAGCATTCAGCAATTGCGCCATCGTCTCAAGGATCTCGCAAAAGCGCGTGATCATCGCCCCGCGTGAAGGTACGGGCAGGATGAACCGGCTCGCCATCACGCCAATCGCACCGCCCAGTGTGATCTCGATGATCCGGTCGATGACAAAGATCCCCACCGGAATGTCGGGCGAGCGCGTCAGCAGCACGATGGCCGAGGTCAGCGCCGCGCTGCGCAGGCGGGGCTGGCGCACGGCGGCATAGGTCAGGATGCCCGACATGCAGATCAACGCGGCCCCCGTCGCCAAGGGTTCGCGCGGAACAACCATCACCACCACACCGCCCAGCAAAGCCCCGGCAATCGTCGCAATCAACCGGTCAAAGGCCGCCGTGGCCGTCGCCCCCAGCGAACCCTGCATGACGATCAGCACGGTGAAAATAGCCCAATAGCCCTGTTTCAATCCCAGCAGCGAGGCCAGCCAATAGGTGGCAAGGCAAGCGATCATGACGCGCAGGGTCTGGGCCAGGGCGAGGCGGTTGCGGGAGGGCAAAGCAAAAGGCATGGCCGCGACCCTAAGCCCTCCCGCCGCCAAAGGCCACCTCAGTTGGTGGCGCTGACGGTCCAGGTGGCGCTGATAATGCCGTCATGGCGCGCGATATGGGCAGTGATCGCGTCCAGATCGACCGGATTGGCCGTGGTGGGCACCAGGATCGCGGCCAATTCAACATGCACCTCGCCATCGGCCAGCGTTTCGATCTCGCGGATGGGATAATGGTGGGTTTCCAGTTCCTCGAACAACAGGTCGCGCGCCTGCGAAACGCCTTCGGCGGGGCAGACGACATGGACGCGGTAGAGCGCCTCGGTTTCCTCCGGATCCATCGGGCGCCGGTTGACCGCATCGACCAACGGGCGCAGCAGCGTGTTGCCCGCCAGCACAAACATCGCCACCAGCACCGCCTCGGCCGGTTTGCGCGCGCCCGCAAAACTGCCCACCGCCGCGCTGGCCCAGAGCGTGGCCGCCGTGTTGAGGCCGCGCACATGGGTGCCCTCCTTCATGATCACCCCGGCGCCCAGAAAGCCGATGCCCGACACCACGTAGGAAATCACCCGCACACCGCCATCAACACCCGCCACGCGCAGCCCCAGATCGGCAAAGGCCGCCGCCCCCACCGCCACCAGCACATTGGTGCGCAGGCCCGCCGAGCGCTGGCGCCATTGCCGCTCCAGCCCGATCAGCGTGCCCAGTACAAAGGCGGTAAGCAGGCAGATGAAGCTGGTGATAAGGCCGATCAGATCGACATCGAACAGGGCGGCGATCTGGGCCGGGTTGGGGGTGTTCATCGGGCTTGTGTCCTCCTTTGCGGCCGTGTTGCGGCGGCGCGCCTTAATGCCCGCGCCATGTTAACGCCAGACGACACATGCGCCCGCCCGCTTCACCCGCAAGCCGCGACAAAGGCCCGAGCCCGTTCGCCCACTTCCGCCGCCGAGAGGCCCGCCTGATACAGCGCCGAACCAAGCCCTGCCCCCTGCGCCCCGGCCGCGCGCCATTGCGCCAGATTGTCCGGCGTCACCCCGCCCACCGCCAGCAAGGGCAGATCCTTGGGCAGCACCGCGCGCTGGGCTTTCATATAGGCTGGACTTGCCCCTTCGGCGGGGAACAGCTTGAGCCCCGTGGCCCCCGCCTCCAGCGCCGCAAACGCCTCGGTGGGTGTATAAAACCCGGGCAGGGAGATCATGCCCGCCGCCACGCTGGCCCGGATCACATCGGTGTTCACATTGGGCGAGATGATGAGCGTGCCGCCCGCCGCCTTGACATCGGCGACATCGGCGGTGGTCAGCACCGTGCCCGCGCCCACCAGCACCTGCGGTCCGCAGCGCTTGGCCAGCAGCGCGATCGAGGCCAACGGATCGGGCGAATTGAGCGGCACCTCGATCATGGAAAAGCCCGCATCGATGATCGCGTCGCCAATCGCTTCCACTTCGTCGGGGCGGACCCCGCGCAGGATCGCCACCAACGGGCAGACGGCAAGGGCGGCGTTCAGGGTGTCAAGAGGCGTGTTCATGATTGACGTGCTTTCACAGGCGGTTATGTCGGCCGCAAAGGCCGCGTGGCGGTTGATCGGGTTGGGCCGGGCGTCGGCTTATAGCGGCCTGCGACGCAGATCGGCAAGGACCGCGCCTTGCCCGCCGGATCGAGCAGCACAACGCCTACGTCAATTGCCACCAACAGCCCCTGCCCCGGCGCCATTACAAGCCTAGCCTTAGGTGTCATCCTCGCCGCTTCGGCGCAAGGCGGCGGCCACGGCCAGATCGCCCACCACATTGGGCACCGTGCGGCACATGTCCATCAACCGGTCGATGCCGATGATGAGGCCGATCCCCTCATTGGGCACATGAAGCAGCGCCAGCAGCATCGTGGTCAGCGGCAGACTGCCAGCCGGAACGCCCATCGTGCCCAATCCGGCCAGAATCGACAGGCCAAACACCATGAACTGCTGCCACGCGGTCAATTCCATCCCGAAACACTGGGCCAGAAAGATTACCGTGACCGTGGTGTAGATGATCGTGCCGCCCTGATTGGCCACGCATCCCAGCCCCAGCGTCGTGCGCGCCACCCGCGCGGGCAGGCCCAAATCCTGCTCTGCGGCATGGAGCGCGGCCGGAAGGGTGGAAAAGGAGGATGACGTGGTGAAGGCAATCACCATCACCGAGCGCAGCGAACGCAGGAACCGGGCCGGGCTGACATCGCCCATCATCCACGCCAGCCCCACCGAAACCACCAGCAGATGGAGGCAAAGCGCGGCCACCACCACGCTGAAATAGCCCGAGAGATGCACCAGCAGCGTCCAGCCGAACACCGCCGTCATGTCGAACATCACGCACAGCACCGCCACCGGCGCAAAGCGCGCCACCAGCGTGACAATCGACATGCCCACCTCGAACAGGCCCTCGGTGGTCAGCACCAGATGGCGGATATTGCGATTGCGGCCGTGGTTGCGGCTGATGGCAAAGCCGACCAGCACCGACATCACCACCAACGCCATCACCGGTCGGGCCAGCAGCAGGTCGAGCAGGCTGCTTTCATCGCCGGTCCGCGCAGGCCCGCCCGGGTTCTGGTGCAGGTCGATGGCCATGCCCTCACCCGGACGGAACAGATTGGCCATGGCCATGCCTATCACCGCCGAAACCACCGTCATGCCCAGCATCGCGGCAAACAGCCGCAGCAGCAGGTCGCGCACCATGGCCCGTCCCCTCAGCCGCGCAAGGCCCGTAACGATCGCAGAAAAAACCATGGGCAGGATCAGCAGGAACAGCACCTGAAGAAACAATTGTTCAACCGGGCGCACCAGATTGATCAGCACGAAATCCAGCGCCGCCCGGTCCACCGGCACGACATGCACCAGCGCGCCCGCCAGCGTGCCGATCACCAGCCCCGCCAGCAGGGGCCAATGCGGCAGGGGCCGCGACCAGCGCAATGGAGACGAGGGCGAGGAGGGATTGAGTGTGGCCATGGGAGGGATTGGTGTGAAACAGCCTGCCTGTCAGCATCCTGTCACGGGGCGGCCTCATGCGCGTCCGGCGAAGGGGCAAGCAACATTTCCTCCTGATCGGCCGGACGGAAATGGATGATCGCGCGCGTACCGCGGCCCTCGGCCCCTTCACCCAGGCCGACCGTCGCCCCCATCCGCTCGGCCAGCGCCCGCACGATCGGCAGGCCCAGCCCGCTGCCGCTGCTGTTGGCATTGGCGGCCATGCGATAGAACCGCTCCCACACTTTCTCGCGCTCGGCGGGGGGAATACCGGGGCCATCGTCCTCGATTTCCACCCGGACCGCCCCGCCACGACTTAGCACCCGCACCACCACCCTGCCGCCGGGCCGGTTATAGGCCACCGCATTGTCGAGCAGATTGCCCAACATCTCGGCCGCCAGCCCCGCCTCGCCCATCGCCAGCCCATGGCCGCTTTCCTCAAAGCTGATATCGACATCGGCGCGCTGCAATGCAGGCAGGCGCGCAGCGATCACATCGGTGGCCACCAGCGCGGGGTCGAACCGACCCGTGCTGCACTCGACCTGTTCATCCAGCCGGGCCAGCGCCAGCAATTGCTGCAGCAATCGCTCAAGCGTATCGACCGAATGCGCGATGTCATCCAGCGCCATCTGGCCCTGCGGGCTTTGCGCGCCATAGGTTTCCAGCACATCAAGATGCACCCGCAGCACCGCCAGCGGTGTGCGCAACTGATGCGAAGCGTTCGACGTGAACTGGCGCAGCGAACCCACCGCCCGCTCCGCCCGCGCCATCAGCGCATTATAGGCGCGTGCGATCATCTGCGCCTCACGCGGTCCGTCGCCATCGGGCAGGCGCTGAAAATGCAGCGGATCGCGCACACTGGCGGCAATCCGCTCGGTGAGGTTGGCAAAGGGGATCAGCCCCCACGCCAGCGCCGAATAAAATAGCAGCAGCGCGATCAGCGTGACCAGCACGCTGGCGCTGACCACGCGCTGGAAATAGACGCGCGTGGAAATTTCGCGGTTTTCAAGAAAATCGGCCACCTGCACCGCGACCAGATGACCATTGCCCGCCAGACGCCTCATTTCCGTGGCGATCCGCACCAGGCGCCCGTTCAACAGGCCATTGTGCAGATAGGCGGGCTGGACCACCCCATCGGCATCGCGCGGATCGACATAGCCGCGCACCAGCACCGGATCGCGAGAGGTCAGCGTAAATCGCGCGCCCGGATGCAGCGGGCCGGTCAGCCGCCCGTCGGCCGAATAATCAGGCGGCGGGCGCAGGTCGGCCCGCCCGGCAATCAGGCGGTCGCCGTCATAGATGCTGTAATGCGTGACCGGGGCCGAACGGCGTTGCAACAGCCCCACGGCCAGCGGCAACAGGCGGTCCTTAAGCCCCGGATCATAATTGACCGCGCGGCTGATCAAGCGGGTCGAACCGACCAGAATCCGGTCCGACGTATCGTTCATCGAGGAATCGATCATCCAGCAGGTGATCGTGGCAAAGATCGTCACCAGCACCACCAGCGGCACCATCACCACCACGGTCAGATGACCCCTGAGCGATTTGGGCAGCGAGCGCGGCAGCAGGCGGGCTTTAATGGGCATCAATCATATAGCCCAGCCCGCGCACCGTATGAATGGTCGGCCCGCCCGGCGTCAGCTTGCGGCGCAGGCGCCCCACATAGACCTCCAGCGCATTGGGCGCGACCGCTTCGGAAAGGGCAAAGACCTCGGCGGCCATGCGGTCCTTGGGCACGACCTTGCCCGGCCGCCCCATCAGCGTTTCCAGCACCGCCATCTCGCGGCGGCGCAGATCAAGCGGCGTATCGGCCAGCGCGACCCGCCGCGTCGAACGGTCCAGAGTCAGCGCGCCCACGCGCAGCACCGGATCGGGGCTGCCGATGCTGCGCCGGACCAATGCGCGCACCCGCGATTCCAGCTCGCGCGGGTGGAAGGGCTTGGCCATATAATCATCCGCCCCGTAATCCAGCCCCGCCACCCGGTCGTCCACCGCATCGCGCGCGGTCACGATCATGATCGGCGTGCTGTCTCCCCGCCGTCGCAGCAGCCGCAACAGATCCAGCCCATCGCCATCGGGCAGGCCCAGATCGAGAATGATCGCATTGAACGGATCGCGGGCGGCCAGAGCGGCGGCATCCTCGCCATTATGCGCGACATCGGCGGCAAAGCCCGCCGCCTCCAGCGAGGCCGCCATGCCGCGCGCCAGACGCGGATCATCCTCCACGATCAGAATGCGCAAAATTCCCTCCATTGCCTGAGACGGACACAGGGAATGGCACCACAGGCTCTTACGCCAAAATACGCAAAACGCGCCAGATGGTCGGTCCCGGCATGACAGCTTGATGACAGGCGGGCGGCCTTAGCCTCTGATTCTGCGAGAGGACGAACAGGGCAAGCAGCACGATTCCGGTGGCCTCGCGATGGGCCGCGCCGCCCGGCAGAAGGCCGGCGCCAAGCCATTGCGGACCCAATGCCGGTTTTGCGACTCGCACATGAGGGATGGACTATGAACATGAAGTTTGGTGCAGCGCTGCTGCGATCGGTATCCAGATTGGCGGTTTCCACACTGGCGGTTTCCACACTGGCGGCCGCCCCCGCTTTGGCGCAGACGGCGGGGCAGGGCGACGATATCGTCGTCACCGCCCTGAAGCGCGAAACCCGCGTGCAGGACACCCCGCTGGCGATCACCGCGATGAGCGGCAACATGCTCAACAACATGGGCGCGGCGGGCATTGCCGATGTGGCGCGCTCGGTCCCCAGCCTCAACCTGCTCTCCAGCGAATCGGGCCGCACCCGCGTTTCGATCCGCGGCATCCAGACTGCGGGCGAGGCCACCGTTGGCGTCTATTTCGGCGAAGTGCCGCTGACCGGGCCTGCGGGCACGACCTCGGACCCGTCGGGCTCGACCCCCAACCTCAACCTGTTCGACACCGAACGCCTCGAAGTGCTGCGCGGGCCGCAGGGCACGCTTTACGGCTCCGGCTCGATGGGCGGCACTTTGCGTGTGCTCTTCAAGCAGGCGAACCTCAAGAAGTATGAAGCCGCCGTCGATGCGGGCGCGGAAACCACCAAGGACGGCGGCACCGGCTACAGCATCAAGGGCGCGGTCAACCTGCCGATCATCGAGGATCTGCTGGCCGCGCGCCTCGTGCTCTATCGCCAGCGCACGGGCGGCTTTGTCGATGATCCCTCCATCGGCCGCTATAACATGAACAGCGTGATGACCACGGGCGGGCGCCTGATGCTGGGCTTCCGCCCGACCAACAATCTGCGCATCAATTTCATGGGCATCATCCAGGACCAGCACACCGGCGGCACCTCGCTCTGGGCGCCTTCGGTGGGCACCTATACGTCGGGCCTGCGCATCTATACGCCCGCCATCGACAAGCAGAAGATCTTCTCGCTCGACACCAAGTGGAACACGCCGATCGGCACGATCTCGCTGGCCAACGGCTACTATCGCTGGGATGTGCGCCAGACCAACGACAACAGCGACAATTACCAGTCGGTGGCCAATTCCTATCGCTATTGCGGCCTCTATCAGAACACCTATTCAGGCTCGCTGCTCCAAACCGGCGCATCGGGCACCACCACATCGTCGAGCAATTGCGCATCGAGCGCGGGCGGTTATACCTCGGCCCAATTGCGCGCCAATTACCTCGGCTGGGCCAACAGCCAGATGCCCATCGGCAATTATCAGCCGCGCTGGGTGGAAAATGTCACCAACGAACTGCGCCTCAATTCCGATGGCAAGGGCCGTTTGAACTATACGCTGGGCGCCTTCTTTGAAAACCGTAAGGACCGGGTGGACACCACCGTGTTCGCAGGCGTTCCCGGCACGGGCATGATGCGCGAACCGCTGGTCGATCTCGGCTCGCGGTTTGTGCGCGATGTCATCAACCAGACCGCGCAGTTCGGCGAACTCTCCTATCGCCCGATCGACATCCTGACGGTCACGGCGGGCCTGCGCCATTATCATTACAAGAAGATCGTGGGCGGCGCCTATCTCGGTTACAATTACTTCAACGGCCAGACGCCGATGGCCTACACCGAGGTCAACGCCAATGCCGACGGCTTTATCCAGAAATACAACGTCGAGCTGAAACCCACCCGCGACCTGATGGTCTATGCCACCGCATCGCAGGGTTTCCGCCCCGGCGGCGCGAACCTGACGCCCGGCATTCCCGCCTCGGCCACGCAATATATGGCCGACTCGCTGTGGAACTATGAAGTGGGCTTCAAGAGCCAGTGGTTCGACCGCAAGCTGACCTTCAACGCCGACGTCTATCGCATCGACTGGACCAACATGCAGACCTCGGTTCAGGCCACCTATGGCAATTTCAGCTATATCAGCAATGTCGGCGCGGCGCGGATCGAAGGCTTTGAAGCGGAACTGAGCGGCACGCCGACCAAGGGCCTGTTCCTCAACGGCTCGCTCTCGGTGGTCTATCCGCGCCTGACGGCCGATCAGGTCAATTCCGAAGTGACGGCGGCGGGCCGCGTGGGCAATATCCTGACCGGCATTCCGCGCACCACGGCCAGCGCGGGCGCCGAGTATGGCTGGCAGATCAACAGCGCCTGGAAAGGCATGATGCGTGCCGATTTCAACTATACCGGCAAGATGACGACCCAGCTTAACCCCACCAACGCGCTTTATCGCACCTATGGCAAATATGCGCAGGTCAACCTGCGCGCAGGGATCGAGAACGAGCGCTACGGCGTCTATGTCTATGTGCGCAACCTCGTCGATGCCAAGGGTCTGAGCTATTATTCGGCCGTCAACGGCACGCCTGATTACATCGCCACCACCACGCCCCGTACCGTCGGCATCAACCTGCGCGGCAATTTCTAATGAGAGGACGTCTTTCCATGCGTAACACTTTGCTTGCTTTTGCCTCGCTGGCCGCCGTTGCGATGACCGCGCCCCAGGCCCATGCCGCCACGCCCGAGGAAGCCGCCGCGAAGGCGCTGCTGAAAAGCCCGAAATTCGCCAAGGCGACCGCCTCGCTGGCGGGCGATTATGACCGCATTGTGCAGGACATCATCACCCTGACCGAAATCGCCGCCCCCCCTTTCAAGGAAGAAGCGCGCGCCAAGGCCTATATGGCGATGCTCAAGGCCGAGGGTCTGGAAGACGTTGAAATGGACGGCGTGGGCAATGTCATGGGTCTGCGCCCGGGCACCGGCGGCGCGAAAGGCGAGGCAACGCCGCTGATCGTCATCACCGCCCATCTCGACACCGTCTTCCCCGAGGGCACCAATGTGAAGGTGCGCCGCGAGGGCGACACGCTCTATGCCCCCGGCATCGGCGACGATACGTGCAGCCTGCCCGTCCTGCTGGCCTTTATCCGCGCGATGAAGGCGGGCGCCTTCTCGACCAAGGCAGACATCCTGTTCATGGGCAATGTGGGCGAAGAAGGTCCGGGCGACCTGCGGGGCGTGCGCTACCTGTTCTCGCAGGGCAAGTACAAGGACCGCATCACCCATTTCATCAGCTTTGAACCCGGCCAGCCCGAGCGCATCACCAATGCGGGCACCGGATCGCGCCGCTACAAGGTGACGTTCAACGGTCCGGGCGGCCATTCGATGGGCGATTTCGGTCTGGTCAACCCGGCCTATGCGATGGCCAATGCCATGACCGCCTTTGCCAAAATGCAGGTGCCCAGCGACCCCAAGACGGTCTATAACGTCGGCATCGTCGAGGGCGGCACCTCGGTCAACTCGATCCCCTTTGCCACGGCCATGACCATCGACATGCGCTCGAACGGCAAGGCGGAATTGGATGCCGAGGAAAAGACCTTCCTGTCGATCCTGCCCAAAGCGGTGGCGGCCGAAAACGCCGCGCGCTCGACCGCCAAGGGCAAGATCACCTATGACGCCAAGCTGGTGGGCGACCGCCCCGGCGGCACCACGCCGATGGATTCGCGCATCGTCAAGGTGGCCGATGCCGTGGCCAAGGCCAATGGTTTCGCGCCCAAGTACAGCGCCGGATCGACCGACAGCAACATCCCGATGAGCAAAGGCATTTCCGCGCTCACGCTGGGCTCGGGCTTTGAAACCTTCCGCAACCACTCGCTGGACGAAGGGCTCAAGCTGGAAAAGCCGGTCAACCTGCGCAACTTCAACAATGAACTGGCCACCGTGCTGGTTCTGGCCGAAGCGAAATAAGCAGGAGGGGGATCAGGGCATGAAATTGTGGCTGGCATTGCTGGGCAGCGCGTCCCTCGCCATGGCGTCCCTCACCATGGCCGCTGCGCCCAAACCTGTCAGCCGTCCTGCCGAGACGGACAGTCGCGCCATGGTGTGGTTCGACAATGACTTTCTCGGCCCCGGACAGAGCAATCTTCAGGCCCTGATCCCTTTGATCCGCGACCCTCAGGTCAATCTTCTGGGCATTGGCGTCGTCACCGGCGACCAATGGCTGGAGGAGGAAACGAGCCACGCGCTTCGCTTCCTCGAAATCGCCGGTCGCGCCGATGTGCCGGTGGCCAAGGGCGCGCAGACCCCGCTCATCCGCTCCCTGCCCGAAATGAAGGCGTGGGAGGCCCGCTTTGGCCCGATCCCGTGGAAGGGAGCATGGAACGCGCCCAAACCGGGCCGCCAATATCACCCCGAAGATCCCGATCTGGTCCCCCCGATGGCCGAGGGCGCGCCCACCATCAGGCCGGTGGCGCAGGATGCCGTCCACCGCCTGATCGAGGCCGTGCGCGCCCATCCGGGACAGGTGACGATCATCTGCGCCGGGCCGCTGACCAATATCGCGCTGGCGCTGCGCATTGCCCCCGACATCGCCGCCAAGGCCAAGGGCATCACCATGCAGGGCGGCGGCTATGACATGCAGGCCGCCCGCGTGCTGGACAATGCCGACTATGCCACCGATTTCAATTTCATCTTTGACCCCGAGGCCGCCCATATCGTGCTGAACGCGCCGTGGCGGAAGATCACCGTGGTGGGCAATGTCACCACCTCGGCCCGCATGACGCGGGCGCTGGTCGATCAGATCGGCGCATCGGGCACGCCCACCGCGCGCTACATCGCCCAATATGCCCGCATTGATCAGCCTTTGTGGGATGAAATGACCGTGGCCGTGGCGCTTGATCCCACATTGGTGACGAAGAAATTCACCGCCCGCATGGATGTCGATCTGATGCCCGGCGCGGGCTATGGCACCGCGCAGATGTGGAAGGAGGACCTCGCCCCCCATCGCGGTGAGCAGGTCGTCGAGGTGGTCGAGAGCATCGACGTGCCCCGCTTCCTCGCCCGCTTTACCGCACAGGCCCGCCAATGATCGCCAACCTGTGGCGCAACCGCATGGCGGAACGCGGCACCACCCTGCCGCGCGAAGCCGTGGCGGGGCTCACCACCTTCATGGCCTCGGCCTATCTGGTGGTGGTGATCCCGCGCCTGCTCTCGGGCGGCGGCATGGATCAGGGCGCGGCCACCACGGCCACGCTAATCGTCATGGCGCTGGGCAGTCTGGCTATGGGGCTTTACGCCAACCTGCCCTTCATCGTCGGGCCGGGCATCGGCGGGGCGGCGTTGCTGGGGATCACGCTGACGCAGGTCGAGCATTTGCCATGGCCATCGGCGCTGGGCATTGCGATGGCCTCGGGCGTGCTCTTCACGCTGCTGACGATCACCGGCGCGCGCGGCTGGGTGATGCGCCTTGTCCCGCGTGAGATCAAGCTGGGGCTTGGGGCCTCGATCGGCCTGTTCATCGCGCTGCTGGGATGCCGCGATGCGGGCATGGTTTCGGTCAATGCCAAGACCAATGCGCTCTCGCTCGGCGATTTTTCGCAACCCGGGCCGCAAATGGCGCTGGTCGGGCTGGGCGTGGCGGTAGCGCTTCAGGCGCGGCGCGTGCCGGGCGCGATCCTTGCCGGGATCATCGCGGCGGCGGGGCTGGGCGCGGTTCTGGGCATCACCCACGCGCCCGCCGCTCCGCTGGGTCTGCCCCCCGCCATGGGGCCCGTGCTGGGCCATGTCGATTGGGCGGCGGTGTTCACCATCAAGGCCCTGCCCTATCTCTTTGCCTATTTCGTCGCCGAATTCTTCTCCACCATGGGCACCACGCTGGCCGTCGGGGCCAAGGCGGGGCTGACCGATGGTGAGGGCAATCTGCCCCAGATCGACCGCCCCTTTCTGGTCGATGCACTGGCGGCCACATTCGGCCCGGTGCTGGGCATTCCCGGCGGCACAGCGCTGGTGGAATCGGCGGCGGGGGCAAGCGCAGGCGGGCGCACCGGGTTGGTGCCGATCACCGCCTCGCTGTGCTATCTCGCCTCTCTGCTTGCCATCCCGCTGGCCATGGCAATCCCCAAACAGGCGACCGCCCCGGCGCTGATCCTTGTGGGCGCGGGGATGATGGGTTCGCTGCGGCAATTGGGCGGCGAAAGGCTGGAGGAAACCCTGCCCCCGGTGCTGATGCTGCTGGCCACGCTGATCGCCAACAGTTTCGGCACGGGCATCGCCGTAGGGCTGGTGTCCTATGTGGCGGTCTGCCTGCTCGGCGGGCGGGCGCGGCAGGTGTCGCCGGGCCTGTTGCTGCTCTCGCTGCCGCTGGCCTATTACCTCTACACCACCGTCCACCGTTGAGAGCCGCCGCGATGCCGATTGCCATGGAAGAAACGCTCTCGGTGCTGCCCCCCTCGGCCACGGGACGGGTGATCAGCCCGGATCAGCGCGCCTTCTTTAAACGCCTGCCCAAGGTGGAACTGCATTGCCATTTGCTGGGCGCGATGCGCGAGGAGACATTTCGCGATCTGGCGCACCGCTATGATGCGCCCATCCCCGCCGATATGGCTGCGGGGCTTTACACGCGGGGGCGCAAGCCGGTGGGCGTACTCCATGCCTTGCGCGCGATGGAGCAGCATTTACTGCGCGCGCCTGAGGATATCGCCCGGCTGGTGCGCGAATATCTGGAGGATGCGGCGGCCGATAACGTCCGCCACGCCGAATTCTTCTGGAACCCCACCGCGACCCTTGCCGCCCATGCCATCCCCTATGGCGAGATCCAGCAGGCGATGGTGGAAGCGATGGAAGCCGCGCCGATCTCCTCGCTCCTCATCCCCGCCATCGACCGCGAGGCCCCGCCCGCGCAGGCCATCGCCATGGTCGAGGCGATGCTGGCCCATCGCCATCCGCGCGTTCCGGGCATCGGCATCGATTACCGCGAAAATGATGGCCCGCCCGAATGGTTTGCCCCGGCCTATGCTCTGGCGCGGAACAATGGCCTGCGCGCCACCGCCCATGCCGGGGAATTCGGGATGCCATGGACCAATGTGGCCATAGCCGTCGATCAACTGGGCGTGGATCGGATCGACCATGGCTATACCGTGATCGACAATCCCGATTTCGCCGAAACCCTGCGCGCGCGGAGCATGGTGTTCACCGTGGTGCCGACCAATTCCTATTACCTGCGCACCATGACGCCCGAGGATTGGGCGCAACATCACCCGATCCGCGCGATGATCGGCATGGGCCTGTCGGTCCACCCCAACAGCGACGACCCCCAATTGCACCGCGTCAGCCCGGCGGGGGCATGGGAATTGATGTACAGCCATATGGGCGCCAGCCGTGATGACCTGCGGGCCATGATGATGGCCGGGATCAGCGCCAGTTGGGCCGATAAGGCACAAAAGGCGGCATGGGCGGCGGATTGGCCGGGGGAATTTGCTTCGCTCGCCGCGAATGCGGATTGGGATGAGGATGCGGCCAGCCGCCGTTGATCACGCCTAGGCCCGGCTTTTCATCAGCGGCTGGATGCGGGTACCGAAAGCCTCCACCCCTTCGACAAAATCGTCAAAGGTGAGCAGCACACCGCCGGTATTGGGCACCAGCGCGATCTCGTCCAGCATGCGCGCCACGCTGGCATAGGAACCGACCAGCGTGCCCATATTGATGTTTACCGCGCCCTCCGGTGCGGCCAGTTGGCGGACATTGGTGTCGGTGTTGACCTTGTCCCTGGCCCCCTGTTCGGCCAGCCATGCGATGGCCTCAAGGTCCACGCCATCATTGTAGCTCTTCCACTTGGCCATCGCTTCTTCGTCGGTTTCGGCGGCGATCACCATCACCAGTACAAAGACCTGAACATCGCGCCCCGTGGCCTCCAGCGCCTTGGCAAGGCGTTCATTGTTGAAGGAAAAGGCGGTGGGCGTATTGACGCCCTTGCCCAGACAAAAGGCATAATCGGCCCATTTGGCCGAAAAGGCCAGCCCCGCATCGGAGGAGCCCGCGCAGATGATCTTCATATTCCCCTGCGGCTGGGGCCGGACGCGGCAATCTTCCATCCGGTAATAGTCGCCCTTGAAATCGGATACGCCGGTTTCCCACAATTCGCGCAGGATATGGGCATATTCATCGAGCATCTGATAGCGGTTGCGGAAATGCTCATCGCCCGGCCAAATGCCCATCTGGGTATATTCGGGCGGCTGCCATCCGGTGATCAGGTTGAGGCCGAAGCGGCCATGGCTGATGCTGTCGATGGTGCTGCACATGCGCGCGGCAAAGGCGGGCGGGATGATCAGCGTGGGACAGGTGGCGTAGATCTTGATCTTTTCCGTAACCGCCGCCAGCCCCGCCATCAGTGTAAAGCTCTCCAGCCCATATTCCCAGAACTCGGTCTTGCCGCCAAATCCGCGCAATTTGATCATGGAGAGCAGGAAATCGAGCCCGTATTTCTCGGCGCTCTGCGCAATCTGTTTGTTCAGGTCAAAGCTGGGGTGGTATTGCGGGGCGTTCTCGCTGATCAGCCAGCCGTTGTTGTTGATGGGGACAAAAACGCCGACTTGCATGGGGCTAGCTCCCGATAGGCGCGGCCCCGCTGGTCAGCCAGTCGAGGGTGTCGCGGTTGAACCTTTGCGATGCGGTGACATTGAGCGCGTGGCCACCCCAGTCGAAATGACGATGCACCGATTGCGGCAGGGCCTGCACCAGCGCCTGCGCATTGCGCCACGGAACCAAGAGATCATCGGCCGCGCTGATGGCGAGAACGGGCGAGACAACATGATGCAGCCAAGGCATGGCGTCAAATCTGCGCGCCGCCGCAATGCGCTTTTCCATCGCCGCGTCGCCCGGCCAATGGGCCAGATGATGCTCGCTTTCCTTGCGCAGAGCCGCGTCATGCTCGCTCAGCCAGTCGGGCGGGAAGAGGAACAAGGGCTGCGCCTCCAGATAGGCCGCCGGGCCCGCATGGCGCAACAGCGCAAGACGCACATCGAAACAGCGCGCCGTCTGCGGATCAAGCCGCGCCCAGCCGTTGATGATGACGATCCGCTCCACCCTTTCAGGCGCGGCGCGGGCGGCCTCCAGCGCGGCCATGCCGCCGATCGCATGGCCGATGATCGCGGCCCGCGCGATCCCCAGCCGGTCCATCAGCGCCAGCATATCCGCGCCAAGGTCGGCCAGCGTCACATGCTCGGGCAAGGCGCGGTCGCTGCGCCCCGTGCCGCGATGGTCATAGGCGATCACGCGGAAATGGCGGGCCAGATCGGCAATGTTGGGCCGCCAATAGGCCGCCGATCCGCCCAGCCCGCTCGACAGGATCAAGGGCGGCGCATCGGCGCGCCCGTGTTCTTCGTAATAAAGGTCCGCCCCGCCCGGCATCAGCCGATATGCGCCACACTGGCAATTTCGACCAGACAATCCGGTTTGACCAGATCGGCGCGGATGCAATAGCGCGCGGGCTTGTCGCCGGGGAAATATTGCGCATAGACCTGATTGAAGGCTGCGTAATCGTTCAGGTCTTTCAGAAAGATATGGTTCATGGCCACATCGGCCATGGTCGCCCCCGCCGCCTCCAGCGTGATCTTGATCACGTCCAGAATATGGCGAGTCTGCGCCGCCGCGTCGCCCACATGCAGCACCACGCCCCCTTCGCCCAGCGCCAGCACGCCCGAGACATAGACCGTATTGCCCGCCTTCGCGCCTGCGGAATAAGGCGCGATGGGGGCGGGAAATTGCGGCGGATTAATCGGTTCAAAAGGCATCATTCCCCTCCCTTGGGCAATTGCCCCAAGCTGCCGCAGAAATCGCCCACCGTGCTGACCCAGCCGAAGAATTTCTCGACATTGTAGATCGTGGCCTGATGGACGAAATCGGGGCCAAGATGATGGGTGGCATCCTCCAGCATCACGCTGAAATATTCCAGATGAAACGCATCGCGCAGGGTCGATTCGACGCAGACATTGCTGGCGATGCCGACAAAGACGATGGTTTTGATCCCGCGCGAGCGCAGCACGCTGTCGAGCTGCGAGTTGAAAAAGGCGCTGTAGCGCGTCTTGTGGACGCGAATGTCGCCCGGCTGGGGCGTCAACGCATCGACCAGTTCATAATCCCAGCCCCCGCGCGCCAGCAGTTTGCCCTGCAATTCGGGTCTTGCGCGCATAGTCTTGAGCGCATTGGATTTATGCCAGTTGGGCGACCCCGGCCCGCCCGCCTCGACATAATCGCCGTCCCAGCCGTTTTGCAGAAAGACCACCTGAACCCCGGCCCCCCGCGCGGTGTCCAGCACCCTGGCAATCCGCCCGATCACGCCCGCCGCCCCGGCAATGTCAAACCCGGCCAGATCCACATAGCCACCCGGCGAAGCATAGGCATTCTGCATGTCGATAACGACCACGGCGGTTGTGGCCGGATCGATGCGCATGGCCTCGGGCCGCGCGGGCAAAATGGCGCTTTTGCCGCCGGGCGAGGCCGGGCCGGGCGTTGGGTCGATGATCACCGTCATATCCGGTTCTCCTCACGCGATTCGCCAAGTTTCCCAGAAAGATGGCGCGGGCGCAAGACCCATGCTGCAGCGCAGCAACAGCGATGATTGTCAGGATTCCTGCGGCGGGACGCAGCAAGCGCTATGGACCATGTCACAAAATTCTTATATACTGGCTGGTATGAAATTCGACCCTGACACTTTTGTGGCGCCCGGCTCAACGCATCAGGCCTCTGTCCATCGGGGTCGACCGCGCCAGTTTTGCCCGGAAGCGGCGCTGACAGCCGCGCTCAAGGTATTTTGGGCACGGGGCTATGAAGGCGCCTCGATGTCCGAATTGACCGAGGCGATGGGCATCACCAAGCCCAGCCTTTACGCCTGTTTCGGCAATAAGGAAGCCCTGTTTCGCAAGGCGCTCGACCTCTATGAAAAGGAAAAGCTGGCCTATGTGCGCGCCGGATTGACCGCGCCCACGGCCAAGGGTGTGGCCGAGGCTTTCCTGCGCGGCGCGCTGGCGATGCAGACCGGCAATGATCCGCGCGGATGCCTCAGCGTGGTCAGCGCGGTGGCCTGCACCAATTACGCCGACTCGATCCGCGACGAGATCACCTCGCTGCGCCTGGCCACCGACCGCGCCATCATCGAACGCTTTGAGCGCGCCCGCAGCGAAGGCGATTTCCCCGAAGACGTCGATCCGGCGGCTTTGGCGCATTACCTGACCGCGATTCTGCAAGGCATGACTGTGCAGGCCCGTTCAGGCGCTACCCCGGCCGAACTGGAGCGGCTGGTGGCGATGACGCTGGCGATGTGGCCGGGGCGTTAAGATAACTTACTCTATTTTCAAAGAGATAGATAAAAATTACCGCTCGGTATAAAAATCCGGTTGACGCTGCCGCCGTCCTATTTTATACCGCTTGGTATTGAAAGAGCACGGGCCGACTACCCCCCCGTCCACCAAGTGCAGGACCGTCCGTTCCTGCCCGGTTCGTCTCTTTCAAAGGGCGCCTGAACAGCGCGTCCAACCTCAGGCGCGGCGTTTACCCCAAACGCCGTCTGCCCAGACCGGTTCCCGTCCGGGGCGCAATCCCCACCCCCCCAACGCGTCGCGGACGGGGCCGGTTTTATCCCATCCCTGCGCGGGCTTCGTGCCCGCCGCCCGTCTCTACCCGGCGCGCCGGGGAGGGTCCGCTTGTGCGTCATGATGGCGCGTGGCGTTGCCGTCCCCTGCGCGTGTTCCTGCCTGCCCGGAGCCGATCCAATGGACATGCTGACCTCTCACCTCGACAATGCCTATGAGCGCGACATCACGCGCGACGCCCAGAGCGCCTCGGGCCAATCCCCCCGTTTCCGCCGTATCGCCTGGGCCGCGATCGCACTGGCGCTGGCGGGCGGCTTTGGCTGGCGAGCGCTGCATCATGATGCGGCCACCGCCCCCGCCATGCCGACCCCCACGCTAGGCGTGGCCACGCCCATGGTTGCCCCGGTAACGCAATGGGATGATTACGTCGGCCGCTTTGCCCCCAGCCAGAGCGTCGAAATCCGCCCCCGCGTGGGCGGCCAGATCACCGCGCGCCATTTCCGCGATGGCGATATCGTGCAAAAGGGCCAGCTCCTCTTCACCATCGACCAGCGCCCCTATCGCGCCGCTCTGGCCGAGGCGGCGGCCAATGTCGCCTCGGCCCGCAGCACGCTGGCGCTGGCCCGCAACGATCTGGCGCGCGCAAGCCGCCTGTCGGGCGATGAGGCGATTTCGGCGGGCGAACTCGATGGGCTCAAGGCCCGGCTTCAGGCCGCGCAGGCCGCCCTTGCCGCCGCGCAGGCGCGCCAGCAGGCCCGCGCGCTGGACATGGAATTCACCCAGGTCCGCGCCCCCATCGCTGGCCGCATTTCCGACCGCCGCGTCGATGTCGGCAATCTGGTGGCCGCGGGCGAAGGGGCCAATGCCACGCTGCTGACCACCATCAACGCGCTCGACCCGATCTATTTCACCTTCGATTCCTCCGAAGCACTTTACCTCAAGGCCCAGCGCAACCGGGCCAATGGCAACACCAGCACCCAGGTCGAAATCAAACTTCAGGACGAGCCGGATTATCGCCACAAGGGCAAGCTGGACTTTACCGACAACGGCCTTGATCCGCATTCGGGCACGATCCGGGGCCGCGCGGTGATGGCCAATCCCGGCCTGTTCCTGACCCCCGGCATGTTCGGCGCAATGCGGCTGAGCCATGGCGGCACGGTGCAGGCGCTGCTGGTTCCCGATGAGGCGATCCAGTCCGACCAGGCGCGCAAGACCGTGCTCGTGGTCGGCCCCGACGGCACGCTGGCGGCCAAGCCCGTCACGCTGGGTCCGGTGGTGCGCGGGCTGCGCGTGATCCGTTCGGGCCTTGCCCCCAATGATCGCGTCGTCGTCACCAATCTTCAGGCCGCGATGCCCGGCGCCAAGGTAAACACCCGCCCCGCCGCCATCACCGCGCAGGCGCCCGCCGCCCCCGCCGCGATCAACACCCCCGCCGCCGCGCAAGCGACGCTGGCGCGTTAAACCCAAAGGGCATCCCCCCATGCGCTTTTCCCGTTTCTTCATAGACCGCCCGATCTTTGCGGGCGTTCTGGCGGTGCTTATCACCGTGGTGGGCGCGCTGGCCTTCTTTGGCCTGCCCGTCTCGCAATATCCCGATGTGGTGCCGCCCACGGTGACCGTTTCGGCCCAATATCCCGGCGCCTCGGCCGAAACCGTGGCGGCCACCGTCGCCACGCCCATCGAGCAGGAAATCAACGGCGTCGACAACATGCTCTATATGAGCAGCCAATCCACCGGCGACGGCAAGGTGACGATCACCGCCACGTTCAAGATCGGCACGGATCTGGATGCCGCGCAGGTGCTGGTGCAGAACCGCGTGGCGATTGCCGTGCCGCGCCTGCCGCAGGAGGTTCAGAGGCTGGGCGTTGTCACACGCAAGACCAGCCCGGACTTTCTGATGGTGGTCAATCTGCAGTCGCCCGACGGCAGCCTGCCGCGCGACTATATCTCGAACTATGCGCTGACGCAGGTGCGCGACCGTCTGGCCCGGCTGGACGGGGTGGGCGATGTGCAGCTGTTTGGCGGGCGCGATTATGCGATGCGCGTGTGGATCGACCCGGCCCGCGCCGCCGCGCTCAACTTGACGGCGGGCGAAATCGTCGCGGCCCTGCGTGCTCAAAACGTGCAGGTTTCCTCCGGCGCTCTGGGCCAGCCGCCCTATTCCAAGGGCGAGGCATTTCAGCTTGGCGTGGAAACGCAGGGCCGCCTGACCGATCCCCAGCAATTCTATGATGTGGTGATCCGCACCGATGCCGCCGGCCATCAGGTCCGCGTGCGCGATGTCGCGCGCGTCGAACTGGGCGCGCAGGATTACAGCATCAACACCTATCTTTCGAACAAGCCCACCGTGGTGATCGCGGTAATGCAGCGCCCCGGCTCGAACGCTCTGGCCGCGGCCGCCCGCATCAAGTCCGAGATGGACACGATCGCCAAGACCTTCCCCAAGGGTCTGGAATATTCCACCATCTACAACCCCACCGAATTCATCAGCCAGTCGATTGACGCGGTCTATCACACGCTATTTGAAGCGGTTGTGCTGGTGGTGCTGGTGATCCTCATCTTCCTGCAAAGCTGGCGCGCGGCCATCATTCCGGTGCTGGCCATCCCCGTCTCGCTGATTGGCACGGCGGTGATGCTCTCGGCGGTGGGCTATTCGCTCAACAATCTCTCTCTGTTCGGACTGGTGCTGGCCATCGGCATCGTGGTGGATGACGCCATCGTCGTGGTGGAAAACGTTGAACGCAACATGGCGCTGGGCATGAGCCCGCTGGAGGCGGCGCGCACCTCGATGGACGAGGTGGCCACCGCTCTGGTCGCCATTGTGCTGGTGCTTTGCGCCGTGTTCGTGCCGACCTTGTTCATCACCGGCCTGTCGGGCCAGTTCTACAAGCAGTTCGCCGTCACCATCTCGACCGCCACGGTCATCTCGCTGCTGCTCAGCCTGACGCTTTCGCCTGCCATGGCGGCGCTGCTGCTGCGCGGTCATGTGGATGCCGCCCATGCCCATCTGCCCCGCTGGCCGCGGATGCTGCAGACGGGGGCCGACCGTTTCAACGCCGGTTTCGACCGGATGAGCGCGGCCTATGCCCGCCTGACACGCCGGTTGCTGGGCATGCCCAAGCGCATGATGGGGGCCTATGCCGCCCTGATCGCGGCCACGGCGGGCCTGTTCCTGATCACGCCCTCGGGCTTTATCCCGGCGCAGGATCAGGGCTATTTCCTGGCCATCGTGCAATTGCCCTCCGGCGCCTCGCTGGAGCGCACGGACGGCGTGGTGCGCGATGTGGCGGCGCGCATCCTGCCCATTCAGGGCATTCGCGGGGCAGTGATGTTTGCGGGCTTCCACGGTCCCTCGCGCACGTCTGCTCCCAATTCGGGCGCGATCTATTTCCCCTTCAAGAGCTTTGCCGAACGCAAGGCCTTGGGCGCGACCTATCAGGGCATCATGGATCAGGCCAACAAGGCCATGGCCGGTTATGACAAGGCGCGCATCATCCTTGTGCCGCCACCGGTCATTCAGGGCCTTGGCGCGGCGGGCGGCTATCGCTTCATGCTGCAGGACCGCGAAGGGCGCGGCTATGATGCGCTCAATGCGCAGGCCTGGGCGCTGATCGCCAAGGCCAATGCCGAGGCGGGCCTCAAGCAGGTCTATACCCTGTTCGATGTGAGCACCCCGCGCGTCTATGCCGATATTGACCGCCGCAAGGCCGACCTGCTGGGCGTGCCGCCCGAACGGATCTTTGAAGCACTTGAGGTCTATCTCGGCTCGGCCTTCGTCAATGACTTCAACCTGCTGGGCCGCACCTATCGCGTGACCGCGCAGGCCGACCCGGACCACCGCTCGACCGTGGCCGATATTGCCAACCTGAAAACCCGCTCGAACACCGGCGAAATGGTGCCGATCGGCGCGGTCGCCAATTTCGAGGACAAGACCGGACCCTATCGCGTGGTACGCTATAACCTGCAACCGGCGGTGGAAATCGACGGCGACACCGCGCCGGGCTTTTCGACCGGCCAGTCGCTGGCCACGATGGAAAAGCTGGCCGATACGACGCTGGCGCCCGGCTATGGCGGCGAATGGACCGACATTGCCTATCAACAGGCCCACGCGGGCAACACCGCCGCGATGGTCTTTGGCATGGCCGTGCTCTTCGTCTTCCTCGTGCTGGCGGCCCAGTATGAAAGCCTGACGCTTCCGCTCTCGATCATCCTGATCGTGCCGATGTGTCTGCTGGCGGCCATGCTGGGGGTCAATCTGCGGGGGATGGATAATAATATCCTGACGCAGATCGGCCTCGTGGTGCTGATCGCTCTGGCGGCGAAGAACGCCATCCTTGTGGTGGAATTTGCCAAGCAGGCCGAGGATGAGCGCGGCATGAGCCCGGTCGATGCCGCGGTCTATGCCTCGCAAACCCGCCTGCGCCCGATCCTGATGACCAGCCTTGCCTTCATCCTTGGCGCGGTGCCGCTGGTGATCGCCACAGGCGCGGGGGCAGAATTGCGTCAGGCTCTGGGGACGGCGGTGTTCTTCGGCATGGCGGGCGTCACCGGCTTTGGCCTGATTTTCACCCCCACCTTCTATGTGCTGTGCCGGAAGCTGGCGCTGCGTCTGGCCCGGCGTCGCCGGAACCATGACGGCGCGCTGCAACCGGCGGAATAAGGAAGTTTGCGATGACCCGCATCATTCCCCTCCTGTTGGCCTCCAGCCTGTTGGCAGGTTGCGCCGTAGGGCCGAATTACAAGGCCCCGGTTGCCAATGCCTCGGCCAAGGCTCCCTTTATGGGGGCAGAAACCCCGGCCTTCGCCGCCGCCCCCGCCGCTGATCAGTGGTGGACCATGTATGGCGATCCGGTGCTCGACGGTCTGGTCCGCGATGCTCTGGCCGCCAACACCGACATCCGCGTGGCCGCCGCGCGGGTGGAGGCCGCCCGCGCCAGCCTGACCGGCGCCCGCGCGCCGATCCTGCTGCCCGAAACCACGCTGACCGCCTCGGCCAATCGCCAGCGGATTTCCTCGATCCAGACCATTCCGGGCCAGTCGCGCGAGCGCTGGGCCTATGATGGGGGCCTTGCTCTCTCCTATGAGGTCGATGCCTTTGGCCGTTTGCGCCGGGGGATCGAGGCGGCCAAGGGCGATGCCGCCGCCGCGCAGGCCGATGAGGACGCCGTGCGCCTTGCGGTGGTGTCGGACACCGTGCGCGCCTATCTGGACGCGTCCACCAGCGCCGAGCGTGAAAAGGTGGCGCGCGATACGGTGGACCTGCTCGACCGCTCGATCCGCATCACCGGGGCGCGGGTTGATGTCGGGCGCTCGGACCGGCTGGATCTGATCCGCGTCACGGCCCTGCGCGATCAGCAGGCCGCCGCCATCCCCCAATTGCAGGCCGACCGTCAGGCCGCCCTGCTCCGCCTTGCCACGCTGACTGGGCGCAATCCGGGCGATCTGCCCGCCGCCCTGCGCGGGGTGATTGCCACGCCCACGCTGAAGCAGCCGATCCCGGTCGGCGATGGCGCGGCCCTGTTGGCGCGGCGGCCCGATGTGCGCGCGGCGGAAAGGCGCCTTGCCGCCGATACGGCGCGCATCGGCGTGGCCACCGCCGACCTCTTCCCGCGCATCACCCTTGGCGCATCGGCCGGGGCCAGCGCGCTGGGAGGTATGGATGTAACCGGCTCCTCGGCCTCACGCTGGTCGCTGGGTCCGCTGGTCAGCTGGAGCATCCCCAATATCGTCGCGGCGCGGGCGCGGATCGCGGCGGCGCGGGCCGAAACCAAGGCCTCGCTGGCGCAATTCGATGGCGCGGTGCTGGTCGCGCTGGAAGAAACCGAGCGGGCGCTGTCCAATCTTTCCTCGGCGCGGCAAAGGGCTGATACGCTGCAGCGCGCCCGCGATGAAGCGCTGCGCGCCGCCCGCATCAGCCTTGCCCGTCAGCGCGAAGGGCAGATCGATTTCCTGACCGTGCTGGATGCGCAACGCACGCTGGCCGGGGCCGAGGCCGATCTGGTGGCCGCCCGCCGCGCCTCTGCCTTTGCCGAGGTGGACGTGTTCCGCGCTCTGGCCGGGGGCTGGCAAGCGGCATGAACCCAAAAGGGCGGGGGTATCGCCTCCCCCCGCCCTTTCGCCTCAACCGGCGACCTCGGCAATCACCGCGCGGGCGGCGGCTATCGCCTTGTCGGTGCTGACTTTTCCGGCCTTCACCTCATCGGCCAGACCCATCAGCCTTTCGGCCCCCACCGATCCGGTCTCGGCCACTTCGGCCACTTTGACGCCCTGATGGCGGGCAATGGCCTCATCCCACGCCCCGCGCACCGCGGCCCAGTAATCCTTGGTCGCGGCCCAATAGCTTTCCGCCGCCGCCACATCGAACTTGCCATCGCGGACATAGGTGTTGAGGCCCGATTCCTGCACAAAGGGCACGATCTTGCCCGAGCCCGCCGGGTCGGGGCCTTCCTTCACATTGTCCTGCCAATGGATCCAGCCGGTGGGCGTGGGCGAATGGCGGTTGATGGCCAGATAGCGGTCATAGGCCGGATGGCGCACCGCATCGCGCCGGGCCAGCGGGCGCAGCGTCCAGCTCGACCGCCAGCGGCGCACCCCGCCCTCGTCGCTCCATTGGCCCCATCCGCCATAGCGCGGGGAATCGTCGGTCTGCCACACGGTCTGCGACCAGCGGCCTGCGCGCATCGCGGCCGGGATGGCTTCCAGCTTCCATTCCCCCTTGCCCGCATAGGTCAGGACATTTTCCGGCTGATAATTCCAATCCTGCCGCCAGTGTTTGATGACCATGGTCTTGCCGCCCTCATCCTTGACCACCAGCAGGTGTTGCAGGGCGATATGCGGGCCGGTGTCCTCGATCACGCGCACCACCTCATGCCCGCCCGACAGTTTGGACGGGATCGGCGTGTAATCGGCGCGCCAGCTTGTCGTCTCGCGCAGGTCGAAGGTAACCTTGTAATCGCCCGCCATGGCCAATATCGCGGCACGATCAGCGGCAAAGGCCTGGGCATTGGCCTGTGCTGAACGCGGGGCGATTGGGCCGTCGGCCATGGCGGGCGCTGCCGGGGTCATGGCCAGACCCAGCAGGAGGGAAGCAAGAAGGGCTTTCTTCATGGGAATTGTCCTTAGAAACGGGCGGTCAGCGAAACCGAGGCATTGCGTCCCGGCTGGGTATAGGCATCGGTGACACTCGAACTGGCCGCGAGGCCGCGCACATCGCTCCACCATGCGTATTTGGCGTTGGTCAGGTTGAACACGCCCGCGCGCAGTGTCAGCGCCTGTCCGATGCGGACATAGGCGGTGGCGTCGAGGATGGTGAAAGCACCGGGGCGATAGCACAGGCTGTTGCCGCAATCGGCGGCATTGGTGGCCGACATTTCCTTTTGCGCCGAATGGGTCATGATGAGCTGTCCGCCAAAGCGGCCCCCCGGCGCGTCATAGCCCAGCCCCATGATCAGCTTGAGCGGGTCGATGGTGGAGAGCGGAGTCCTTGCGCCATCGGTGCCGGTGACGGTGCCCTTGGCATAGGAAACGGCCATGCGTCCGGAGAGCCCGCTTTTGGCGCGCAGCATGACCTGCCCCTCGGCGCCCGATATGCGCACGCGGTTGAGGTTGATGAATTGATAGACCGCCGGATTGGCCGGGGTGAAGGCGCCGCTCACCACCTGCTGGCTGATGAAATCGCGGTATCGCCCGGTGAAGCCGGTGATCCCGGCGCTGATGCCGCCTTGGGCGATGCGGATGCCGCCCTCGAATGTCTCGCTGGTTTCCGGCTTCAGATTGGGGTTGGGCACCGAGGTATAGCCAAAGGCGAGGTTCTCGAAGAACTGGTTGACCTGCGTGGGCGCGGGAGCCTTGAAGCCCTGGGCGTAATTGCCGAACAGGCTGACCAGCCCCAGTTTCACCCGCGCGCCGATCTTGGGCGAAACGCGCGATCCGCTCTGCCCCTGCCCGGTGAAATTCGAAGTCAGGCCATCGCCCTTGGGGCTGAGCCGGTAATGGTCAAACCGCAGCACCGGATAGAGCGTCACCGCCTTGCCCCCCACGGCGATCTCATCGCCCAGATAGACGCCTGCCAGCGTGAAATCGGTGGGCGGAAAGGCGCGGGTGGGGAAAGTCTCGTTGGTGGGCGGCACGGTGCCGTCGCGCAGGCCCTCCTGCCGGGTAAAGCTGGCATCCGCGCCATAGACCAGCGCGTGGGACAGCGGCCCGGTGTTGAGGCTGGAATGCAGTTCGGCCGACAGGCCCAACACCCGATTGGCAAAAGTATTGAGCCGTGTGCGGTCGGCGGCGGTATAGCGATCCTCGGCCGAATATTCGCGATTGTCCGATTTCTGATACCATCCGGTGATCTGCGCCATCTCGATCGCGCCCGCCCCCTGCCATCGCCAATCGAGGCTGACCCGGTCACGCCGGACCGTATCGCGCCCGATCAGGCCGATCACGCTGGTCGAGGATGAGGCCGTTGGCGCAATGCCCGAGAGGCCGTTGGTGAACGTGTGATTGTCGAGATGATCGAGCGTCAGGCGCAGACGGTGTCCAGTAGAGGGCGCAAAAACCAGCTTGGCCAGCACCGCATTGGATTGGGTGTCCTGCGGATTGGCGGCGGTGCGGGTGGAATTGGCGGCAGTGTTGCTGCCCTTGTTCTCCTGCTCATGCCCATCGCGGCGGGTATAGGCGACCAGCGCCGACCACGCGCCCGATTGTCCCGCCAGAATGCCGGTTTCGGTGGCCTTGTTGTCGGCGGAATCATAAGCGACGCGGGCCAGACCGGCGATTGCCCGCCCGCCTTTCAGGAAATCCTCCGGGTCGCTGGTGATGAAGCTGACAGCACCCGCCAGGCCATCGCTGCCGTAAAGCGCCGAGGCCGGACCGCGCAGGATCTCGACCGATTTGACCAGGCCCAGATCGACATAGTCACCGCGCCCTGCCGCCTGCGCGCCGAACTCAAACCCATCGGGCACGCGCACGCCATCGACCTGCATCAGCACCCGGTTGCCCTCAAGGCCGCGAATGTTGAAACCGGCATTGCCGTCGCGCCCGGTGGTGCCGCTGGCCGCGCCAAAGCGGGCCGGGGCGCGATGCACCGAAACGCCGGGCTCGAAACGGACCAGATCCTTGATGTCGGCGGCCATTTGATCGGCAATCTGGCGCGCGCTGATGACCGAGACGGTGGCGGGAACCTCGCCGATGGTGGTGGGGCGGCGGGTGGCGGTGACGGTGATCGCATTCATCGGGTTGAGCGTGACGAGCGGGTCGCCGTCCTGCGCCATGACAGGCGCCGATGCACCTAGACATGCCGTGGCCAGCAGGACGGCGCGAAGAGCGGGACGCCCGGAGAGGGAAGAAGGGAAAGGTAGGAAAGAAATGACACGGCCCCTTAACTGCGATTGATTCGCAATAGCTTTTAAGGGACGCAGATGCAGATGGTCAAGCGGCGAGAGGCCCTCACCGCCGATTTTTGCGAATTATTCTCAATTAACCGGCAAAAGCCGCGCGATCAGCTTTGGCCCAATTCCGCGACCAGATCATAGGCGTCGCCGCGATAATAGCATTGCGCCACCTCGATCACCCGCCCATCAGGCAGAAAAGCGCGCCGGTCGATAAACAGGCAAGGATCGCCCTCCGCGACGCCCAGCAAGGCCGCATGTTCGGCGGTAAAGCCGATGGCGCGCACCCGCTGCAACACCCGCACCGGGCGCAATCCGCGCAGGTCGAGCGCATCATAGAGCGATTCCTCCACCGCCTCGGCCGAGGGCAGGCCCCAAGCCGGAACCGCCACATGTTCGAGCGCCATCGTCTCGCCATCGGCATAGCGGATGCGCTGAAACCGATAGACCGGCGATCCGGGCGAGAGGCCCAGTGAGAGCGCCTCATCGGGCGTCACGGCGCCTTCGCTGCGATCCAGCCATCGGCTCGTCGGCTTGCGCCCGCGCGAGAGCATGTCCTCGGAAAAGGAGGAGAGCTTGGAGATGCTCTTTTCCACGCGGCCCGGTTGGGCGGGCGCCGCGCCGCCGACAAAGGTTCCCGCGCCCTTGCGCCGCTCCAGCAGGCCTTCATCCACCAGCTTGTCGATCGCCTTGCGGATCGTCACGCGCGAAAGGGCATAGACCTCGCCCAATTCCCGCTCGCTGGGCAAGGCGCTGCCCACCGGCAGGCGGCGGCTGTCAATGGCATTGCGCAGCAGCTTTTGCAGCCGCAGATAGCGCGGCCCGGACTCGTCTTCATCCAGAACACCGACCTGATCGATAAAGGCCATAATACTCCCTTGCCCGGACATTCGGGCCTGCGCGGTCTGCGATCTGTCTTATCCAAAAAGGAATGAGGCTCGGCAAGACTTTAATATGTCTTGCCGAGCCTCCTCCTGCAAACGCCTGTCGATTGTTTATCTGTACCAGGCGGAAATGGTTTCGGGCGCAAAGAGCAAATGCCATTGGCCGCCCAGTTGAACGCTCCCGCGCAGGCCATGGGGCGCCAGCGCCGCCAGATCAGGCGCGCCCTGGGTTTCAACAACCAGACGGCTGGGCCCGACATGGATGGATGCGACCGGCCCCAAGGCGGCGCGCACCGGCGCGGGCAGCGATTGCGGCGACAATTCCGCCAGCCCTTCGGCCACGGGTTGCGCCGCGCGCGCCACCGGAGCCGCCACGCGCGCCACCGGCGCGGCGCGCATCGCCGCCTGCATCTCGCCCGCCACACTGTCGGCCTGCGGGCCAAGCACGACCTGAAGCCCCTGTGCCGAAGGGCGGATCAGCCCGCGTGCGCCCAGCGCCTTGAGCGCGGCCTCATCCACCGCTTCCTGCCGCGCCATGACCAAGCGCAGCCGCGTGGTGCATGCGCCCACCTCGACCAGATTGTCCGCCCCGCCCAGCGCCGCGACAAAAGCCGCGCCCCGGCCCTGCTCGGTGGAAACCGTCGCTGCCTCGGCGCTGTCCTCTTCGCGCCCCGGCGTTTTCAGGTCGAGCCGGACAATCGCAAAACGGAACACCGCATAATAAATCGCGAAATAGGCCAGCCCGACCGGGATCAGCACCAGCGGGCGCGTGGCTTTGGAAAAGTTCAGCACATAGTCGAACAGGCCCGCCGAAAAACCAAAGCCCAGATGGACATTAAGCAAGGACATCAGCGCCATCGCCGCCCCGGTCAGCACCGCATGCAGCGCAAAGAGCGCCGGCGCGAGGAACATGAAGCTGAACTCGATCGGCTCGGTCACGCCGGTCAGGAACGAAGTCGCCGCAAGGCTGGCCAGCATCCCGCCCGTCTCGCGCCGCTTTTCGGGCCGCGCGCTGCGATACATGGCAAGGCAGGCGGCGGGCAGGCCGAACATCATCACCGGGAAGAAGCCGCTCATGAAAGCGCCTGCCCCCGGATCGCCCGCGAAAAAGCGCCGCAGATCGCCCGTCACGCCATGATAATCGCCCAGCACGAACCATGCGATATTGTTGAGAATATGGTGCAACCCCGTCACCAGCAACAGGCGGTTGAGCAGGCCATAGGCAAACAGCCCAAAGGCCCCGCTGTTCAACGCCGCGCGCGAGGCGCCATCGACGCCCGCATTGATCGCATCATGGCTGAACCCCACCAGCGCGGCGAGCAGGACGCCGCAGGCCCCCGCGATGATCGGCACAAAGCGCTTGCCGCCAAAGAAGGCAAGGAAATCAGGCGGGCGGAAACCGGAGAAGCGATTATAGCCAAGGCCCCCGATCATGCCCGAGATAATGCCCAGAGGCACCGCCACGCGCCCGATCTGGCCTTGACGCCATGCGCCCTGCACCGCGCCGCGCGCCGCCTCGGCCACGCCCGCGACCACATCGGCAGGCACTTTGAGCAGCGCCTTGGCGCCCTCGCTGGCCACCAGAAAACACACGACCCCCGCCAAAGGCGCGGCCCCATTGCCGTCGCGGGCAAAGCCGGTCGCCACGCCAATGGCGAAAAGCAGGCCCAGATTGGCGAACATCGCATCGCCCGCCGCGCTGACAAAGGGCAGGTTCAACAGATCAGGCTGGCCCAAACGCAGCAGCAAAGCCGCCACCGGCAGCACCGCAATCGGCAGCATCAGCGCGCGGCCAAGGCGTTGCAGCCCCTGCGCGGCACCGTGGAACGCAGATGTCATCACGCCAGCCCTCCGATAAATTCCGCCGCCAGCGCGCGCACCTGCGGCGCGCCATCGGCCTCCAGCACACGCGCGGCCAAGCTGCGGCAATCGGCCACATCGACGCTGCGCACCAACGCCTTGATTTCCGACACCATTGCGGGCGCGACGGACAATTCGCCCACGCCCAGCCCGATCAGGATCGGCACGGCCAGCGGATCTGAGGCCAGGCCCCCGCACACGCCCACCCATTTGCCATGGCGCGCGCCCCCGGCGCAGGTCTGGGCGATCAGGCGCAGGACCGAGGGGTCCAGCCCATCCAGCCCCGCCGCCACCGCCGGATTGCCGCGATCCATCGCCAGCGCATATTGCGTCAGGTCATTCGTCCCGATCGACAGAAAAGCGCACTCTGCCGCCAGCGCATCGGCCATCACGGCGGCGGCGGGCGTTTCGACCATCACGCCGATTTCGGGCAGATCGACGCCCAGCAAAGCCGCCTGCGCCGCCGCCACGCCCTGCAATTCGCGCAATTCGGCAACGCGGGCTACCATCGGGGCCATGATCTTGACCGGCCGCCCGACAGCAGCGCGCAGAATGGCGCGCAATTGCGTGACCAGCACATCAGGCCGCGCCAGACCCACCCGCAATCCGCGAAGGCCCATCGCCGGGTTCTCCTCCGCCGCAATCGGCAGATAGGGCGCGGGCTTGTCGCCGCCAATGTCGAGCAAACGGATGACCAGCGGCCGCCCCTCCAGCGCATCGGCGATGGCGGCATATTGCGCGGTCTGCTCGTCCTCATCGGGCGCGCTTTGGCGGTCAAGAAACAGGAATTCGGTGCGCAGCAAACCGCAGCCCTCGGCCCCGTTCGCCACCGCAGGCGCGGCCTCGGACAGTTTGCCCAGATTGGCGAAGACCTCGATGCGGGTGCCGTCACTTGTGCGGCCCTGCTCATGGGCGCGCTCCATGGCGGCGGCGCGGCGCGCGGCGCGGGCCTCGATCATCGCGCGCACGCTGACCAGCCGATGCGCTTCCGGCGCGATTTCCAGCGCGCCGCCATCGGCGTCCAGCACCAAAGGCGTGCCTTCCTCCACCAGCAACAGCCCCTCGCCCAGCGCCACCAGCGCGGGCAGGCCACGGCTTGCCGCGATGATGGCGACATGCGAGGTCGGCCCGCCGCGCGCCGTGGCCAGACCGACCACACGCGACAGATCAAGCGCGGCCACCTCGCTGGGCATCAGATCCTCGGCCACCAGGATCGCGCCATGCGGGGGCAAGGGCGCTTCAGGCTCTCCGCCGCACAATTGCCATTGCAGGCGCAGTTCAAGGTCGAGCAGATCGCCCGCCCTTTCGGCAAAGCGCGGATCGGACAATTGGCGCAAAGCCTCGGCCTGCGCCCACAGCACCTTGCGCCAGCCCATCGCGGCGCTGGCCCCGGCGGCAATGGCGGCTTTCGCATCGCCCACCAGTTCCTCATCATCGAGCAGCGCCAGATGCGCGCCTAGGATGGCCTTCTGCTGGGGCGTTCCCGCCTCGCTCTGGGCGGTCAGGGTCGCGCGCAGGCCAGCCAGCGCGCCGTCCAGCAAGGCCGTCTCCGCGGCCTCGCCCTGGCTGATGGCGGCCAGTTCGGGTTCCGCGCGGCGGGGGCGCCACACATGGCCCACCGCAATCCCGGTCGCGGCCGTAACCCCGCTCAAACGGTCGCCCGGCTGGGGCGCGCGCGATACGGAGGGCGAAACGGGGTGCGTGACGGCCTGCTCGGCCACCGCCTCGGCAATGGCCAGATATTCGCCCATCCCGCCCGCGATCACCTCGCCCAGGGCATCGAGCGCCTCGCGCGCCTGCGCGCCGCGCGCCAACAGACGGATCGTATCGCCATGGCCCACGCCCAGCCGCAGCATGGCGCTCGGGCTGGTGATGGCGGCCGATGCTGCGCCCTTTTCGACCAGCACTTTGGCATCAAAGGCGCGCGCGCAGGCGGCCAGCCGTGCGCTGGGCCGGGCATGAAGGCCGTGGGCCAACGGCACGCGCAGCGTCAGCGACAATGCCTCGCCGCCAGCCTCCGCGCCCGTATCGGCCGCAGCCGCACCCGTGATCTGGCCCAGCACATCGCCCTTGGCCACCAGCCCTTGGGCGATCACCGGTTGCCATTGCCAGCCCTCGGCCTCGATCAGGATAATCGGCATGACAAGGCTCTTGGCCCGCCCCACCACCGCGCCCAGATCGACGCGCAGCAGAGCATCGCCCGCCGCCACCTGCTGGCCCACGCGCACCAGAGGCGCGAAACCTTCGCCCCCCAGCCGCACCGTTTCCAGCCCGAAATGCAGCAGCACATCCAGCCCCGGCGCGAGGCGCAGCGTGACCGCATGGCCCGCGGCATGCACGGCCAGTACCTCGCCGGGCGCGGGCGCGCAGACCGTATCGGCCAGCGGATCGATCGCCAGCCCCGGCCCCAGCAGGCCGCCCGCAAAGGCATCATCGGGCACCTCGGCCAGCGGGCTGATCCAGCCGTCCATCGGCGCGCGCAGATCCACAACCATCGCCCTTATCCCACAAAGCGGCAGGCGCCGCCGATCCACGTTTGCGCCACGCGTAGATCCGCGCCCAGCACGACAAAATCCGCCGCCATGCCCGGCGCGATCCGCCCGATCCGGCCCTCAAGGCCCAAAAAGGCGGCAGGCGTGGCCGAAGCCATTTGCGAGACCTGCTCCATCGGCAGGCCGGTCATGGTGATCGTGTTGCGCAGCGCCGTGGCCATGTCCAGCCCCGAACCCGCCAGTGTCCCGGCAGCATCGGTGCACATGCCGTCGCGCACATAGATCGGGCGGCCATCGAGCATGAAGGGTTGCCCCCCATTGCCCACGCCCGGCATGGCATCGGTCACCAGCATCAGCCGATCAGGCCCCTTGACCCGGCAGGCCAGACGCACCGCAGGCGTGGCCACATGGACGCCATCGACGATCAGCCCGCAATAGACATCGTCGCGATCAAAGGCGGCGCCGACCATGCCCGGCGCGCGATGCTGCAAGGGCGTCATCGCGTTATAAAGATGGGTGACGCCGCGCACGCCATGGTCGAAACCGGCGATGGCCTCTTCATAGGTGGCGTCGGTATGGCCCGCGCTGATGATCACGCCCGCACGGGCCAGCGCGACGATCTGTTCGGGCGCGGCCAGTTCAGGCGCGATGGTCAGCATCACCACGCCCCGGCGCGGGCGGCTCAGCAGCGCCATGGCGGCATCGTCCAGGCGGCGCAGGCGGGCCTCGCTGTGGATGCCCTTGCGCGCGGGGTTGATGAAGGGGCCTTCGATATGAACGCCGACAATGCCGGGCACGCCCTGGGCAATGGCATCGTCCACCGCATCGAGAGCGGCAGCCACCGCCTCCACCGAATCGCTGATCAGCGTGGGCAGCAGCGCCGTGGTGCCAAAGCGGGCATGGGCCGCCGCAATCGCGGCCACACCGTCGGCCGTGGGGCAATCGTTGAACAGCACGCCGCCGCCGCCATTGACCTGCGTATCGACAAAACCGGGCAGCAGGTAGCCGCCCTGCAGATCGATCACCTGATCGGCATGACCGGCATCACCCACCGACACGATCCGCCCGCCATCCAGCGTCAGGCGAACCGAGGACAACCACTGGCCCGCAACGAGGGCGCGACCATTAAGGACATCAACCGTGTTCATCGCGTGCGCGTCACCTTGGCCAGATAGGGGGGCTGATCGGGGTCATGGCCCCGCGCCTGCGACAAAGCGTTAGCCATGCGATAGAAGCTGGCAATCATCAAGATCGGCGCCAATTCATCGCGCGCGGCCAGGGCGGGCAGATGGGTCACACCCTCGGGCGCCTGCCCCTGCGCGTCGGCCAGCCAGACATGTGCGCCGCGCGCGGCAAATTCGCCCGCGATTGTGCGCACATCATCGCCCGTGGCATCGCCGCCCGCAAAGGCCAGCACCGGGAACCCTTCGCGCACCACCGCCATCGGGCCATGGCGCACCTCGGCGGCGGAGAAAGCCTCGCCATGCAGGGCCGAGGTTTCCTTGAGCTTGAGCGCGGCCTCCTGAGCAATGGCCAGACCATAGCCGCGACCAAGAATAAACAGGTTGGAGGCTTCGAGCAGGCCGCTGATCAGCGGGGTCCAGTCGAGCGCGAAAGACGCATCGAGCAGCGCGGGCAGAGCCTCGACATCGCGGGCCAGCGCCGCATCCCCCGTCCATGCCGCCACCAGCGCGGCAATGCCCGCCAGCGAGGTGATATAGGATTTCGTGGCCGCCACCGAACGTTCGGCTCCGGCATAGAGCGGCAGGGTGAAATCGGCCATCTGGGCCAGCGGCGAGGTTTCGTCATTGACCAGCGCGACTACGGTGGCGCCCGATGCCTGCTGGCGCTCGACCGTGGCCAGCATGTCCGGGCTGCGACCCGATTGCGAGATGGCAAGGCACAGGGCCGCGCCGCCTGCGGGGTGGACCACCGGGGCGTCATAGACCGAAACGGTCGAGAAAGCCGCCGAGGCCGTGGGCAGGCCAAGGCGAGTTTCGATCAGATATTTGGCATAGGTGGCCGCATGATCGGACGATCCGCGCGCGCAGGTGATGACAAAGGCGGGCGGGCATTGCGCCAGATGCGCGGCCAGCCGGGCCAGTTCGGCGCGATTGCCCGCCACAAAGCGCGCGACGGCGGCGCCTGCTTCGGCGGCCTCGGCATACATCAGGGTAGAGGCGAGAGGGGGGCGATGGTCATCAACAGAAGGGGTCACGGATTGGGTCCTGCCTTGCGCCGCCCCCGCAAGAGGGCAAGCTGTCATGCCGATTTGTCGGCAAGTGATATTTAATTGGTATTATTTTAAGCCTGCCCTCATTGCAACAGCTTTCATTCACCTTCGCAATTTGACGTATCATCGCAAATTTCCAACGCGCCGCTCATACCACCCGCAGATCAGCGCATTCCTAGAGAAAATTGTTTTCTATTCATGGCCTTGGCCGAAAATATCAGGCTTTTTGGACAGGCCAATCTGGCCCTCCACCCGCCATCCGGCCCATATTTGCAATACCAATTTGAACAAATGTGTCATTGAAATGACTTGACAGACTCGCCCATCCGGCGGATTTCTGGCCAGCGAACGGGGCAGATGCCGCGCAACATGCGCCACCCCCGTGAGGATACAGGGTTCAGCTCAATTGCTTGAGGGGGTTTTATGACGATCTTGCGTGCTTCGCTTGTTTCGCCGCTTTCACGTGTTGCCAAGATGACGATGCTTACCACCTGCGGCGCCTCGGCGCTGATCGTGGCGGGCGCGGCCCATGCCCAGACCGCGCCTGCGGCCCCGGCCGCTGACGCCTCCGACGGCATCGTCGTCACCGGCTTCCGCGCCAGCCTCAAGTCGGCGCTTGACGCCAAGCGCAAGGACACGCGCGTTTCGGACGGCATTTCGTCGGAAGACATCGGCAAGTTCCCGGCCGAAAACATCACCGAATCGATCCAGCGCATTTCCGGCGTCCAGATGTCGAACATCAACGGGCGCGGCGCCACGATCAGCATTCGCGGCCTTGGCCCCCAATATGCGATGACCACGATCAACGGTCAGACCATCAAGAGCGCCGATTTCACCGACGGTTTCCGCTTTGACATCATCCAGACCGAACTGGCCAGCGCCATTCAGGTCATCAAGTCGCCCACCGCCGACATGGACGCGGGCGGCCTTTCGGGCACGGTCAACATCGAAACCACCAAGCCGCTCGATTATCACAAGCGCCAGCTGGTCGTTTCGGCCAAGGCGCAGAATTCGCAATATGCCGGCGGCAAGATCACGCCCAAGGTCGGCGTCAGCTATATTGACCAGTTCCTTGACGGCACGCTGGGCGTCTATGTCAACCTTGGCTATCAGAAGCTGAATGACCGCGCCGACTATATGTGGATGGACCGCTGGACACGCAAGAATATCGGGACGGACACCAACATCCTGACCCCGCGCCGCCCGCGCTATCGCCGTATCGACCGCGAAACCGAGCGCCTGATGGCCAGCGGCGGTCTGCAGTGGCGCCCGTCGGATCGCATCGAGGTGGGCTTCAACGCGATCTATGCCAAGGACAAGACCACCTATGACGTGAACCAGCAGGTCTTCCTCTTTGCGGACGACCCGACCAAAGGCTCGGTCATCACCGTCAATTCCTATGCCAATGGTGCGGCCTCCAATGTGACGGCGACCAATTTCACCATGGAAAACAACCGTCAGCACGAAGACCGCAACCTGACGACCCAGCTTTACACGCTCTCGTCCAAGTGGACGGGCGACAATGGCTGGAGCGGTCGCGCGATTGCCAATTATTCCAAGGGCACCTCGTATCAGCGCGAAGCGGCAGCCATTCTGGGCATCAATATCGCCAGCGCCACGCTGGATATTTCCAACCCCGAGGCGATCAAGTTCAACACCTCCTCGGCGCTGAATTCGGCCTCGACCTATGCGCCCGCCACGCTGACGCGCAACGAATATCCCAACGGCGCCACGCGCAACATGCGCACCACCGAATGGTCGGGTCAGGCTGATCTCTACAAGGAAGTCCACTTCGGCCCGTTCAGCAAGCTGGCCGCCGGCGTCAAGTTCCGCCACGAGACGTTCAACCGCTTTGTCTCGCGCCACGACCTGATCGCGCTGGGTGCGGCCCAGCCTGCTCCCTCGAGCAGCATCTTTCCGGCGATGGCCACCTCGAATTATCCGGTCAGCGGCTTCCTGAACAATGCCTCGGGCATTCCCAATGCGTGGGTTGCGCCGGATCTGGCCGCCTATGACAAGGCGCTGGCCGCCGCGGGCATCACGGTGCCGGAAATCTACGCGCCCGAAGCCTCGTATCACGTCGACCGCTATATGCCTTCGGTCTATGGCCAGGCGACGATTGACACCGAAATCGCCGGGATGCCGCTGCGCGGCAATATCGGCCTGCGCTATGAATACACCACGCAAAAGGTGCAGGGCAATGTGACCGGCCCGCGCAGCGATGGCTACAGCGAAGTTCAGGCCAAGATCGGCGATTACCGTCTGAACCAGAAGTACGGCAACCTGCTGCCCAGCCTGAATCTCGTTCTGGAACCGGCCAAGGCGGTTCAGGTGCGTTTTGCCGCCGCCAAGGTGCTGGTGCGTCCGATTATGGACAGCAACACCTCGATGGCGCAGACTTCGTCCTCCTCGGTCAGCGGTGGCCAGCGCACCTATTCGATCGATCTGGGTCAGGCGGGCCTGAAGGCGCTGACCGCCAATCAGGTCGATCTGGGCGTGGAATGGTATTATGAGCGCAGCAGCGCGATTGCCATCAACGGCTTCTACAAGTGGATCAAGAACGGCACCTACACCTCGCTGATCTGCCCCTCCTCGTTCAACGGCACGGCGCTGGCCAAGAACGCGGCGGGCGATTGCGCGGACAGCGCGGGCAATGCCTATGACATCACCCAGTCGCTCAACGACCCCAGCACGATCAAGATCAAGGGCTATGAAATCAGCCTGAATCACTCGTTCGACAAGATGCTGCCGGTCAAGGGCTTTGGCCTGATCGCCAACTATACCCGCGTGATCCCGCAAAAGCTGGCGGTGGGCACGGGCTATACGGTGCGCAACCTGTCGAAGGTGACGTGGAACGTGACGCCCTATTGGGAAAACCGTTACTTCTCCTTCCGCGCCTCGCTCAACTATCGCAGCGCCTATGACCAGAACAGTGCGGACAGCTTCTTTGCCCGCGAAGGCCACACCGTTCTGGCCCGCACCCAGGTTGACCTGAGCGCCGGATACACGCCCGATGCGCATCTCAGCTTTACCGCAGGCGTCATCAACCTGAACAACAGCCGCGAAAAGGCCAACTACACCGGCACCTCGGTGTGGCAGGAAAGCAGCTTCTACGGCCGCAGCTTCTATGCCTCGGCTTCCTACAAGTTCTAAGATCCTACCCTGACTGTCCGGCGGGGGGAGGGCGATCCGTCGCCCTTCCCTTCGCCGGATTTTTTGTGGCCGGATTTTTTGTGTTTGCCCGCTTGTCCTGCCCGCCTGCACGGAAGAAAACCCCCGTATGTCGATCCTGCAACCCTTGCGTATTTCCAGCCTTGCCATGGCGCTGGCGTTAAGCGGCGCGGCCCAGGCGGCCGATACGCCCGATGTGGCCGCGGCGCGGGCCGCGATCGCGCGCATGGGGGTTCGCGCGCCGCGGGTTGATCTTTCCATCCGCCCCGCCGCCCATCCCACCTATCGTGTGCGCATACGCCATGGCGCGATTGCGGCCACCGGCTCCTCTGCCGTCGCGCTGGTGCATGGCGTGGCGCAGGCCATGGAGGCCAAGGGCAAGCTGCATTTAAGCTGGGAGGGCCGCCGTGCCGCCCCCCTTTCGCGCGGCGACAATTTCGATAGCGGCGAGGTTTCCTCCCCCTTCGACCTGCGCGCCTATCTCAACACCTGCACCTATGGCTATACCACGCCGTGGTGGAACTGGGCCCGGTGGAGCAGCGAGATCGACTGGATGGCAGCGCATGGCGTCGATACGCCGCTGGCCATGGAGGGGCAGGAATATGTCTGGCGCGCGCTTTGGCGCGAGGAAGGCATGGATGAGGCCGCCATCGGGCAAAGCCTTTCCGCCGCGCCCTTTTTGCCGTGGCAGCGGATGGGCAATATCGCGGGCTATCGCGCCCCGCTCTCGCCGGGCTGGATCGAAAAGAAGCATCAGCTTCAGGTGCAAATTCTCAAGCGCATGCGCAGCCTTGGCATGAAGCCGGTGCTGCCCGCCTTTGCCGGCTATGTGCCCGAAGCCTTTGCCAAGGCCCATCCCAAGGCGAAGATTTACAGGATGCGCAGTTGGGAAGGCTTCCCGCCGACCTATTGGCTCGACCCGTCCGATCCCATGTTCGCGCGTCTGGCCAAGCGTTTCATCGAGATTTACAACGCCACCTATGGCGCGGGCGATTATTACCTTGCCGATGCGTTCAACGAAATGGTCCCCCCGATTGCCGAGGACGGATCGGATGCGGCCAATGCCCAATATGGCGATGCCATCGCCAACACCGCCGCCGCCAACACGCAGGCCGAAAAGGTCGCCGCCCTGCCGCCTGCCGTGCGCGATGCGCGTCTGGCCGCCTATGGCGAGAAGCTCTATCATTCGATCACGGCGGCCGCGCCCAAGGCGACTTGGGTGATGCAGGGCTGGCTGTTCGGCGCGGACAAGGCGTTCTGGACGCCCGATGCGGTGCGCGCTTTCCTGTCCAAGGTGCAGGATGAGAAAATGCTGGTGCTCGACATCGGCAATGACCGCTATCCCGGCATCTGGCAGCAGACGCAGGCCTTTTACGGCAAGCAATGGGTTTACGGCTATGTCCATAATTATGGCGGCAGCAACCCGGCCTATGGCGACCTTGGCTTTTACAAAACCGATATCGCAGCGGCGCTGAACCATCCGGGCAAGGGGCATATGGCGGGCTTTGGCCTGTTTCCCGAAGGGCTGCATTCAAACAGCATCGTCTATGCCTATGCCTATGATCTGGCATGGGGGCCAAAGCGTGATCTGGGGGAATGGCTCAAAACCTATACCGCCGCGCGCTATGGCAGCACCTCGCCCGCGCTGGTTTTGGCATGGCAGGGGGCGATTTCGGGCGCCTATCAGACCCGCTACTGGACCCCGCGCTGGTGGAACCAGATGGCGGGCGCCTATCTCTTCTTCAAACGCCCCAGCCTGAGCGGCGCGGATTATCCCGCCGCTCCCGGCGATCCTGTCGCGCTGCGCCGGGGGATTGAGGCGATGCTGGCCGCCGCGCCCGCGCATCCTTCGGCCCTGTTTGCCAAGGACATCGTCGATCTCACGCGCCATTATGCCAGCATGAGACTGGACGACCGGCTGAAAACCGCGCTCTCCGCCTATAAGGCGGGCGATGTGGCAGGCGGCGACCAAGCGCGCGCGCAAATCTCTGATCTGGCCCGCAAGATCGACACGCTGGCCGCCAATCAGCAGGAAACGCTGGCCTCATGGGTGAAGGACGCCCGCGCCTATGGCGACACCCCCGCCGAAAAAGCCGATTATGCGACGCAGGCCAAGGCCATCGTCACCATCTGGGGCGGGACGGGACATCTGTCCGATTATGCCTCGCGCGCATGGTCGGGGCTTTATGCCGACTATTATCTGCCGCGCTGGCAAATGATGCTGGAGGATGCGCGCGCCGCCGCTTTGGCGCATAAGCCGCTGGATGAAGCCACCGCCATCGCCCGCATCCGCGCATGGGAAGAGCAATGGGTGGCCAATGGCAAGGATTACGCCCATGCCGCGCCCACCGATCCCGTCCGCGCCGCCGCGCAAATGCTGAAAGAATTGCCGTGAGTGAACCCGTTAAGCCCCAGCGCTTCATCTCGCTCGATGTGTTTCGCGGGGGCACGATCTTTCTGATGATCCTCGTCAACACGGCGGGGCCGGGCGCACGGGCCTATGAGCAGCTGATCCATGCCAAATGGATCGGCTTCACGCTGGCCGACCTGATCTTTCCCACCTTCCTGTTCGCGATGGGCAATGCAATGAGCTTTGCCATGCGCAGGCCACTGCCCGCCGGGCCCTATCTGGCGCGATTGCTGCGGCGGGGCGCGACCATTTTTGCGCTGGGCTTCCTGATGTACTGGTTTCCCTTTGTGCGCCACACCGATGCTGGCTGGGATCTGATCCCCTTTGCCCAGACCCGCGTGCCGGGCGTGCTGCAAAGGCTGGCCTTGTGCTATGTGCTGGCGGGCGTGATCGTGCGCTGGGCGGACTGGCGGGTGGTGCTGGGGGCCTGCGCGGCGCTTTTGCTGGGCTATTGGGCGATCCTGCTGCATTTCGGCGTTCCGGGCGATGTCTATGGCAAGATGGGCAATGCGGGGACCCGGTTTGACATGTGGCTGCTCTCGCCGGGGCATCTGTATAAAAAGGATGGCGGGTTTGATCCTGAAGGCTTCCTTGGCACGCTGCCTGCTGTGGTCAATGTGCTGGCCGGTTATCTGGCCGGATTGCTGATCCAGCGCGGGGCGGATCTGCGCGATGCTTTGCGCGTGATGCTGATGGCGGGTCTTGGCTGCATCGCGGCGGCCCATGCGTGGGAGCCCTGGTTCCCCATCGCCAAGAAGCTGTGGACCAGCCCTTTTGTCCTGCTGACCACCGGGCTTGACCTGCTGCTGCTGGGCTGGACGATCTGGATCATCGAATTGCGGGGCAAGCAGGGGGGCGTCCGCTTCTTCACCATTCTGGGGCGCAATCCGCTGGCGATCTACCTGTTTTCCGAAATGTTCGTGACCGTGCTCAACATGATCCCGCTGGGCGAGGATGGGGTTTACGACTGGGTCGGCATTCGCCTGTTTCAGGCCGTGGCGCCGGGGGCCTTGGGCTCGCTGCTCTGCGCGCTGGCCTATACGATGGTGTGTTGGGCCGTGGGCTGGTGGATGGACCGTAAAGGCTTGATCCTGAAAGCATAAGGCCGGGAGAGTATCATGAAATTTGCCAAGACTGCCCTGCTGGCCGCCGCCCTGTGCGCGACCAGCCTTTCCAGCCATGCCTGTGCCGGGGATGACGGGATCATCCGCTTTGCCTCGGCCAAGGGCGCTTTCGCGCTGGCGAAACAGGGCCTCATCGCCCCCATCATCGTCGCGCCGGGCGAGCCGATGGCTGTCCGCCACGCCGCGCAGGATCTGGCGCGCGACATGGCGCAGGTGACGGGCCAGACGCCGCAGGTGCTGAACCAGCCTGCCAAAGCCCCCGCCGCCATCATCATCGGCACGCTGGGGCAAAGCCCGATCATCGACGCTTTGGTCAAAAAGCATGCGATCAACCCGGCGGCGCTGAAGGGCAAATGGGAGAGTTTCCTAATCCTCTCGGTCAAAAACCCCCTGCCCGGCCTGCCCCGCGCGCTGGTGGTGGTGGGCAGCGACCGGCGCGGCACGGCCTTTGGCGCCTATGAAGTCTCGCGCGCGATGGGCGTCAATCCGTGGAACTGGTGGGCCGATCTGGCCCCGCGCCATCACGATGCGCTCTATGCCGCGCCCGGCCTGCACCATTTCGGCCCGCCCTCGGTGCGCTATCGCGGCATCTTCGTGAATGACGAGGATTGGGGCCTGTTCCCCTGGGCCGCGCAGACCTTTGACCCGGAATACAAGAACATCGGCCCCAAGACCTATGCCCGCATCTTTGAACTGATGCTGCGGCTGAAAGCCAACACGCTCTGGCCCGCGATGCACAAGACCACGGCGGCCTTCAATGCCGATCCCGCCAATGCGAAACTCGCCGATGATTACGGCATCATCATTGGCTCGTCCCATTCCGAGGTGATGCTGCGCAACAATGTGGGCGAATGGAAGGATGCGCCCGAGGCCTTCAACTATGCCGCCAATCCCGAAAAGATCCGCCTCTATTGGGAGGAGCGGGTGCAGAAAAACGGGGCCTATGAGAACCTCTGGACCATCGGCATGCGCGGCCTGCACGACACCGGCATGGTCGGCACCAGCACGATGGCGGAAAAGGTCGCCCTGCTCGACCGCATCATCAAGGACCAGCGCGCCTTGCTCGACAAGCATGTGGCGGGCGGGGCGGAAAAGGCAGGGCAGATTTTCGTGCCTTACAAGGAGGTGCTCGACATCTACCGCTCGGGTCTGAAGGTGCCGGAGAATGTGTCCATCGTCTGGCCCGACGACAATTTCGGCTATATCCGCCAATTCCCCAGCGAGGCCGAGGCCCATCGTTCGGGCGGGGCGGGCGTCTATTACCATCTGTCCTATCTTGGCTATCCGCTCTCCTATCTCTGGCTGTCCACCACCCCGCCCGCGCTGGTGCGCGAGGAAATGACGCGCGCCTATGACAAGGGCGCGCGCAACATCTGGATCGTCAATGTGGGCGACATCAAGCCCGCCGAGATCGGCACGACCCATTTCCTCGACATGGCGTGGAACATTGAAAAGCACCGGGACGAGAGCCAGCGGGACTATCTGAAAAGCTGGCTTGGCGAGGCTTTCGGGCCGGAATTAGGTGCGCAGGCGAGCGCGATGATGGATGAATATTTCCGCCTCAATTTCGCCCGCCGTCCCGAACATCTCGAATGGCCCGCCAAGGGCGAGGACCGCCACCTTTCGGACTTTACCGTGGCCGAGGCGCATGACCGCCTGCGCCGCTGGCGCGCTCTGGCCGCGCAGGCCAAGGCCTTGGCGGCGCAAGTCCCGGCCGACAGGCAGGACGCGTGGTTCGAACTGGTCGAATTCCCGATCCGCGCAGCCTCCGCAGCCAATATCCGCTATTTCGCGGCGGAATATTATGACGAAATGATCGAAGTCATCCCCGCCGAAGCCTATTCCGCAGGCGGCGCGATGGCATGGGCCGATGAAGAGATCGCGGCCATTACCGAGCGCTACAACAATGCCATCGCGGGCGGCAAATGGCGCAACATCATGCCCGCCGAACCCGCGGACCCGCAATGGCGCATCTATCGCCCGCGCCCGCTGGTCACGCCCGCGCCCTCGCTGCGCAGCGCGCCGGATCGCTTCTTCGCCCGGGTCGATGCCACACCTACGCCGTCATCTCCGGGGATCGAGGCCGGCGACATCCCCGCCAAGGGCTGGCGCAAGGTGGAAGGTATGGGGCGCGGCCATGGCGTGATGATCGCCGATGCGCAGGGCGCGCCATGGACGGCCAATTTCACGCTGGCGCCGGGCCAGGGCGGGGTAACGCTGGGCCTCCTGCCGATGTTCCCCGATGGCGATGATCGCGAATTGAAGGTCGAGGTCAGCATCGACGGCGGCGCCCCCATCGCCATCGCCGTGCCGCGCCAGGTGGGCAGCCCAGGCTGGGTGACGGGGGTGCTCGCCAATCTGCTGCGGGTGCCGGTGCCCGGATCCTTGACGCCGGGGGCGCACCGGATCGCCATTACCGCGCGCAGCGGGGGTATCGCGCTCGACCGGTTGATCTTCGCGCCGTAAATATCGCGGCGCATGGAGGCTTTGGGGCCCCCATGCGCCACCCGATCACTTGTCCTTCTTCCACCCCATCGCGGCCATCATCACATCAAACAGGCGCGTGTTGGGCAGAAAACCGTGCACCCGATTGGCCCCCGGTCCGCTGGCGGCGGCCAGGACTTCCTCGCCGGTATGGGTGTCCACCACGCTGATGACGGGGTTGGTGGCGATTGTCGAACCCGGCTTGGCGGCGGCTTCGGCGTATTGCTGGGCCATGGGCGCGCCCCGCTTGCCGCTGTTCATGCGCAGGCCGAAACTGTGGTCGGCGGTGAACAGGATCAGCGTGTCCTTGCCCGCAATCGCGCTGATGCGGCGGACCATATCGTCCATCTCGGCGGCATGGCGCAGGCCCTTTTGCGGATCGTCGGTGTGCATGTCCCATTCGACCATCAGGAAATAGCCCTTGGGATTGCGCGACAATTGACGCAGCGTGGCCTCGACGGCGGGGATCGGGGCGTAATCCTCATCGCGCAGCACCGCCGCACGGCCCTTGCCCTCCACTGTCGCCGGATCGGCGCCGAAACGATAGCCCGCCTTGGCAAAGGCCTGCTCGGCGGTCACTCCGTCCTTGGCAAAGGAGGCCTCCGCATCGCTGCGCCCCTTGCCGATCAGGACATCGACGCCATCGCCAAACCGGGGCGCCAGCATCTGGCGAAAGATCTGGTCCTTGTCCTTGCGCGAGGGGACATGGGCAAAAGTGGCCGCAGGCGTCGCGTCCCAGATCGGCATGTTGGTGACCACGCCGGTCGAAAGGCCGCGCTGCTCGGCATATTCAAGGAAGCTCTTGACCGGCACATTGGCACCATTGGCATCGGGCAGAACCGAGAGCATGCCGTTGTTGGTCTTGTGGCCGGTGATGATGGCGGTCATCCCGGCGGCCGAATCCGTCACCCAATTGTTAAGCGAGGACGTGTCGGACAGCGCAATGTCGGGCATGGATTGGATATAGAGAGATTGCGGCCGGTCATGCGCCATGATGCCTGCGGCATTGAGCGTGGGAATCCCGCCCGCATCGCCCAGAAACAGAATGACATTGCGCGCCTGTTGCGCCGAGGCCGGAGCCGCCGCCAGCAAGGCGCCCGCCGCCGCCATCATCCCGATGGACCCGAATTTCATCAAACCAACCCCTTTTCCAATCTAGGCCATTTCCGGGATCAGCGCGAAGCCATCGCCGGATCGGCGATAGGGATATGACAGATATATGACCATTACAAGACATAAGCCAAACCAGAAGTCCGGCCCATCGCATGGCAATCTCACGCAGGTTTGAGCACCAACGGCAGACCTGCCGCGACAAAAACCACTTCGTCCGCCACCGTGGCAAGCCTTTGATTGAGCCAGCCCGCCGCATCGCGAAAGCGCCGAGCCAGCGCATTGTCCGGCACGATGCCCAGCCCCACCTCATTGGCGATGAGCGCCACCGGCACGCGGCACCGGACCAAGGCCGCGCAGAGCGCCTCGCCCGCCGCATCGCCATCCCGATCGGCCAGCAACAGATTCGACACCCACAGCGTCAGGCAATCCACCAGCACCGCGCCATCCTGCACCGCCGCAATCGCGCCCGGCAGATCGAGCGGCGCCTCCACCGTGCGCCAGCGTGGCCCCCGGTCGGCCTGATGCCGGGCGATCCGGTCGGCCATTTCGGCATCAAACGCCTGCGCCGTGGCGATATAGGTCAAGGGCCCGGCTAAGCTCTCGATCCGCGCCTGTCCATAGCGGCTCTTGCCCGAACGCGCGCCGCCGAGGATGAGCAAAGACCTCACGCCGCCCCCCGCGCCAAGGCGATCAGCCCGTCCATGTCCAGATGCTCCTCCAAGGCGGCGGCCACAGCATCGAGCGCCGCATCAACCCCGGCGGCATAATCGCCGCCGTCCGATGCCGCCCCCAACCGCGCCAGCAAGGCCCCGCGCAAAGCCGTCGAGCCCAGCAATCCATGACAATAGGTGCCCATCACCCGCCCATCCGCGCTGATCGCCCCGTCCCCCTGCCCATCGTCAAACCGGGCAAAGCTCCGCGCCGCGCCGCCCGTCCGGCCCATATGCATCTCATATCCGGCAAAATCCGCGCCCAGCGCGCGACCCTGCACCTGCCGCAACATCTTGCTTTCGCCCAGCACCGTGGAGACATCGAGCAGGCCCAGCCCCGCCGCCTCGCCGGGCGCGCCCTCAACGCCCAAAGGATCGGCAATGCTGCGCCCCAGCATCTGATAGCCGCCGCAAATGCCCAAAACCGCGCCTCCCCGCCGATGATGGGCCAGAATATCAATATCCCACTCCTGCGCCCGGATCGCGGCCAGATCGGCCAGCGTCGCCTTGGATCCGGGCAGGACGATCAGCCCCGCCTCGGCCGGGATCGGCGTGCCGGGCGGGATCATCACCACCTCGACCCCGCTCTCCATTTTCAGCGGATCAAGATCGTCGAAATTGGCAATGCGCGGCAGGATCGGACAGGCCACGATCAGCCGGTCGCCCCCCATGCGCCGCCCCTTTTCCAGCACCACCGCATCCTCGCTGGGCAATCGGACCACATCGCCCAGCCATGGCACCAGCCCAAACCCGCGCCAGCCCGAAAGTTGTTCGATGGCGGCATAACCATCGGCAAACAAAGCCGGATCGCCACGAAACTTGTTGATGATAAAGCCATGGATCATCGCAACATCTTCGGGCGCCATCACCGCCCGCGTCCCCACCACCGAGGCGATCACCCCGCCCCGGTCAATATCGCCCACCAGGACCACCGGCACACCCGCCGCGCGGGCAAACCCCATATTGGCAATGTCGCCCTCCCGCAGGTTGATTTCGGCGGGCGATCCCGCGCCCTCGACCACCACGATGTCGCATTGGCCCTGCAACCGGGCAAAACTCTCCAGCACCTCGGGCAACAGCCCCCGCCGCCCCTCCCGGAAATTGCCCGACCCCAGCGTGCCGCGCACCCGCCCATGGACCACCAGTTGCGAGGTGCGATCAGCCTGCGGTTTCAACAAAACCGGGTTCATATCGGTATGCAGCGCCGCCCGCGCGGCCAGCGCCTGCAGCGCCTGCGCCCGCCCGATTTCGCCGCCATCGACGGTGACGGCGGCATTGTTCGACATATTCTGCGGCTTGAAGGGCATGACGCGCAGGCCCCGATTGCTCAGCGCCCGGCAGATCCCGGCCACCAGCACCGATTTGCCGACATCCGACCCTGTGCCTTGCAGCATTACAGCAGCCATAGAGCCCCCACGCTAAGCACCACCAAAGCGCAGGCCCGCCGGTAAAGCGTTAACGCCCGCCCCAGATCCGCCCAGCGCGCACGCGGCCCCTGCCCGATCCACGCTTTCTCGCGCAGGACGCCGTCATAGCGGATCGGCCCGGCCAGACGCACGCCCAGCGCGCCCGCCATCGCCGCCTCGCTCCACCCCGCATTGGGCGAGGCGTGGCGCCTGCAATCACGCCACATGATCCGCCACCCGCCGCCCACCAGACAAATCGCCACCCCGGCCAAACGCGCCGGGATCCAATTGGCCAGATCATCGGCCCGGGCCGCCGCCCAGCCGAAATCGCGCAATTCCGGCTCGGGATGACCGATCAGACTGTCGGCCGTATTCAAGGCCTTATAGGCCCAGACGCCCGGCAGGCCCGCCACCAGCAGCCAGAATAACGGAGCCAGCACCCCATCGCAAAAACTCTCGGCCAGACTTTCGATGGCCGCGCGCGCCACGCCATCGGGTTGGAGATCGTCGGTATCGCGCCCGACGATCATCGCCACCGCCCGCCGCGCCGCGCCCAGATCACACATGCGCAGCGCCCGCCAGACGGCGCGCGCATGGTCATCCAGACTGCGCATCGCCAGCGCGGGCCAGGTCATCGCCGCCACCCACAGCCAGGAGCCCGGCAAAACCAGCGCCACGCGCTGCAACATCCAGCCGCCGCCGCCCGCCACGATCAGCAGCAGCGCCACCGTGGCCACGCCGCCCATGCGCCGCACCGCCGCCGGGCCGCGATTGCCGATACGCTCGGCGCCCTTGATGATCCGGGCAAACAGACCGACCGGATGGCCCACCCGGCGATACAGCCAGCCCGGCCATCCCACCACCAATTCGATCAGGACCGCCACCAATACCGCCGGATCAACCATCACTCAGAGCCTTTTGCAAACGCGCCCAATCGGCCTGCGCCTCCGGAATGCCCAGACGCAGCCAGCGCGGATTGTAATCAAACGGCCGGGTCAGGATGCGATGCCGGGCCAGCCGGTCAAACAGGCCAGGCGCGTCCGCGATCAGGCGGAAATGCGGGCAATCCCCCAAGGCCGCAAAACCATGCGCCGCCAGCAGAGCATCCATCCGCCCCGCCCGCGCCGCCAGATCGCGCCGCGCCCCGGCAATCCACCCCGCATCGCGATAGGCCGCCGCACCCGCCGTCAAGGCCCCCGCACCCAGCGGCCAATCGCCCAGAAGGGCGCGCAGCATGGTGAGCACCGGCTCTGGCCCCAGCACGAAGCCAAGGCGCAGGCCCGCAAGGCCAAAGAATTTGCCAAACGAGCGCAGCACGATCAGCCGGGACCAATCGCCTACGCGCCCCGCCACCGAAACCTCTGGCGTGGCATCGGCAAAGGCCTCGTCCACGATCAGCCAGCCATCGCGCGCGGCCAGATCCTCGTGCCATCGCCGCAATTGTGCGATAGGCGTGACCCCCCCATCGGGATTGTTCGGATTGGCCAGCAGAAGGGCCCGTCGCTCCCCCGACCCATCCGCCGCCGCGCCATCGGGAAAAGCCGCCGCATGGGTGCGATAGGCGGGCCAGCGATAGGCCCCCGCCCCCACCCATTGACCGATCAGGCGCAGCGCCATCTCGCTGCCCGGCACAGCGCAGCAATATGCGGGCGAAACGCCGAAATGGGCCGCCGCCGCCGCTTCCAGCTCGGCCAAAGCCCCGCGTTCGGGCAGGCGTTGCCAGTCGGCGTCAATCGCGCCGGGCCATGGCACGGGGTTGATCCCGGTGGAAAGGTCGAGCCAATCATCGCCGCCGAAATGCGCCGCCGCCGCCGCCAGCGCGCCGCCGTGGTGGGTAAACGCCCCGCTCATCGCGCGCAGACCATGGCAAGCAGCAGCGCGGTTTCGACCAGTTCGATTCCTGCGCCATGGCCATCGCCCGAAATGCCGCCGATCCGCCGCCTGATCCACAGCGCCCAAAGCGCGATGGCCAAAGCCGCCACCGCCAGCCACAGCGCAAAGGGCAAGGCGAGCGCCAGCAAGCCGCCCCAAACCGCCACATGCCCCCAGCCCACGCCATCGCGAAACAGCGTGCCCAAGCCTTCATGCAGCGGGGGCAGCACCAGCGTCCAGACCAAAGGCCCCACCCGCGCCGCCACCGGAATCAGCCAAATCGCATCGCCCGCATCATGGAGCAGCACCAGCTTGGCCAGCATTTGCAGAACGATGGCCACCACGCCAAAGCTGCCGATATGGGGGTCGGACAAGACAGCCTTTATCCGAGCCGGATCCTTATGCGCGGCCCCGGCCGCATCGGCCATATCGCCCAGCCCGTCGAGGTGGAGCGCACCCGTCATCCCCACCCACGCCGCCAGCCCCCCCAGCGCGCCCAGCCAAAGATCGACCCGCCCCAACGCCCAGACCGCCCCGGCCACGCATCCGCCCACCACCAGTCCGGCGGCAGGAAACCAGCGCATCGCCTTGGCAAAATCCGCCCGATCCGCCTCGATGGCGGGCAAGGGCAGGCGCGTCATGAATTGCAGCGCGAGGATCAGATGCTTCACGCGGCGAGCCCAGTTACCTGCGCCCCATCGGCCCACAGCCGAAGGCTGATCCGCGCGGCATAGGGCAGGTCGAAGGCCCATGTCTGGCGATAGGACAGGCCCAGCAAGAGGCCCAGCGCCGCACGTATCGGCCCGGCATGGGCAATCACCAGCGCATCCTCATGGATCGCCGCCAGCGCCTGCGCCACGCGGGCTTGCATGGCCCCCCAGCTTTCGCCGCCGGGGGGAGGATTGGCCTGCGGATCATCCCAGAAGGGGTGGATCGCCGCGCCCAGATCGGCGGGATCCTGCCCCTCCCACGCCCCGAAATCCAGCTCGCGCCAACGCGGGTCGATGGTCAGCGCCAGCCCCCGGTCCTGCGCGATCCCCTCGCCAGCGATGCGCGCGCGCGACAGGTCCGAGGCGATCAATTGGGCCGCCGCCAAACCTTGCGCGCGCGCACGACAGGCGATCAGGCCTTCGGGCACAGGCGTCGCATCGCTGTGCCCATAGAGCCGCCCCGCCCCTTCCACCGCGCCATGACGGATCAGGTGGAGCATCCGCGCCTTCACAGCGCCCCAGCCATTTGTGGGCCCGCCACTTGGGGTCCGGCCACTTGGGCCTGCGCAAAGGTGGCCATTTCGGCATGGGCCGCCAAGGCGCTGCGCACCAGTGGCGCGGCGACCGCCGCCCCGCTACCCTCGCCCAGACGCATGGCCAGATGCAGCAGCGGATCAAGGCCAAGGCGCGCCAGCAGGCGGGCATGACCCGCTTCGGCCGAGCAATGGGCGGCCAAACAATGCGCGGTGATGCCGGGCGTCGTCGCCGCGATCGGCGCAATGGCGGCGCAAGCGATAAAGCCATCGAGCAGCACGGGAATCCGCAGAAGCCGCGCCGCGACAATCGCGCCAGCCATCGCGGCAATCTCGCGACCGCCCAACCGGCGCAGCGCCTCGAACGGATCGTCGGCCTCACGCCCGTGAAGCGCCAGCGCCGCATCGACCACGGCGACCTTGCGCGCCACGCCCGGTTCATCCAGCCCCGTGCCGCGCCCGGCCCATGCGGCACCGCCCCCGCCAAAGGCATGAGCGCACAGCGCAGCAGCAGGCGTGGTGTTGCCGATCCCCATCTCGCCCACGAACAACAGGTCGGCATTCGGATCGACCGCGCCTGCCCCGGCGTTCAGCGCGGCAAGGCATTCCTCCTCGCTCATTGCCGGGGCCTGCGTGATGTCCTGCGTCGGGCGGTGGAGATCAAGCGGCACAATCGTCAGATGCGCCCCGCAGGCCCGCGCCAGAGCATTGATCGCCGCGCCGCCCTGATGAAAATTGCCCACCATTTGGGCCGTCACCTCGGGCGGATAGGCGCTGACGCCGCGCGCCGCCACGCCATGATTGCCCGCAAAGACAATGCCCTGAAGGTGATCGAGCGCGGGAATTTCGCACGCCGACCACCCGGCCATGAACAGGGCGATCTCCTCCAGACGGCCCAGCGATCCGGCAGGCTTGGTCAATTGCGCCTGTCGCGAGGCGGCGGCGGCAATGGCCCCCGCATCCGCCACCGGCAGAGACGAAAGCGCGGCGAGAAAGTCCGCTGGCCCAGCAAACGCAATCATGCGACGACAAAGCCTTCGGGCGGGGTGCGGGTTATGAAATGGCCTTTCACGCCTGCGGGCCATTGGCGATAGGGCACCTGCCCATGCTCGCTGGCGGCATGCAGCGCGGCATAGTCGAGGATCGCGCGGGCCGACTCGCCATCGGGCGCGAAATCGCCCAGCACATAGCCGATCCGCCCCGGCGCGCGGATCTGGACCACGCAGTGGCGCTGACACGCGAAGAGGCAGGGCATTTCCTCAACAGCGATATTCGCCATCGCCGGATCATCCTGCCGGGCCTGATGCAGGGCCTGCGCCAGCAAGGCGCCGCCGCGGCGGCCCTCTTCATCCTCACGCGCATCGGCCGAAACCCGGCATGTCGAACAGACCACCACGCATGGCCCCTGATCCACCGCGCGCAGCATTACCGGAAATCCGCATATAATTCGGGCATGTCTTTATCCCTCGGCCAGACGTTCACGCCCCGCCCGATGCGCGCCCGGCGACATGCAAACGCATCCCGCCCGGAAAGCCCATCCGGCAGAGCCACAATGTCGCTGTTCGAGGAAAACCCCGTCCGCGCCGCACACCCTGTCGGAGCGAAAAACGACGGCGTCAGGCAGGTCTCCTGGCTCGCGGGTCAATGCCGGTTCGGCCGCCTTCTCAAAGGGTTTCCCCCTCAATGGCATCGGGCCGATGGCTATCCGCTCACAGTTGCAGGGGCAGCCCGGGTCTTGAACCCGTGTTCCCTTTTGATCCCCTCGCGGGGAACCTGTCGCTTGGGGCCGTGGGTATCGGGCGCGCGTGCAAAGGTCAAGCCAGGGTCACATGGAAAAGGGGCCGGAAATCTCCGGCCCCTTCCGATCTGCGATGCCTTTATGCGTCAATGCGCGGCGGCGGTATCGATTGGCCCCTTGGGCTTTGGCACCAGCCAGACGATCATGGCGGCGGCCACAAAACAGACCGCGATGATCGCGAAGATATGCACCGTGGCCACCATCACGCTCTGCCCCTGAACCAGTTGGGTCAGCGAGGCGATGGCGCCTTCATTGCTCTGTCCGCCATCGACCATGCCGTCGATGGTGGCCTGCCCCTGCGGCATCGCCCCGGCAATCGCGCTCTGTGCGCGGGTGGCCTCGTTTTCCCATCCCGTCTGCACCAGCGAGGTGGCAAAGGCCCCCGCCACGGTCCGCATAAAATTGGACACGCCCGCCGCATTGGCTTCCTCGCCCGGATCGACGCTGGCCATGGCCAGACCGATGGTGGGGATGAAGAACATCACCATGAAAGGCCCGGTCATCAAGGTAGGCAGAGCCGCCTGCCAGAAGGTGACGTCGCTGTTGAAACTGGTGCGCCATGCGGCAAGCCCCGCCAGCCCCATGATGCCGGTGAAGATGATCTTGCGCGGGTCATATTTGGCGGCCAACTGGCCGACAATCGGGGCGGAGAGCACCGCGAACACGCCCATGACGCCCGTGGCATAGCCCGCCCATGTGGCCGTATAGCCAAGATTCTGCTGCAACCACAAAGGCAGGATGACGACGGTGGCGAAAAACGCGCCAAAGCCCACCGAATAGGTCAGCGCCGAGGCCGTGAAGCCGCGATGGCGGAAAATGCGCAGGTCAACAATCGGGTTCTTTTCTGTCAGTTCCCAGATCAGGAAGCAGGCAAAACCGATCGCCGCAATCACCGCCAGCGCCTGAATTTCCACCGAGGCGAACCAGTCATGGTTGCGCCCTTCATCGAGCAGAATCTGGAGCGCGCCAACCCAGACGATGAGGAGGCCGAGGCCCACCTTGTCGATGGGCGCCTTGACGATATCATCGCGCCGACCGCGCAGCAGCGCCATCAGCAGCAGACCGCCGACCGTGGCCACCGGCACACCGATGAAAAAGATCGAGGGCCACCCCACATTGTCGCACAAGGTTCCGCCCAGCACCGGCCCGACAATCGGCCCGATCAGCGTGGTCATCGCCCAGATCACCGTGCCCAGAACCTGCTTTTCAGGCGGCAAAAGGCGCATCATCAAGGTCTGCGCCAGAGGCATGATCGGCCCCCCGCACAGGCCCAATGCCACCCGGCAGGCCACCAGCATGCCCAGCGAGGTGGACATGCCGCAAAGCGCCGACAGGCCCGCAAAGGCCAGATAGCAGAAGATGAACACCCGCTGCGCCCCGAACCGGCCCGCAAGCCAGCCGGTCAGCGGCACCGTGATCGCCTCGGCCACGGCATAGGAGGTGATCACCCAGCTGCCCTGCGAGGCCGAGACGCCCAGCGACCCGGCGATGGTGGGCACCGAGACATTGGCGATGGTGGTGTCGAGCACCACCAGGAAATTGCCCAGCGCAATGAACAGCACCACCAGCCATAATTGCGCCCCCTCCAGGGGCCGGTCAGGAGAGGTGGCCTTGATCATTTCGACACGTCAATATCGGCCGTCATCGACAGGCCCACGCGCAAGGGATGCGCGGCCAGTTCTTTCGGATCAAGCGCCACGCGGACGGGCAGGCGCTGAACCACCTTGATCCAGTTGCCCGTGGCGTTCTGGGCCGGAACCACGGCAAAGGCCGCGCCCGTGCCCCCCGAAAAGCCCACGACCTTGCCGTGATACTTGACCGAGGAGCCATAAAGGTCGCTGGTCAGCGTCACGCTCTGGCCGGGGCGCACTTTGGAAAGCTGGACTTCCTTGTAATTGGCATCAACATAGGCGGCATTCACCGGCACGACCGACAGCAGGCTCTTGCCCGGATCGGCGCGCTGGCCCACCTGCACCGTGCGGCGTGCAACCACGCCGTCAAAGGGCGCGCGGATGATCGTGCGTTCCAGATCGACCCTGGCCTGATCGCGCGTGGCGCGGGCGGCCAGCACTTCGGGGTTGGTTTCGGGCGTGGTGTTCTCGATCAGCACGCGGTTGGCCTCGCGCGTGCCATTGGCGGCCTGGCGATTGGCCCCGGCCAGCGCCACGGCGGCCTCGGCGGCGCGCAGATTGGCGGTGGCCGTGGCCAGAGCGCTGCGCGCCACGGTCAGTTCCTCGCCCGACACCGAGCCGGAGGCGGCCAGCGCCTCGCGGCGCTTCATATCCACGCTCGCCTTTTCCAGATCGGCGCGGGCGGCGGTCAGGCTGGCGGCGGCGCGGGTCTCATCGGCGGCGCGCGCGGCAATCTGGGCGCCAAGGCCAAGGTCGGTGGCCGAAAGCCCCTTCACCCGCCGCTCGGTCAGCGCCAGATTGGCCTCGGCCTTGGCCAAAGCGATGCGCGCATCGGTATCGTCGAGCCGCACCAGCACATCGCCCTTTTTCACGCCTTGCGTGTCGGACACCAGCACGTCGCGCACCGGGGCAGACACTTGCGCAGTGATCTGGGCCACGTCGGCGCCGACATAGGCATTGTCGGTTTCAACATGGTTTGACGCGAACAGCACATCATAGGCGCCATAGGCCAGCGCGACAGCGGCAATGCCCACGCCCAGCCGGATGAACATCTGTTTGCGCTTAGCCTTGGTGGCGGCATCGTCCTGCATGTCTTGCGTTTGCACATCAGGCTCCACGTCATGGTCACGGATACGGGCAATGGTCGAAGTCTTGGAGGTCATGGCGTGAAACTCCTTCAGGCCTGAAAGCCGCCGCCCAGCGCGCGCACCAGCGCGACATCAAGGGCGAAAGCACGTGTTTGGAGAGCAGCCGTGGCACGGCGGGCGGCAATCAGGGAATCCTCGGCCACCAGCACATCGAGCACCGTGGCCAGACCGCCGCGATAGCGGTTGTTGGCAACATTCCACGCCGACTGGGCGGCGGCCTGCGCGGCCTGCGCGCTCGACAGGCGGCGGGTCAGTTCCTGACGGCTGGTGGCCGCATCGGCAATATCCTGAAGCGCATGGACCAGCGTGCCGTCATATTGGGCAACGGCCAGCGCATAGTCAGCCTCGGCGCCGTGCTTGCGCGCCGACAGACGCCCGCCGTCAAAGATGGGCAGACTGACCGCCGGACCGACCGAGCCATATTCCGACCCCGATTTGACCAGATTGGACAGGCCCAAAGATTGCAGGCCGATCAACGCCGACAGGTTGATGTTGGGATAGAAGGCGGCCCGGGCGACCCTGATGCGTTCCCCGGCGGCCTCGGCCCGCGCGCGGGCGGCCACCATATCGGGGCGGCGGCCCAGCAATTGCGCGGGGATGTTTTCGGGCAGGCCGGGGCTGGCCAGATGGGCCACGGCGGGGCGAGCAATCGACAGGCCGCGATCCGGCCCGGCGCCGACCAGCGCGGCAAGGCGGTGGCGGCCCAGCGTGATCTGTTCATCAATCGCGGCCAGATCGCCCTGCGCGCTGGCCAGATTGGCGCGGGCGCGGGCCACGGCGCCTTCATTTTCCAGCCCCTGATCGCGGCGCTGCTCGATCAGAGCCAGCGTCTGGGCGCGGATCTTGGCGGCTTCTTGTGCAGCGTCCTGCTCGGCATAGGTTGCGGCCAGATCGGCATAGGCCGTGGCAATCCCGGTCGAAACCGCCAGACGCGCAGCGGCCGCCTCGGCCTCTGCGGCCGCGCGATCCGCCTTGGCGGCGCGCAGGGCGGCGCGGTTCTTGCCCCAGAAGTCGATTTCCCAATTGAGGTTGATCGACGCCTGCCCCGTCTCGCGCCAGCCCTTGGGGGCAAAGGCGGCGGGGAAGAGATAGTTGTAGCTCTGTTTGGCCGAGCCCGCATCCGCGTTGCCCGACAGTGTGGGCAGCAAAGCACCGCGCGCATCGCCCACCGTGGCGGCAGCGGCGGCATAGCGCGCCTGGGCCACGCGCAGATCGGTTGCGCCCTGCATCCCCTCGGCAATCAACGCCGAGAGTTGATCATCACCGTAAGCCCGCCACCAGCCATCGACCGGCCATTGGCCTTGCGTGTCGGCCAGGCTCTGGCTGGCGGCGAGCGATTGGGGGGCCTTGGGCGCCGGGGACGGGAGGGGGGTGGCGCCCAAGGCAGGCGTGGCCAGCAGGCTGCCCGCCAAAAGCGTCAGGGCTGCTGTGGGGTGCCACGCCGGGGGGAGGAAGCGACTCATCTGCTCACCTTTAAAACCATACTGAACGGTTCAGTTATCGATTTTGCTTGCCACGTCAAGAGAAAACTGTACAGGTCGGTCTAGAAAAGAGAGGACACATGCGGCAGAAATCTGATTCCCGCCGCCAATGCATTCTGGAAGCAGCCACAAGCCTGTTTCGCGAAGTCGGTTTCGGTCGGGCCAGCATGGCCCAGATCTCCGCGCGTGTTGGCGGTTCAAAAGCTACTCTTTACAGCTACTTCTCATCCAAGGAGGAGCTGTTTGCCACGGCCATGATCGACGCCATGCAGGAGCAGGGCCACGCCATGATCGACCAGTTGGACCCGGAAGAAACCGATGTCCGCAAGGTGCTCATGCGCTTCGGCGAGGCCTATGTCAGCCTGATCACCAGTTGTCAGGCGATGTCCATCGTCCGCACCGCCATTGCCGAGAGCGCCAATGGCAGCAATTTGGGCGCCACGCTTTATCGCCTCGGCCCCAAACAGGGATGGTGCGATATTGCTACTTATATCGCCGCCGCGATGGAGCGGGGCAACCTGTCCAAAGGGGACCCCCATAAGGTTGCCATGCATCTCAAGGGCTTGCTGGAGGGCGGCATTCTGGTGCCGATGCTGTTTGGCGTGGAGCCCGAACTGGACACCAAGACCATGGTGGCGGATGCGGTGGATGCTTTCCTGCGCGCCTATGGCTAGCAGCGGCATTTAGAGGATGATTATCGCCCTGTTTCGTGTACCGTCCGGTTCAATTCTTCAGGCCTGACCGGAACGCAGAGTATGACCACAGATTCCCCGGCGCGCAGCATCTTCCTTTGCGCTGGATGCACCGGCCTTGCCTATTTTGCGGTGGGCCTGCCGCTGGCGGTGCTGCCGGGATGGGCGCTGCGGCTGGGTTTCGGGCCGGTGATGGCGGGCTTTCTCATTTCCGCCCAATATGCCGCCACGGTTTTAAGCCGCGTTGTCGTCGGACCGATGATCGACCGTTCGGGGCCGCGCCGCGCCATCGTGCTGGGCTTCGTCTGCTGTCTTGGCGCGGGGGCGGCGACCATGGCCGCGCTGTGGATCACCGCGCCCATCGCGGCGATGGTGATGATGATGGCCTCGCGCATCCTGCTGGGTTTCAGCGAAAGTCTGGTCAGCACCAGCGCGATGGCCTGGGGCATCATGCGGCTGGGCGCGCATCAATCGGCGCGGATGATCTCATGGAACGGGATCGCCACCTATGCCGCGATTGCGGGCGGGGCGCCGGCGGGGGTGTGGATTTTCGGGCTGGGCGGCGTGATGGCGCTGGGGGTGGCCTTGCTGCTGCTCGGCGCTGCGGGGCTGGCCTTTGTCTGGCCGCAACCGGCCGCGCGCGTTCCCGCGGCCCAGCGCTGGCCGATGCGCACGGTGTTTGGCGCGGTTTTGCCCTTTGGCGCGGCGCTGGCCATGGCGACGGTGGGCTTTGGGGTGATCACCTCTTTCATCACGCTTTATTTCAACGCCTTTGGCTGGGGCCATGCATGGATGGCGCTGACGGCCTTTGGCTGCGCCTTTATCGTTTCGCGCCTGCTGTTTGTGCGCAGCGTGGCGCGCCATGGCGGCCTGCCGGTCTCGGCGGTGTTCATCGCGGTGGAACTGGTGGGTCTGGCCATCATGGCCGCCGCGCCCAGCGCCCCTCTGGCCATTGCCGGGGCGGCGGTGGCGGGCTTTGGCTTTGCCATGGTATTTCCCGCGCTGGGCGTGCTGGTGATCGAGCGTGTGCCCGAACAGAGCCGGGGCACGGCGCTCAGCACCTTTGCGCTGTTCATTGATGTCGCGCTGTGCCTGACCGGGCCGCTGGCGGGGGCATTGGCCCAGCACGCGACCTATGCCGCGCCCTTTGGCGGCGCGGCGCTGGGCGCGGGGTTGGCGCTGGGGCTGGTGGCGCTTTTGATGATGCGGCCTAGACCAGCGCCTTGACGATCAGGAACAGCACCGAGGGCGCGAGCAGGCAGCCAAGGCCGGTGTGGAACGTCGCCGTCAACGCGCCATAGGGCACCAGCTTCTCATCGGTGGCGGCAAGGCCCCCGGCAACCCCGCTGACCGTTCCGGCAAGGCCGCCAAAGATCATCGCGCTGCGCGGATTATTCAGGCCCATGAAGCGGGCGGCCATCGGTGTCGTCGCCATCACCAGCACGGCCTTGAGCACACCCGTGGCAATCGAAAGCGCCATCACCGGCGAAGACGCGCCCAGCGCCGCCCCCGTAACCGGCCCGACGATATAGGTGACCGCCCCCGCGCCCAAGGTGGCCAGGGAGACGGCATCGCGATAGCCGAAACTCCAAGCAATCCCGGCGCCCACCGCAAAAGGCACCACCGTCCCCAGCAACAAGGCAAAAGCGCCCAGCAGGCCCGCCTTGCGCGCCTCGATCGGATCGACCTCAAAGGCGGTGGCGACAATCGCAAAGTCGCGCAGCATCGCCCCGCCCATCAGCAAAAGGCCAGCAAAGGCGGGCACATCGGCCAGCCCCTTCTTGCCCCCGGTGATGATCCCGCCATACCAGGCCAGCGCCAGCGCGGCCATGATCGCAATCGCGCTGGCATGGATGCGCCCGGCAAACAGCAGGCGCGAGAGCATCGCGCTGATCCACATCAGCGCGCCCACCGCCGCAAAGGCGAGCACCAGCGACTGATCGGCAATGACCTTGTGGGCGATTTCAATCATGATGGCCTCCGGTGGCGCGGCTGAGGATGGCGACAAGGCCAAAGCAGATCGCCACGACCACGATCCCCGTCAGCACCGCCATCGGCCCGCCCTCCAGCGCCGCCAGCACATTCTGCTGCGCGGCCATGGCGACAACGATGGGAATATACATCAGCGCCCAGAACTCTACCCCCAGCTTCAGCCCCGGCGTCAAACGCCCCGTCCGCGCCAGCCACAGCCGCGCGCCGATCAGCAGCATCATCGCAATGCCCACCCCGCCGACATTCGCCTTTACGTGCAGCGCCATGCCCAAAGCCTCGCCCAGCGCGACACCGATCAGCGTGCAGAGCGCGAGCAGCGCGGTTCCATAGATTGCCATACTATCCCTCTCCCCGGCCTTTTATGCCGCGCCCTTTTATGATCGTCCGGCGGTGAAACGTTCCAGCGCCAGCGAGGCATGGAACATATGCGAGCGCATGCAGCGCGCCGCCTCCTCGCCATCGCCGCGCATGATCGCGGCCAGCAATTCGCCATGTTCGGCGCGTGATTTGGCCGGGCGGCCCCCGCCGCGCAATTGCGTGCGCCGAAAGGCCGCCATCCGGTCGCGCAGGCCCAGCGCCTGCTCGGCAATGAAGGCATTATGCGTGCCTTCATAGATCGTCTGGTGAAATTCCCAGTTCATCCGGTCATAGGCGTCAATATCGCCCGCCGCGACCATCGCCTCGGAATCCTCGTGCAATTGCGCCAGACGGCTGCGCTCGACCGGGTTCATGCGATAGGTGGCCATGCGCACGCACATGGCCTCGATCTCGGCGCTCATTTCGAACATGTCAATGATGCGCTGGGTGCTGAGCCCGGAAACGACCGCGCCGCGGCGGGGGCGCATTTCAACCAGACCCACCGCGGCCAATTGCCGGATCGCCTCACGCACGGGGGTTCGCGAGGCGCCAAAGCGATCCCCGATCTGCTGCTCGTCCAGCGCGCCGCCCGGCACCAATTGCCCGGTGGTGATCTCATCGGCCAGAGCGACGCGGATGCGTTCGGAAAGCAGCAGGTTGGGCGCTTCCTCAGACATCATCCACCCTCGTCCCTCTTGCCCCGCATGTATGCGATATTTTTCTCATTCGCGCTTCTTGCATACACTAGAACCGCAATCAACCATGTTGTATGGGCGGGCACTTACGGATTCCCAACCTCGGCTGACAGGGACACATCATGGCGCAAGACCTCTTCTCGATCTTTCAAAACCGCAGCATCGCCGCGCCCGATGCGCCCTTTCTGATCCTGCCCGAGGGCGGCATTATCACTTATGCCCAAGCCGTAGCCCGCAGCGGGCAGATGGCCAACCTGTTCCGCGCCTCCGGCGTCAAACCGGGCGATCGCATCGCGGTTCAGGTGGAAAAGAGCGCCGATGCGCTGCTGACCTATCTGGCCGCCTTGCGGATCGGGGCGGTCTATCTGCCGCTCAACACGGCGTATACACCGGCCGAGGTCCGCTTCTTCCTGTCCGACGCCACGCCCGCCCTGTTCATCCACAGGCCCGAGGACGAGGCCGCGATGGCCGCGCTGTGCGCCGACCTTGGCATTGGCGCGCGCCTGACGCTAGGCGCGGCGGGGGGTGGCAGCCTGTCCACCGGCGCCGATGCGCAAGAGACGCAGGCCGCAATTCACCCCGTTGCCATGGATGATCTGGCCGCGATCCTGTATACATCGGGCACCACGGGCCGATCCAAGGGCGCGATGCTCACGCAGGGCAATCTGGCCTCCAATTCGGCCACGCTCAAGGATTACTGGCGCTTTACCGAGGGCGATGTCCTGCTCCACGCCCTGCCGATTTTCCACACGCATGGCCTGTTTGTCGCCACCAACATCACGATCACGGCGGGCAGCGCGATCATCCTTTGCCCCAAATTCGATGTGCGCGAACTCATTCGCCTGATGCCGCGCGCCACGGTGCTGATGGGCGTGCCCACCTTCTATTCGCGCCTGCTGAACGAGGCGGATTTCACCCGCGAACTCGTGGCCCATATGCGGCTGTTCGTGTCGGGTTCGGCGCCTTTGTCGGCCGAAACGCACAAGGAATTTTCCGCGCGCACGGGTCACGCCATTCTCGAGCGCTATGGCATGACCGAGACCAATATGAACACCTCGAACCCCTATGAGGGCGACCGGGTTCCGGGCAGCGTCGGCTTTCCCCTGCCCGGCGTCGAATTGCGCATCGCCCATCCCGAAACGGGCGAAAGCCTGCCTCAGGGCGACGTCGGCGTGATCGAGGTGCGCGGGCCGAATGTGTTCAAGGGCTATTGGCAATTGCCCGAAAAGACCGCCGAGGAACTGCGCGAAAACGGCTTTTTCATCACCGGCGATCTGGGCGTGATCGATGAACGCGGCTATGTCTCGATCGTGGGCCGCGCCAAGGATCTCATCATCTGCGGCGGCTTCAATGTCTACCCGGCTGAAGTCGAGGCGCTGATCGACGCCATCCCCGGCATCGCCGAAAGCGCGGTGATCGGCATACCGCATCGGGATATGGGCGAAGGCGTGGTGGCTGTAGTGCAGGCGCGCGACGCGTCTTTGGACGAGGCCGCCGTGCTGGCCGCCATCGCGGGCGATCTGGCGCGGTTCAAGCAACCGCGCCGGGTGATCTTCCTGCCCGAACTGCCGCGCAACACGATGGGCAAGATCCAGAAGAAGGCCCTTCGCGAGACCTACGCCGACCTGTTTGCGAAATAGGGCCTATCCCGCCATCGCCTTGGTCCCCGACGCGCGCCACAATTTGCGCGGCGGGGCCAACAGGCCGTTGATCGCCGACCCGGCATTGACCACGCGGTGGCGGGCATAGGCGTTGTGGTTGCTCTCCACCGTTTTCAGATCATACAGATAATTGACCATCAAGCCATGCGATTGCGCCATGCCGCGCGCGCTGGTGTCGGCCATCCAGCACAGACGTTCGACCCGCGCCCCATTGCCGACGTGGAACCGCGCCACCGGATCAAGCAGGCGCCCTTCCCCATCGCGCTCGCCCACCAGATAGCGCGCGCCCAGCCGCATCAGATCCGCCCGGCGCGCATCATGCACATGCCATTCGCGCATCGGCGGCACGTCCAGCGCGGCTTGCGCGGCCTGATCGCCCTGCTGCGCCGCCTGTTTCAGCCAGCGGGCAAAACCGGGAATGGGCGAGAGCGTGACATAGGTTTCAAGGCCGGGATATTCCGCGCCCAGATCCTCGACCACCTGCTTGATCAGGAATTGGCCAAAGGAAATGCCCGCAAGGCCGGCCTGACAATTGGAGATCGAATAGAAAACCGCGACCTTGGCCTGGGCGGGGTCCAGCTCCTCGCGCCCCTGCGCCAACAGCGACTGGATCGAGGAAGGCACTTCGGCGCAGAGCGCGACTTCGACAAAGATCAGCGGTTCATCGCCCAGCGCCGGATGGAAAAAGCCATAACAGCGCCGGTCCGAAGGCAGCAGGCGCGCGCGCAATTCGTCCCATGTGGCAATGGAATGCACCGCCTCATAGCGGATGATCCGTTCAAGCAGATCGGCCGGGCTGGACCAGTCGATCCGCCGCATCACCAAAAAGCCCCGGTTGAACCATGAGCGCAGCAGATGGGCCAGATCCTGATCCAGCACGCGCAGGGCCGGGTCGGTCTTGACATGGCGCAGCAGATCAGCGCGCATGTTGACCAGCGCGCCGGTGGCCATCGGCGCCTGATTGAGGCGGCGCAGCACCTCCTGACGCGGCGCCTCGGCCGCGCGGGAAATCGCGGCCATATGCAGCGGCGAAGGGTCGGCCTCATAGGCGGCCATCGCCCCCCGGATGGCATCGGCATCAGGGGCAAAGCCCAGCGCCAGTGCGCTGAGAAAGCGCTGCTTGTCCGCCTCCTCCAGCGCGGCATAGGCGGCCAGAATATCGCCTGCCAGATGGACGCCCGAGGACTGGCTGCGTTCATCCAGCAGCGCCTGACATTGCCCGATCAGCGCATCGGGGTCGGACGGCGCGACCTGTGGGCGCCCTGTCGCCCGCGCCAGCTTGCGCAGGCGGCGAAACAGCGTTTCCATCAACTCTCTGGCGGGGCGGACACGATCTTCGACTATCATGGGCTGACCTTTGGCAAGAGTCGCAATGAGTGTGCGCAGTCTATCGCAATTTGCCAAAGCGTATACATGAAAACGACAAAGTGAATTCTACGTATATCCCTGGAAACCACCTGAAACGAAAAGAGGCGCCCATCGTGGACAAATGCCCGCCCGATGAGCGCCTCTCCCCGTCCTTGATCTATAAATCAGATCGTGGCGGCCAGTTCCCGAATAAATTCCAGCGCGCCCGGCGTGGAGGACACGGTGGGATGGCATTCCACTCCGATCGCGCCCGCATATCCGGCCCCGCGCAACAGCCCCAGCATCGCGCTCCAGTCAATCGCGCCCGATCCCGGCTCGCCCCGGCCCGGCGCGTCGGCAATCTGCACATGCTCGATCAGGCCGATATGCTGCGCCAGTTGCTCGGCGGGGTTCTCGCCCTCGACCACAGAGTGATAGAGGTCATAGAGCAGGCGAACCTGCGGGGCGTTGACCGCCCTGATGACATTGACCGCATCGATTGTCTGGCTGAACAGCACGCCGGGATGATCGACGCGGGTGTTGACCGGCTCCAGCATCGCCGTCACGCCCAGTTCCTGCGCAATCGGTACGATGCCCGCCACCGCCTCGGCCACGATATCCAATTGCATCGCCCGCTTCATATAGGGCACCCCCGGCCCGGAACCCACCACCACGCGATTGCAGCCCAGCGCCAATGCATCCTCGGCGGCGCGGCGAAACAGGTCGCGGAAGGCGGCATGGGTATCGCGCTCGATCAGGCGCGTGCGCGGATCGGCCAGCACCGAAATCAGCGCCACCCCATGGTCCTTCAGCGCGGCGCCCAGCGAGGCCAGATCGCGCCCGGCGGTGGTGAACATCTCGGCCTTGGCAAAACCGGCGGCGGCGGCGGCGGCAATCCGTTCCTCCAGCCGCTCGCCCGCCTCCTGAAACATATATTCGAGATTGACGGAAATTTCGTAAGCCATGAAAAACCCTTTCCAAAATCAGAACAGCCGCGCCGGCAAACGCAGCGCCAGAACCACGCAGATCGCCAGCATCGCATCAATCGCCCCGGCCGCCGCCAGCGCCGGATAGGCATGGCCCGCCGCGCTCCATGCGAAATACAGGCTGCCCACCAGCGCGACGCCCAGCGCGCTGCCCAACTGCTGGCTGGTTTTCAGCAGGGCGCTGGCCGCACCGGCATGGTCGCGCGGAACCTGCGAGACGACGATGGGTCCGATGCAGCCGCTGGTCATGCCCATCCCCGCGCCCGACAGCACCAGCAGCGCGGCAATCAGCGCCCACGGCCATTGCGCAAAAGTCGCGCCATAAAGCACAGCGAGGCAGGCGGGCAGCATCAGCCCCGCCCCGATCACCAGCACCCAGCGGCCAAGGCGGGGCAGGAAATTGCGGCTCATCACCCCGATGCCGAACATCGCGCCAAAGCCGTAGGGCATATGCAAAAGCCCGGTGAACAGCGGGGTCTGCCCCCGCTCGGCCTGAAGCGCGAAGGCAAAGACCAGCAGGAAACCGGCCCCCGCCGCCGCAAACACCACCGACAGGGCAAGCCCTTTGCGAAAGGTGGGGATGGCAAAAAGTGCAGGATCAAACAGCGCCGAATCCCCGGCCCGAACGCGGCGTGCCACATGGCGCCAAGCCGCCCAGCCCAAGGGCGCCGCGGCAAGCAGCATGAGGAAATGCATCCCCCCGCGCCCAGCCTCGCCCGCCCCGATCAGCGGCCAGAACACGGCCCCCATCGCCAGAGCGAACAGGCCCATGCCGCCAAAATCATAGCCCGCAGGCCGCCCCGAACGCGCCTCGGGCAGGAACATCAGCCCGGCGATCACCGCCCCGATCCCCACCGGCAGGTTTATAAGAAACACCGCCCGCCAGCCCAGTTCAAACAGATTGGCCTCGATCAGCATGCCGCCCAGAATAGGCCCCGCAATTGCCGCCAGCCCGCCGATCACGCCAAACATCGCCATGCGCGAGACGCGCTCCAACGGGCTGAACAACACCTGGACCAGCGCCATAGATTGCGGCGCCATGATCGCGCCCGTCGCCCCCTGCATCAGCCGGGCCGCCACCAGACCCGTGCCGGTCGCGGCCATGCCGCAGGCCGCCGAGGACAGCGTGAACCCGATCACTCCGGCCACGAACATCCGCCGATAGCCGTAGGAATCCCCCAGCCGCCCGCCTGCCATCAAAAGCAGCGCAAAGGCCAAAGAATAGCCCGCCACGATCCATTGCGAAGCCCGCGCATCCGCGCCCAGGCTGGCCTTGATCGCGGGCAGCGCGGTGTTGACGATCGTCATGTCGACGATTTCCAGCACCAGCGCGATAATCAGCGTAATCAGCGCAAAGGTCTTTTGCCGGGACGAGAGCGATGCCGGATCGCGCATCTCAGATCCGCCCTTCGCGCAGCATCCCCACCGCCGCATGCGCCGCCCGCGCGGTCAGCGCCATATAGGTGAGCGAGGGGTTCTGGCAGGCGCTGGAGGACATCTGCGCGCCGTCGGTGACAAACAGATTGGCGATGTCGTGCGACTGGCTCCATTTGTTGAGCACGCTGGTTTTGGGATCATGGCCCATGCGCGCGCCGCCCATTTCGTGGATTGCGGTGCCCGCCGGCCCCGGCTGGTCAAAGCCCATCAGCACCTTGCCGCCTGCTGCGATCAGCATTTCGGCCGCCTCGGCCTTGGCCTGCGCCAATGCGGCATGTTCCTCTTTGCCAAAGGCGAAATCAACGCGCAATTGCGGCAGGCCATGGGCATCGGTCTTGACCGGGTCCAGCGTCAGCCGGTTGGTCGCGCGCGGCACGCAGTCGGAAAAGCCGACCAGCACCATGCGCCAAGGGCCGGGATGCCGCAGCTTTTCCTTATACTCCGCGCCGATGCCCGCCATCCGGTTGCCCTGCGTCCAGGTGCTTTGCAACGCGCCGCCCTGAAACGAAAAGCCGCGCGCGTGGCCGATGCCGTCCATCTGATCCATGTTGCAATAGCGCGGGATGACGATGCCCGTGGGCCGGTTGCCAAAGGTTGTGTGATGTTCAAACCCGGGCATCAGCGCGGCGGCCGAGAGCGTTGTGGCATGGTCCATGATATGCGTGCCCAGCACGCCGCTGGAATTGGCCAGCCCGCCCGGTGCGGAATTGAGCAGGATGTGGACCGAATTGAACGATCCGGCATTCAGGAACACCATCCGCGCGCGCGCGGTTTTGCGCGTGCGGGTTTTGGTGTCGATATAGCGCACGCCGGTCACGCGCCGGGTTGCCGGATCATAGTCCAGCGCCTCGACCACAGCGTCGGTGATGACGGTCAGGTTCCCGGTTTTCATCGCGGCGGGCAGCGTGGAGGACTGCGTCGAGAAATAAGCGCCATAGGAACAGCCGCGCGCACAGATCGAACGGTTTTGGCAGGGCGCGCGCCCCTCCTCCGGCTTGCCCTCGGTCATATTGGCCGTGCGGCCCACGGTCAGGCAGCGTTCGGGCCAGCGTTTGGCGATTTCGGCGCGGACATGGGTTTCCACCACATTGAGCGCCATGGGCGGCTGAAACTGGCCGTCGGGCAATTGTTTCAGGCCCTCTTTCGCTCCCGACACGCCGATGAAGCTCTCCACCTTGTCATACCAGGGCGCAATGTCGGCATAGCGGATCGGCCAGTCGGTGCCCTGGCCATCGCGCGCATTGGCGGCGAAATCATAGTCCGACCAGCGATAGGTCTGCCGCCCCCATGTCAGCGACCGCCCCCCCAGTTGATAAGAGCGAAACCACGTAAAGCGCGTATCCGGCCCGGTCTGATAGGGGTTTTGCGCGTCATTGACGAAATGGGGCTGGGTAAATTCGGTGAAATGGCGGTTCAACCGCTGGACCGCATAGTCGCGGTCAAACAGGTCGCTGTCGCCATGGCCGCGGAAGGGCATGTCCCATGGCATCTTCATCTCTGTGGTGTAATCCTGCTGATGCCGGATCTCGCGCCCACGCTCGATCATCAGCACTTTGAGGCCCGCCTCGGTCAGTTCCTTGGCCGCCCAGCCCCCGGTGATGCCGGAGCCCACCACGATTGCATCAAAATCCATTGCCTTGCCCCTTATCCGAAATCCACCGCCGTCCAGTCGCTGGAAAAAGCGCGGTCGGTTGGTTTGAGCGGCAGGTCCGGGTCATAGCGGCCCGGCACATGAACATATTGCAGCTCTTTCGAGCCGCCGGTTTCGGACGTGTAATAGCCCAGCAGGATCAGCCGCTTGATCGCCAGCCAAGGCTTAGCCGCCGCATCCCCGGCAAAGGCGCGCGCGTCCAGCGCGGCAAGCGCCGAGCGCCGCCGCGCTAAAGGCTGGGTCAGAAATCCCGTGCCAAGCGCGGTTTTGAGCCATGCGGCATGGTCAAAGCCTCTGGTCCCCTCCAGCCCATGATCCAGCGCCAGCAGGACAAAGGCCCCGACGCCCACCTCGCCCGCGCCCGGCGTCGCGCTGCGCGGTATCACCAGTTGCGCGACCTCGCGCAGCAGGGGCTGATAAGGGCTGGGCGCCGGTTTGGCATGGGCGGCCATGGGCGCCACCGCCATCAGCAGCGCCATTCCGGCCAAGAATTCCCGGCGCTCCATCGTGCTTTTCATCTTGGGCATAAGGGGGATGCTCCAGATTGGATGATCAGGCCGGAAAAGCGAGGGTGGCCCCATGCGCTGGAGCCACCCCAAAGTTTCAGGCCGTCGGCCTTTGGTTCAGATCAGAATTCCACGCCCAACCGGACGCCATAGGTGCGCGGCGGGGTGAACTGGAAGTTGTAGATATTGGCCACGCCCGGAACCACCGTGTTGCCGGCATAAGCGATCGAGCGATAATCCTCGAGATTGCGCACATAGGCCTGAACGCTGAAACGCTTGTTCTGCGGCTTGTATTCCAGGCTGAGGTCGCTCTGCGTACGTGCATCCTGACGCGAAGAGGCGTAATTGTAGAAATCGAGGTAATAGTCACCCTTGTATCGGGTAAAGGCCGAGAAGGTCAGCGTGCCCGCCTCGCCCAGACGGAAGACATGGTCATAGCCCAGCGTGATGACGACATTGGGCGACTGGGGCAGGCGGTTGCCTTTGAGATTGGAGGTCAAAGGCGTCGCCGAGGAAGCGCCGATGTCATAGGAGGCGACGCTGGCGGTGAAATCATTGTACTTGGCATGCATCAGGTTGGCCGAACCGGTGATCGTGTCATCATCGGTCAGGCGCAGCGTGGTTTCCACTTCCAGACCATAGATCTGCGCCTTGCCCGCGTTGAAGGTCTGGGCGCCGATGGCCGGATTGAGCAGCACGTCATTTTGCAGGTCCTTGTAATCATAATAGAACCCGGCAAAATTGAGGATATGGCGGCCCAGTTTGAGCTTGGCGCCGCCTTCATAGGCGGTGTTGGTTTCGGGGCGAAAGGCCGTGCCCGCGCCGTCAAAACCGCCCGCCTTATAGCCGGTGGATACCTTGCCATAGATCAGCGTGGCCGCATTGGGCTTGTAATTCAGCCCCGCCAGCCAGGTGAACTTGTTGCCCGAATATTTGAGCGGGGTGGTGCTCGCGGGCTGGTTGGTCAATTCGATCGGGCCGCTGCCAAAGGCGAAGAAGTAATTGGTGAAAGCCGCGTTGCGGTCATCCTGCGTGTAACGCCCGCCGACCACGGCGGTCAGCTTGTCGGTCAGCGGCACTTCGGCCTGGCCGAAACCGGAAATGCTCTTGGTGTTGGTGGGATGGCGGAAATAGTTCACATAGGAGCCGTTGGCGCCGATGAAGGGCGAATAGAGGCCACCGTTTGAATTGAGCTGTTCATAGAAATAGAACAGGCCGCCCTGCCATTGCACACCATGGGTCAGACCGTTGAGGCGCAATTCGTGGCTGTTCGTTTTCACCGTCCCGCCGAAATTGGTGAAATAGAAGGCGGGCGAGAGCGTGTTGCCCCCGGTGTTCTTGGTCGTGCGATAGCCGCCCGTATAGGTCAGCGTGGCAAAGCCCATGTCATAGGCCACCCGCCCGCGCACGGCGGTCGAGATCTGATGCAGGCTGCCCACGCCGATCAGCGGCGAGTTGTAGGTCGAACGGTCCTTGCCCGCCAACACGTTGATGTTGGTGGGAATGCAGGAGACGCCGCCGGTGCGCGCCGCCGCCACGGTCCAGCCATTGCCGCAAGATGTGGTGCTGGTGCCCGGATTGTTGCCTGCGGCGGTCATGTCGCTCCACATCTGGGCGGCCGGGATGATGTTCTGTTCGACATGCTCGACCGCGCCGTCAATGGTCAGCCCATCGACCGGCTTCAAACGCAGGCTGACGCGGCCGCCGCCGGTGTTGTCGGTGTCTGAACGGTTGGCGCTCGAAGGGGTAAAGGCCGAGGTCGGGCTGAAGGGCGTGTTGGGGTGATAATTGTAGCCGTCATGGCTGCGGTAAAAGCCCGCCACGCGCACCGCCGCGCCCTCGCCCAGCACCAGATCAGCGCCGCCATCGACCAGCACCGAGTTGAAATTGCCATAGGACACCGAGCCGTTAAAACCGGTGTGGTCGCCCGGCTTGCGGGTGATGAAATTGACCGCGCCGCCGGTGGAATTGCGGCCATAGAGCGTGCCCTGCGGGCCGCGCAGCACTTCGACGCGATCAATGTCGAAAATCGCGGCGTTCAAAATGGTGGGACGGTTCAGATATTCGCCGTCGATATTGACCGCGATCGACTGATCCTGCGCCTCGTTGTTCGTCAACGAACCGATACCGCGCACGGTGACGCGGGTGTTGTTGGTGTCGCTGGTGATGTTGAGCGCGGGCGAAACCTTCTGAACCGAGGTGAAATCAGTGACGCCCTGCGCGGCCAGCGCGGCGCCCGTAACGACCGAAATGGCGATGGGAACGTTCTGGACGTTTTCCTTGCGGTTCTGCGCGGTGACGATGATTTCGCGGGCGTCGGGTTCGGCCGGTTTCTGGGTCTGGGCCATGGCCTGGCTCACGCTCATCAGCGCGCCGCCCGCCAGCAGAATGGGCACAATCTTCCTGTAGGTCATCAGCAATCCTCCCTCTTTTCCAATTTGTGATTTCTGGGCGACGGCGGCCCCGTGGAGGGCCTTTCGCATGAATCACTAAATTAGAATTATGGTTATGATCCCTATCGCCTGCCTGTCAAGAACAATCATTCTAATTTATCTGGATGGTTTTGCATAAACGGAGTGAATGGTTCACCTCGCCGGGCAAATCCGGTTGCAACATGGGTGCAGTCACGATAATCGGATTGCTAATTCTAATTATAGGCCCCATCCAAGCAGCACCCCTGCGCGGAGAGAGCGATGCGCTTATGCCTATGTGATTATTGGCTAATTTCCTGCTTAGACAGCATGTCAGGCCGCTTCTGGATTTGAATTTGCAAAAATTCGCCATCGGGGCATCGGCGCTTTGCCTGAATCGAAAATCCATAAAAACAAGGGAGAAGGTAACGTGAAACGACATCTATGGATGATACTGGCTGGGGCATGGGCTTCGGCCGCCGCCGCCCAGCCGATTGTGACGACTAGTTACCGCCCGCCCGAAACCGTGCAAAAGGTCGCCATTCCGGTCAATCCGGCGGAAAAGCGGCTGCGCGTGCTGATTATCTCGGGCCAGAATTCCTATGAGCATGACTGGACCGGCATGAACAACATGCTGCGCAGCATCATGCAGGAAAGCGGGCGTTTCGACGTGCGCGTCACCGAGGATTTCGACCATGGCACGCTGGCCATGCTCAAGGCCTATGATGTCGTGCTGCTCAATTACTCCAGCCGCTGGAATTATGCCGATCCCGATCAGCATCTGTGGTCCGACGATGCCTTCAAGGCGCTGTATCAATATGTGCGTGAAGGTGGCGGACTGGTGGCCTATCACTCTTCCTTCACATGGGGCCGCGACATTCCCGAATACAAGCGGTTGATCGGCGCGGTGATGCAGCCCGGATCAAGCCGCCGTGCGCCTCCCGGATCGTTTCCCATTCATATCATTGACAAAAGCCATCCGATCACGGCCGGCATGCGCGATTATATCTGGACGTATAACGATGACATGTACACCAACATGAGCATCGACCCGGAGGCCAGGATCCACGTTTTGGCCACCGCGCGCGAGACAGCGGCCGATTATGCGCCCAAGCTGATGAGCAACAAATATGATCCTGCGGCCTATGCGCCCGACAAGCTCAAGGCCATGAAGGGCATCGACGCCGACCACCCGCAATTGTGGACCGCCGATTACGGCAAGGGCCGCGTCTTCTCGATGACCGTGGGCCATGACGAAGTCTCGCTGCATTTCGTGGGCCTTCAGGACATGATGCTGCGCGGGGCGGAATGGGCGGCCACGGGCAAGGTGACGCTGCCGCTGCATGAGGACACCAGGGATGACGGGCGAAGGTAGGGCCTTGCGACAAGAGCCTTGACGCCGGTCGGCGAATATAGGAACAATGATTCTAAATAGGGCGCAAAAGCCCCAGGGGAGAGAGAATGCCGTTCTGACCGGCGTCCGGCCATGATGGCATCGCTACAGCCTACCCGCTCCAACGAAACCGCGTATCGCACGGAGGTTGCCGTGAGCAGCACGATCAAGCGGGGCGTAAGCCTCTATTCCTATCAGAACGAGACTTTTCAGGGCAAAATGAGCCTTGAAGACTGCATCCGCACCAGCGCGGCGCTGGGCGCGCGCGGCATCGAGGTGATCGGGGAGCAGACTTTCTGGGGCTGGCCCGAATGCGGCGCGGCAAAGGAGGATATCGACAACTGGCACCGCTTGATCGCCAAGTACGATTGCGTGCCCGTCTGCCATGACTTCATGCTCGATTACAAACGCTACAAGGGCCGCGAGATGCCCTTTGACGAACAGGTCGCCAGCGTCCGCAACGACATTGATTTTGGCGCGCGCCTTGGTGTGAAATTCATCCGCGCGCTGGTGTCGATCGATCCGGCGGTGCTGGTCGCGGCCGCGCCCTATGCGCAGGAAAAGGGCATCAAGATCCTGATCGAGGTCCATGCCCCGCTGCATTTCGACCACCCCTGGATCATCCGCCATGCCGAAGCCTTTGAAAAATCAGGCTCGGACGCGCTGGGCTTTTTGCCCGACATGGGCATGTTCCTGTTCAAATTCCCGCCGGTGTGGAAGGAAAAATTCCTGCGCATCGGCGTGCCCAAAGCGATCGCTGATTATATCGAGCAGGCCTATGAGGACCGCGTCCTTTCCGAATATGTGATCCACAATGTTCAGGAAATGGGCGGCACGGGCCCGGCCATCGCCATGGCCGAAACGCTGCGCCACAATGCCGCCTACGAGCCGAAGCGGATGCTGGATTACATGCCGCGCATCCACAATATCCACGGCAAGTTCTATCAGATGGACGAGGATTATATCGAACCCTCGATCCCCTATGACGAAATCGTCAAGGTTCTGAAACAGGGCAATTATCAGGGCTATATCTGCAGCGAATACGAGGGCAACCGCTGGATCGAAGACGCGTTTGAGCCGGACTCGGTCGAACAGGTCCGCCGCCAGCAGGTGATGCTGGCCCGCCTGCTGGGCGAGAGTGTCGAGCCCACGTTGCAAACCACCGTCGCGGCCTGAAAGGAATCTATCCCATGATGGACAACAAGATGATCGTCGAGGGCAGCCTTCAGCGTGAAGAGGGCGGCTTTTCCTTCCTTGGCCGCCTGCCCTATTATCGCGGATTGGGCCTCTCGATGATCGAGGACATTCTCGTCTCGGTCGATGGCGAGGCCATCGCGCGCGAGGCGATCCGCTTTTGCGTGCGCGGGCGGACCTATACGCTCGACGACATGGAAACGGTCTATGATGATCGCTGGAATTTCGGCGAACAGGCCCGGATCCTTGCCCTGGGCCGCGAACTGGCCGCGGGCGATCACGCCATCACTTTCGCGGTGCGGATGCGCGTGTCCTACCTGCCCTTTGTGCCCACCACAAAGGACACCAAGCAACTCGCGCTGGCCGCATAAGGCCGCGGGGCGGCGGTGAGGCGATCACCGCCGCCCATTTTTTCTCGGGACCGGACAGTACAGCCATGCTCTCTCGTCGAAATTGCCTACACTCAAGCCTGGCCATCGGGTGCGCCGCGCTCCTGAAGTCTCCCTTACGTGCAGCGCCCCCTGTCTCGCCGTGGCGCAATCTGTTCAATGGCCGCAACCTCGATGGCTGGTCCGTCTTTCAACAGGGTGAAAACAGCCCGGATCAGCACGGCGCTGTTGCCATCGAACAGGGCATCCTGCATTTTCTCGGCCCGCGCTATGCTGGCCCCGATACCGCAACATTCGGGCATATTGCCACGCTGGAAACGCACGGCAACTATCACCTACGGCTCGAGTATCGCTGGGGCGAGCGGCGCTTTGCGCCTCGCACCCTGCAGCGCCGCAACAGCGGGTTGCTCTATCACATGGCCCCGGAGCGCGACCGCCTCTTTCCCGATTGCGTGGAATTTCAAATCGAGGAAGACGATGTAGGCGATGCGATTATGGTCAACACCAAAGCCCTGCAAGGTCCGCTTTTGGGCGGTACACCATTATGGCCAAAGTACCTCCCTTTCCTGCCCCGCACCTATGAAGAGCCCACGCAGGCCGGCGGCATTGCCCGCCAATGGTTCCGCCACGCCGGCGCCTATGAAAGGCTCGATGGCTGGAACACGCTCGACCTCTACGCCTTTGGCGATCAGGCCGCGCATCTCGTCAACGGGCGGATCGTCAACACGCTGTTCGGCATGATCGCCCGCGACGGCGCCCCACTGGGCAAAGGACGTATCGCTCTGGAATTTGAAGCCGCCGAAGTGTTCTTCCGCAATATTGCGATCAGGGATCTCACGCCAACGGAGATCGCCGCCATCATGGCGGGCCAGTAAAACAACAATTGCGCGTCAAGCGCTCTGATGGGAGAGACCCGATGCGTTTTGCGCGCAATTTCTACAATTCGCTGACCCTGAAGCCCCAAGGCTTCACGATGATCGTGGCGGGATTTCTACCGGTCTTTGCCATTATCGCGATGTTTCCGGTGGTGGCGGCCATCATCGGCCATTTCAAGGATCTGCCCGATGCGGCGATCCGGGTGCCCGCGATGGTGACGGCGCCGGGCTATGCCATCGCGCTGCTGGCGCCTTTTGCCGGGGCGCTGGCCGACCGCTATGGCCGCCGGCCGCTGCTGCTGGCCTGTACGCTGGCCTATGGCGTGGTGGGCGCGGCGCCGTTCCTGATGGAAAATCTTGATGCCATCATCGCCTCGCGCATCCTGCTGGGCGTGTGCGAGGCGGGCATCCTGACCATCGTCAACACGCTGATCGCCGATTACTGGGACGATGACGGGCGGCGCAACTGGCTGATGCTGCAAGGTCTGGTCGGGCCGTTTTTTCAGCCTTTGGTGTTCATTCTGGTGGCGGCCGTGGCGGCGGTGCGGTGGAACGGGGGCTTTCTGGTCTATCTGATCGCCTTTCCCATCTTCATCGCGATGTATTTCTTTCTGTTTGAACCCAAGGTTCCCAAGGCGGATCATCCCGCCGCCAGCCCGCCAGCCGAGACGTTTCCCATCGGCGCGGCGGTGGCGGTGGGGGCGCTGACGCTGTTTGCCTCGGTGCTTTATTACGTGTTCATCGTGAACGGCAGCATTGTCTGGCACGAGGTTGGCATCGATGACCCCATGGCGATCAGCAAGGCCACCTTTGTGCCCAGCTTCTTCATTCTGGCCGGATCGGTGCTGTTCCGCATCCTGTCGCGCTATGGCAACGCGGTGCAGATCGGCGGCTTTCTGGCGGTGCTGGGCCTGGGGCTGGCCGGGATCGGCATGGCGCATAATGTGTTCTCGATGCAGGCCGGGCTGATCGTTCAGCAGATGGGCGCCGGGATGGCCGTGCCCGCGCTGATCGCATGGGCGCAATCCAAATTCTCCTTTGCCCACCGGGGGCGCGGCATGGGCGTGTGGACCAGCGCCTTCTTTCTGGGGCAAGCCATTTCGCCCATCATCGTGGGCCATGTGGCCCGCGCGGTGGGTTCGATGCAGATGGCGTTTCTGGCCTCGGGCCTTGCCGCTTTGGCCGCCGCTGTCATCTGCGCGATCCGGGCGATGCAGATAGGCCAGACCGCAAGCCAAAAGCCGTTTGGTGCCTAGGCCGATTGCGGTTATGGGCGATGGTTTACGCCGGTCCCACGCAGGTTGTCCTTGATGCCCGATGAAGCCCCTTCCCCATCTGCCGCCATGCCCATCGGCCGCAAGCCGCTGCAAGGGCGCAGCAAGGCCTCGCTGGAGCGGATGCAGGCGACCGCGCGCGAACTGATGCTGGAACGCGGCAGTGAGGATTTCACGCTGCAGGAGGTGAGCAATCGGGGGCAGGTCTCGATCGGCTCGATCTATCTGCGTTTCGAGGGCAAGGACGCGCTGGTGCGGGCGGTGCTGGTGCAGGCGATGCAGGACCTGCGCGATGCCGAGGATGCGATGCTGGACGCGCTGGTGCGCAACTGCGGCAATCTGGCCGAATTTGTCGAAAGCTATATCGCCGATTATGCCGAGGTGCTGCGGCTTCATGCGCCGCTGCTGCGCCTTGCCATGTTGCGCGCCGAACAGGACGGCCAGATTTCCGGCCTTGGAAAACAGGCCGCCGACGATGCTGTGGCCGCCTCGACACGCGCCTTTCTGGAATTTCGCGCGGAAATCGGCGGGACGGATGCGGCCTTGCGCGCCCAATCGGTCTATCAGATCGTCTTTGCCACGCTGGCCCGGCGGCTCAGCCTTGGCTCGACCAATGAATCCAGCCCTACGGCGGACTGGCATATCCTGAAAGGCGAGCTGGCGCATATGTGCATCGCCTATCTGCGCTCGGCCTGATGCGAAAAGGGGCGAGCGGGATGCCCGCCGCCCCTTCCCTTTCGCATGATCGCCGCCTCAGGCCGCGACCGGCGCCTCGGCCAGAATGCGGCGGCACATCGCCTGATGGCGGCGCACCTGTTCAAAGGCATCGGCGGTGCAATAGGCGTGGCCTTCCCATTCCGAAACGATGGTGCCGGTAAACCCGCCATCGCGGAACAAAGGCAGGAATTCCTCATAGGGAATGGCTTCCTCAACGCCTTCGTCGTTCACGCCATAGAACTTGCCGTGAATATGGATCGTGCGGTCCACCATCTCGGCCCAGCTGTGCGGGTCGTTGTTCGACAGGATGAAGAAGGAGAGCGTGCAGGCCTGAACATGGAGCGGATCATAGCCCTTGTCCTGCGCAATGGCGCGCAGCTTGCCCGCCTTGACGTAGGAGGCCTCATCGCCCTGCCAGATCTCCTTGGTGATCTCGATCAGCGCCTCGGGCGTGCCGATGGCGCGCGCGGCGTCCAGCAGGCTGGGCGGGATGGCGCGGGCCGTGCCGCCGAAATCGGGGATCCAGCCCAGGGCGGGCGAGTCCAGCTTTTCATACATCTCGCGATATTCCAGCACCGCGGGATGGCGTGCCCACATCGGGGCATGGACCTCGACGCCCATCTGCATGCCGATATCCTCGCAAAAAGGCGCGAGTTCAGGCAGCAGATGCGCCGGGCAGGCAAATTGCGAACGGGCCAGTTTGAAACCCATCTTCTTGGCGCTGCGCAACTGGCGCTTGTGATATTCGACCAGGTCGGCATCATCGATCGGCTGCTGGCCCGGCTTCATAAAGCGGTCCGAATTGATCGCGCAGGACACCGTATTCAACCCTGTTTCGGCCATCAGATCCTTGAAATAGGCCGCGAAATCATCCGAAACATCGGGGAATTCCTTGAAGCTCTGAAACCCGATGATCTCGATATTGGGCCCCAGATTGCGCTTGGCCACTTCGCGCAGCAAGCCGTCAAGCTCGAACTGGCGGGTCAGCCATTCATTGGTGAAGGAATAAAGGGTAACGCCCATCTGCGGGCCATTGGCGACGGTCATTGTGGCAACTCCTGTCGGATCAGTTGACGCGCAGCGTGGCGGTTTGCGGGTTCACGCGCTTCATGCCCGGAATATAAGGCGGGTTCACATAGAGCAGCAGCGAGACCTCATGGTCGCTGCCCGCCGCCACATCCACGCCCGGCATCACCAGAAACGCGCTGTCGCGCACAAACCAGAACGCGTTGGTCTGCTCGCCCATCTCGGCCAGCGGGAAGGTGATGTCGTCGAATTCGATCCGGGCATCGGCCAGATCAACCGGCGCGCCATCGAGCGTGACACTCCCCACTTCAACCGTCGAAAAGGGCAAGGAGCGATACCAGGGCAGGCGCATCGCCAGTCTGGCTCCGCGCGGGGTGGCGCTCAGCCCCTCCTCGCCGATGATTCGTTCAACAGGCAGCATAGCGCACTCTCCCTTTATGGTTGGGTTTCAATGGCCCGGATGAGGGGCGGATTGCAATAATTGGAATTACACTTCTAATTGATGCTTGACAGGGGGTCAAGGGTCGTGCTGAAAGAATGCGAATAAAGGTTCTATTATCAAACGCGGGAATCGGGCGGGGAAGCATGGCCAGTTTCGACTATATCATCGTGGGTGCGGGCTCGTCGGGCTGCGTGCTGGCCAATCGCCTCAGCGCCGATCCGCGCCATCAGGTTCTGCTGATCGAGGAAGGGGGCGACAACCAGCATCCCTTCATCAAAATGGCGGGCGGCTTTGTCAAAATCATGGGCAAGCCGGACTATTTCCGCTCCTATCCCGTGGTGCAGCAGCCCGGTCGCCGCGAGGAAAGGCAGGCTTATGGCCGTGGGCTCGGCGGATCATCGGCCATCAACGGCACATGGTATCTGCCCGGTCAACCGGGGGATTACAACGATTGGGTCTCGCGCGGCCTGCCCGGCTGGGGCTGGGACGAAATGGCGCGCTGCATCAAGAGCATCGAGTCCTATCGCGCGCCGGGCGCCCATCCGGGCCGGGGCCGCGACGGCGAATTGCAGATCACGCCCTCAACCTATAAATCGCCGGTGTTTGACGCCATCGCGCAGGCCGCCGCCACCATTGGCGCGCCCTGGGTTGATGACATCACCATCCCCGGCATTCCGGCGGCGGGCCGCACCCAATATACAGTCAGCCGCACCGGCCAGCGCGTTTCCAGCTATGAGGCCTTTGTCGCGCCCATCCGCAGCCGCGCCAACCTGACGGTGCTGACCAACAATCCGGTCAAGCGCATCCTGATCGAAGACGGCCGCGCCATCGGCGTCATCGTCGAGCGCGACGGCGCCGATGTCACCATCCATGCGCGCGGCGAGGTGATCCTCTCGGCAGGCGTCTATGGCTCGCCCCAGATGCTGCAATTGTCGGGCGTGGGGCCGGGCGCGGATCTGCAACGGCTGGGCGTGGCGGTGCAGGTGGATCTGGCGATGGTGGGGCGCAATCTGTTTGACCATCAAAAGATGGGCATTTCCTACGATCTGCACAACAATCCGGGCACGAACCGCGAATATGTCGCACCTCGCCTCTATTTCAACGCCTTGCGCTATTACCTGACGCGCAGCGGCCCGCTGGCCCGCGTAGGGTTGCCGATTACGGTGCTGGTGCCTTCAAAGGGCACCGCGCCCGCATGGCCCGATTTCCAGTTGGCCGCCGCCGCCTTTGCCATGCGCACGGTTCAGGAAATGACCGAAAAGCCCGGCAGCCCGATCAGCGACCGCCCCGGCATCACCTTCTCGGCCTATCACCTGCGCCCGCGCAGCCGCGGGCATATCACGGTGACCTCGCCCGATTTCCGCGTTTCGCCGCTGATCGATCCGGCGATCTGGTCCGATCCCTTCGATCAGGAAAAGGCCATCGAACTGTTCCATCTGCTGCGCCGCTTTGCCGGGGCGGATGCGCTCTCGGCCTATGTCGGCGACGAGCGCGTACCGGGCAACCATATCCAGAGCGAGGCCGAACTGGTCGATGCCGTGCGCGCCATGGCCGAACCGGGCCTGCATGGCATGGGCACGTGCAGCATGGGCACCGACCGCGCCACCTCGGTCACCGATGCGCGATGCCGGGTACACGGGGTCGATGGGCTGCGAGTGGTCGATTGCTCGATCATGCCCTCGCCGGTTTCGGGCAACACCAATGGTCCGGCCATGGCCCTGGCCGCGCGGGCGGCGGAACTGATCCTGCAGGACGCGCGCTAAGGCTTAGGGGATTTTCGGATTTTTATAGCGCTTTTTCGCGCAATTGCGCGCCAAGGAGCGGTCAGCCTACTATACGATTGGCTGTCCCCCTTTGGCTCTCTTTGGCGAGAAAGCAATCTATGCCGGAATTCCAGACCCTCCCTTCGCGCCGCAGCGTGTCCCTGCTGGGGATCGGCTGCGGCATCGGCGCGGGGGCGCTGTGGGGGCTGGTGTTTCTGGCGCCCGAACTGGCGGGCATGTTTCGCCCGCTGGAACTGACCATCGGGCGCTATATCGCCTATGGCATGATGGCGTTGATAGCCATTGCCCCGCGCCTGCGCCGCCTTGGCGCCAAAATCGGGCGAGAGGGTGTGATCGCGCTGGTCTGGCTCTCGCTGGCGGGCAACACCGTCTATTATTTCCTGCTTTCCGCCGCCGTTCAGATGGGCGGGATTGCGATGACCTCGCTCATCATCGGCTTTCTGCCCGTGGCGGTGACCATCGTGGGCAGCCGCGACCGTGATGCGGTGCCGCTCTCCCGGCTGGTGCCTTCGCTGCTGCTCTGCGCGGGCGGCGGCCTGTGCATCGGGTGGCAGGCGGTGAGGCAAGCCATGGCCGACCATGCGTTTGGCCAGTTGATCGGCATGGCCTGCGCCACCGGGGCGCTGATCTCGTGGACGGCCTATGCGGTGGGCAATGCGCGCTGGCTGGTACGGCTGCCGACTATCAGCGCGCAGGACTGGAACATGCTGATCGGGGTGATGACGGGAGCGCAGGCGCTGTGCCTGGTGCCGGTGGCGCTGATCATGGGCGTGGCGCATCATTCGGGGGCGGATTGGATGCGGTTTCTGCTGGTTTCGGGCGGGGTGGCGCTGCTGGCCTCGATTGCGGGCAATGCCTTGTGGAACCGGATGAGCCGGTTGCTGCCCCTCACTCTTGTAGGCCAGATGATCGTGTTCGAAACGCTCTTTGCGCTGATCTATGGCTTTATGTGGGAGGCGCGCCTGCCCACGGTGGCGGAAGTCGGTGCCTTTGGGCTGCTGGTGGCGGGGATTGCCTCCTGTCTGGCCGCGCATCGGGGCCACCGGGGCGCGTAATTCCGGCTTCAGATACGAATGCGGCCTTGACCGCGAGCGGGCCATGGCGGAATTTGCGCAAACTTGAAAACGATACCAAGCAGAGGACCTGAAATCATGGACAGACGCAATTTCCTTGCGAGCGCAGGCGCATTGGCCGCGATCGGCATCGCCCCCTCCCCTCTGACTGCGCCCGCGCTGGCCGCCGCAAAGCCGCGCCATTTCGGCATCCAGCTCTGGACCGTGGCCAAGCTGCTCTCTCAGGATTTTGAAAAGACCATCGCGATGCTGGCCGGGCTTGGTTATCGCGAACTGGAAATGTACGGCCCCTATGATTTCAGCGACCCGCGCGGCAAGGCAAGCTGGGCAGCCGTTACCCCCAGCCTCGGCTTTTCGGGCAGCGGTTTCTTTGGCCATACCGCCGCGCAGGTCAAAACCATCATGCAGCGCCACGGCCTGACGGTCCCCTCGCTCCACACTGACATTTTCACCCTGCGCGACGGCATGGGCAGGCTGGCCGAGGCGGCCCATGCGCTCGGCTCGACCTATGTGACGCTGCCTTCGCTGCCCGCCGACATGCGCAAGACGCCCGATGATTACAAACGCGCCGCAGATATGTTCAACAAGATCGGCGCCGATGCCGCGCGCCACGGCGTCCGCTTTGGCTATCACAACCATGGCTATGGCCTGATGCCGGTCGATGGCCAGATTCCGCTGCGCACCATGCTGGACGCCACCGATCCCAAGACGGTGTTCCTCGAACTCGACGTCTATTGGAATTTTGCGGGCGGTGGCGATCCCAAAGAGTACCTGACCCGCTACAAGGGCCGCTACAAGATGGTCCACCTGAAGGACATGAAAGGCATTCACCGCTTCGACCATGACGGCGGCGATTCGACCCAGTGGATCGAATTGTTCAAATATCTGACCTATCTGGGCGACGGCAATCTGGACATGAAGGGCATCATCAAGACCGCCGAGACCACGGGCGTTGAACACTTCTTTGTCGAACAGGACCGCGCCGACAATCTGATGGTTGCCATAAAGGGCAGCGCGGATTTCCTGAAGAACAACGGTTTCGTCTGATGCGAAAAGGGGCGCCGGTTTGACCCGGCGCCCCTTGATCCTTACCCGCCGATCTTGCTGGCGGTAAAATCCAAGCGCGCGGTATAGGGATCTTCGGTGTGGCTTGCGCCCTTGCCGTCGATCCATTGCACGGTGGTCGTGGTGGCGGTTGCCTGCGGCCAGGCCGGAACGCCTGCTGCATCGGGCTTGCCGGTCTTGGCAAAATTGACCCAGTAGCGATGAGTCAAGGTCGCGACCGGCTGTTCCTCGGCCAGCGGGGCATCACCCTTTCGCGCGGGAACCGTGTCAAACACATAGGGCAATTCGCTGGCATGGGCCGCGCCGCCAATGGCCTGCGCCATTTTGGGCACGGCATAGCCAAAGCGATAGAGCCAGACCTTCTGCCCCCGCGCCGCCATCAGGCGGGCGACATGACGCGAAGGTTCGATGAACATCTTGTCCGCGCTGATGCCCATGGCGATATGGCCCGCAGGCTTGGTGCCATCTGGATCATAGACCTTGCGCGCGGCATCGGCGTCCGCCCCGAACTGGGCAAAGACCTTGTCCTTATCCGTGCCAAAGGCAAAGCCATCGGCCGAATTGGCGCCCACGATCACCGGCACGTCGGCCGTCAGCCCCGCCGCAATCGCATCATCGGGCGCGCCAAGGATCGTGCGCCCATCGACCATCGGGCCGGAATAGCCCTTCTGGTCCATCGACATCATCGACAGATTGCCCGTCACCTGCGCCTCGGGCAGGGCGCGCAATTGCGCGGCGCTCAGACCGGGAGCAAATTCGGAACCCACGCGCGCGGCCTTGGCCATCGTCGGCTGGGGCAAGGTGCCGTTGCGCCCGCCCCCGCTCTCGATCACAATCTGGCTGAACAGCCCGCGCGCCAGAGGGGATTGCAGCAGCATATGCATGCTCATCCCGCCCGCGCTTTCGCCAAACACCGTCACGCGCGAAGCGTCACCGCCGAATTTGGCGACATTGGCGCGCACCCATTTCAGCGCCTCGATCTGGTCAAGGAAGCCGAAATTGCCCCCCAGCCCTTCAGCCGCCAGACCCGGATGGGCAAAGAAGCCAAAGCGGCCAAGGCGATAATTGAGGCTGACGAAAACCACGCCATCGCGGGCAAAATTCTGGCCCGAATAGACGCCCGGCGAAGAGCCGCCATTCACAAAGCCGCCGCCATGGATCCACACCATCACCGGCAGCTTGTCCCCGGCCTTGGCCGAGGCAGGCTTCCACACGTTCAGGTAAAGACAGTCCTCGGCAGGCGTAGTGGTGATGGGCGCGGCATCGGGGGGAAACGGCGCCTGCGCGCAGTCATGGCCAAAGGCGCTGCCATCGCGCACGCCCTGCCATGCCACGACGGGCTGAGGCGCGCGCCAGCGGTTGGCCCCCGTCGGCGCGGCGGCATAGGGAATGCCCTTGAAGGCGGTGACGCCCTGCGCCTCCACGCCCGACACCGCGCCGCCGGTGACGGTCACGTTTTCGGCATGGGCCGAGGCCGAAGCCATCAGTGCAGCAGCCAGCAAAGCAAATTTGCGCATCGGATCAATCCTTCCATGTCTTGGCGGCAACCTTGGCGGCGACCGGCGTGCCCAGATGCTCGGCGTCCTGACCAAGGGCAAAGCTGTATTGGCCGCCCTTGATGCTCCAGCCCTTCTCGGTCCAGTCAGCCAGAATGCGCGGGTCGATGGTCAGCGTGACGGCCTTGGCTTCGCCGGCCTTCAATTCAACGCGGGCGAAACCGGCCAGACGCTGCTTGGCCTCGCCGCCGCGCTGGGTCAGGTAAAGCTGGGCAACATAGGCGCCTTCGCGCGCGCCGGTGTTCTTGACGGTAAAGCTGGCGGTCAGGCCCTTCACGCTCAGCCCATCGGCGGCAAAGCTGGTGTAGCTCAGGCCATGGCCGAAGGGGAACAGCGCCTTTTCGCCCTTGCGCGCGAACCAACGATAGCCGACGTCAGAGCCTTCGATATTGTAATTGGCCAGAAGCTTGGTGTCGGGCGTGGGCGGATTGCCCATGAAGTCGGTTTCCATATCCCAATAGCCATCAACCACCGGGCGCGGCAATTGAGAGGCATGGGCCGGGAAGGTGATCGGCAGGCGGCCCGAGGGATTGGTGTCGCCAAACAGCACGCTGGCGATCGCATCGCCGCCACGGCTGCCGCCATACCAAGCCTCGACCACGGCGGGCACTTTGTCCAGCCAGGGCATATCCACCGGATTGCCGGTTTCCAGCACGACGATGGTGCGCGGATTGGCCGCAACCACCGCCGCGATCAGCGCGTCCTGTCCATTGGGCAGGCTGAAATCGGCCTGATCCTGGCCTTCGGTCGACCATTTGGTGGCAAAGACGATGGCGACATCGGCCTTCTTGGCCTGATCCACCGCATCGGCGATGATCGTGCCGTCACGATAGGTGACATTGGCGTCCTTGGCCTGGGCCTTGATCGCGGTAAAGGGAGCAACGCCATGATAATGCTGGCTGAAGAAGGTCGCCCACGGACCATCGCCGCCCAGCGGGATCACAGCCTTGGGGCCGCCTTCGGGATCGGTCTGGCTCGATCCGCCGCCCGAAAGCACGCCCGAAGCGGCATAGCCGCCGATCACCGCAATGCGCTTGGCCGTCTTGGCCAGAGGCAGCAGATTGCCGTTGTTCTTCAGCAGCACGATGCCCTGCTTGGCCGCTTCGAGCGCCACTTCGCCATTTTTGGCAAAGTCGATCCTCACACCGGGCTTGGCATCATTCTTGTCCAAATTGGTGGCATAGATCGCGGTCAGCACGCGGCGGTTCATGTCATCCAGACGCGCGGCCCATTTCGGATCGGCCTTGGCCTTGGCGGCCAGATCGTCGGTGAAGAACACCTTTGGGTCGAGTTCGGCGCCCGACTGCTGATCCAGCCCGTGGATCGCGGTATCCAGCGAAGGCACCGCGCCCCAGTCGGACATGACAAAGCCCTTCCAGCGCCAGTCCTTCTTCAGCACCGTGTTGAGCAGATAATCATTGTCGCAAGCGTTCGCGCCGTTGACGCGGTTATAGGCGCACATCACCGACAGGGGCTGGCCCTGTTCGATGCCGATCTTGAAAGCCAGCAGATCGCTCTCGCGCGCATTGGCGTCGGTGATCTGGATATCGACGAATTTGCGGCCGGTTTCCTGACCGTTCAGCGCAAAATGCTTGATGGTCGAGATGATGCCGTTCGACTGGATACCCCGGATCGCGGCGCCCACCAGCATCCCCGAAAGCAGCGGATCTTCGGACAGATACTCAAACGTGCGCCCGTTGCGCGGATCGCGGGTCAGGTTGACGCCGCCCGCCAGCAGCACGTTAAAGCCCTTGGCGCGCGCTTCCGAGCCGATCATCGCCCCGCCCTGTTCCAGCAGCGCCGGGTTCCACGAGGCCGCCTGCGCCAGACCCGAAGGCAGCGCGGTCGAGCCATCCTTGCGGATGCCGCCCACATAGGACACGCCCAGTGAGGCATCGGTTTCCTTGAGCGCCGGAACGCCCAGACGCGGCACGCCCGCAATGTAACCCGCGCCGGGAATGGCCTCGGCGGGCGGCTTGGGCGCGTTGGGCATCAGCGGCAGGGGCATGATGCCATGGGTCAGGATAGTCTTTTCCTCGGCCTTCATCGTCTTGACCGTGGCGGCGGCGCGCGCATCGGCCGCGGCCACATCGGCGGCTGTGGGAGCAGCAGCATGAGCCATGGCCGATCCCATCGCGATGATGGCCACGCCTGTGAGACATTGAAACTGGATTTTCATGGTCTTCTCCTGCCACTCCTGTGGGTCGGTCGATTGGAATTTTCTCAACAACAGCCGCAAGCCGGATTAAGTGGCTTGCGGCTGTTCAGCAACAGATAAGTATTAGATTTATATTAGAATTTCACCCCCGCACGAATACCGAAAGTGCGCGGATCCTCAAACACGGCTGTGCCTGCAAAGCTGCCATTGGCCGTAACACTGGTCAGCACAATGCGGTTTTCCAGATTTTTGCCAAAGACGCCGACATAATACGCCTTGTTCGGCGCATTGTAGGTGAGCGCCAGTTCCGACTTGGTATAATTCGGCTGACGATAGAAAACGCCATTACCAATATCGGTCAAGGCATAGCTGGCCGAGATGCGGGTACGGGCGTTGAAGGTGATTTCGCCGCCATTGCCCAAAGGCTGGTTATAGGTATAGCCCAGCGAGACCACCGACTTGGGGCTGCGGTTGAGCTGGACCCCGGCGAAATTGGCGTTGGCGCCCGCAATCGGCGGCGTGTAATTGTTGTAATGCGCGTCAAGGAAAGTGACCGTCGCGTCGATCGTGTGGTTCTTGGCCGGGCGGAGCGTGGTTTCCAGTTCGACGCCATCGACGGTCGCGCTGGCCGCATTGGCCGTGACCTGGCACGGGCCGCCGCAGACGTTCTGCACCGAGGACACCTGAAGGCCGTTGTAATCATAGTGGAAATAGTTGCCGTTGACGCGCAGCACGTTGTCCTTGGTGTGGATTTTGAAACCCGCTTCATAGGAGGTCAACGTTTCCGGCTGATAATAGAGCGCCGAACCGGGCAAAGCGCAGCCCGGACCCTTGCCCGTTTCGCAGCCATCGTTGAAACCGCCCGCCTTATAGCCCGTCGCCACCGAGCCATAGAACAGGCCCAGACCCGGCACGTCATAATCGACGCCCACGCGCCATGTCGTCTTGCTGAAATTGCGCGAGGCATTGTTGTTCTGGAAGGTGACGCGCGTGCCATTGGGCAGGTCGGCCACGGTGGCGCCCACGCGGCTCTTGTCATCGCTGGAATAGCGCACGCCGCCCGTCAGCTTGAGCCGGTCGGTGAAATTATAGGAAGCCTGCCCAAAGACGCCCTTGGACACGGCAATGGTGGGATCCTGCGGAAAACCGAATTGCGCAAAGGGCGCCAGCGAGGGAATGCCGATGCCCGGATCAAGAATGAAGAAGGCAATGCCGGACTTTTCCTTGAAGTAATAGCCGCCGGCCTGAACAAACAGACCGCCCGACTTGAAGGCCAGACGAGCTTCGTGGCTGGTCTGCCAATATTTGCCGGTAAAGGTGTTGCGGCTGCCTGCGGTGCTGCTGGCCGCGGTGGTGCCATGGCTCCAGCGGTCAAGCGTGCGATACGAACCCAGATAGGTCAGGGTCAGAGCGTCACTGATGTTCCAGTCGGCCTGGCCCATCACGCCCTTGCCGACATTGTGGTTCTGACCCTGCCATTGCTCGGGGAAATTGCTGCTGCGCTGGGCCAGGCTGTTGGTGTTGTTGCGGTAATCGGCGTTAAGCGCCACACCCGGAGTCGAGGCCGCCGCCGCGCTGGTGAAGAAATTGGTGGTCGGCACCGCATTCACGCCATAGCCTTTGTCCAGCGAATAGTCGCCCCTGACCAGAACCTTGAAGTTGGTGGTCGGCTGCCACAGGGCCGACAGGCGGGCGGCAAACACATCCTTGAATGGGCCCCAGCTGTAGGGATCATTGCTGGTTTTGTTCACATAGGTGTCGCGGCGGTCGTAATTGACCGCAGCGCGCAGGGCCAGCGTGTCGGATACCGGCGCATTGATAACCCCCGTCGCGGTGACGTGGTTATAGCTTTCATAGGCGATGTCGCCCGAAGCGCCGAGCTTGAACTTGGGCGCGGCGGTCAGCACATTGACAACGCCGGCGGTGGTGTTGCGACCGTAAAGCGTGCCTTGCGGCCCGCGCAGCACTTCGACACGGTCGACGTCGAAGAAGCTGACCTCCTGCGCCTGCGGACGGGCGATATAGATGCCGTCCAGCAGGAAGGCGGCCGAGGGGTCGCCCTTTTCGGTGCCGTCGGTGCTGGTCACGCCGCGGATGGTGATCTGCAAGCCGTTGCCGCGCACGATCGACACGTTGGGGACCGAGTCAGCAAGCTGGGTGGTGTTGGTGATGCCCTTTTGAACCAACTGGTCGCCGCTGACGGCGGTCATCGCGATGGGAGTCTTGGACAAAAGCGTTTCGGTGCGGGTGGCGGTCACGATGATGTCGCCATCGGGGGTGACCTGGGTGGTTTGCGCATAGGCCTGGGTTGCAACAGCCAAAGCCATAGCTGACGCAACGCCTGCAAAGACGTTTTTCTTCATAGCCCCTCTCCTTTTTTTGAAAACGATCTCATGTCGCTTCGACAATCTTGGTCTCTCAATAAGACATCGCTGTCAAGCAGGCTCCGACAATAGGCTTTCGGTGTGGCTTTACGGGCACAGCGACATTTCCATATCCCGTCAACGACCTGTTTTTTAACGATAGTTCCGTCGCCAGTTGAACGATCCGGTCTCATTTGTACCGGTCTGAGGCCAAGAAAATGCGGCTGCGCGCATTGCTATTCACCCTAACTTTTGTGATCGATTGTATGCTGCATCCGCGCATCGCAAATGCACCATTAAACGGCCAGCCATCCCCTCCGCCACCGCTTGACAATCAGCCCCGCACCCCCACAACAAGCGGAACCAGCGCCGGGTCCGCGCTCGCCTTGTGGCGACGGCCCACCGGACGCGCAAGCAAGGCAAAATGACCCACACGAAAAGCGACATCGCCCCGCGCCCCCATGCCACCATGGCCGATGTGGCCAAGGCGGCGGGCGTTGCGCTCAAGAGCGTATCGCGCGTCATCAATAACGAGCCCCATGTTTCGGCCCCATTGCGCGCCAGGGTGGAGGCCGCGATTGCCGCGCTCAACTATGTGCCCGATACGGCGGCGCGCTCGCTGGCGGGTGCGCGCAGTTTTACGATCAGCGTGCTGTTCGACAATCCCAGCCCCAATTACACGATGAAGGTTCTGGCGGGCGCCTATCGCGCCTGCGTCGAACGCCAATATCACCTGCGCATCGATTCCATCGACACCAGCGCCGATACGCCCGCGCTGCGAACGGCGCTGGAGGCGATATTTCGCAATGCGCGCTGCGACGGCTTTGTCCTTACCCCGCCGATCAGCGATGATCCGCGCGTGCTGGATGTGCTGGAGGGATACAAAGCGCGCTATGCCCGTATCGCGCCCTTCCTTGAAGCCGGGCGCTCACTTTCCGTGACGATTGATGATGCAGGCGCAGCCGCACGTATCGCCGATCTGTTTTATCAAAACGGCCATCGCCGCGTGGGTCTGGTCAACGGGCCCCAACAGCATGGCGCCGCCCACACCCGCCGCAAGGGCTTTGTCGAAAGGCTGCATCAGATCGACCCCTCGGTCGTCATTACCGAGGCAGTAGGAGGTTTTGCCTTTGAAAAGGGCATTCATGCCGGGCGCGAATTGCTCGATGCGCCCGATCGGCCCACCGCCATTTTCGCCACCAATGACGATTCGGCCGCTGGCGTAATGGTGGCGTGCAGCCAGTTGGGCCTGTCGGTGCCGCGCGATGTTTCGATCTGCGGCTTTGACGACAGTTGGGTGGCGCGCACGACATGGCCTTACCTGACCACAGTGCTTCAGCCCATTGAGGCGATGGCCGAGGCTGCCGCGCTGATGCTGATCGACCGCGAGGATGGTGCGCGCCAGTTGGAGCTGGATTTCGAGTTGATCGAAAGGGATTCGGTCGGCCCTGTCCCGACCTGATTCCGCCTCTTTTGATTTTTCAGGCAATTTTCAAATACCCCCGATCGCGGGCACGTTTTATCGCGCCCGAATGATTAAACTTGAAAATGCGAGTGAGTTGCAATAGCGAGTCGCGGCAACGAAGAATTGCCTCGAAAGGTTGCCATGCCCCTGCGTCCCGCCCTGCTCTCCACTGCCGCCCTATGGGCATTTGCCACCCCTGCCTATGCCGAGGGCAATGCAGAGGCCGAAGACGCGAGCTCCATCATCGTCACTGGCAGCGCCCAGCGGGAGACACCCTCCGCCACCGGCCTTGCCCTCACTTTGCGCGAAACGCCGCAGTCGGTGACCGTCATCGACCGCCAGCGGATCGAGGATTTTGCTCTCACCAATGTCAACGACCTGCTGGCCCAAGCTGTCGGCATCAATGTCGAGCGCGTCGAAACCGACCGCACCGAATATACATCGCGCGGGTTTGACGTGACCAATTTCCAGATCGACGGCATCGGCCTGCCGCTGCGCTGGGGCGCGGCCTATGGCGAGACCGACACGGTGCTGTATGAACGCGTCGAGGCCATTCGCGGGGCCAATGCGCTGATGACCGGGGTGGGCAATCCTTCGGCCACGATCAATTATGTCCGCAAACGCCCGACCAAGGATTTCCACATCAAGGCCAATGCCCAAGGCGGAAGCTGGAACCAGTGGCGCGTTGATGGCGATGTTTCCGGCGCGTTGACGCGGGATGGCAAATTGGCGATCCGCCTGATCTATGCCCATGATCAGCGCGATTCCTATCTGCGCTACAACCATGTGAACCGGAATGTTTACGGCGCGCTGCTGTCCTATGATCTCACGCCGGAACTGACCATCAACACCGGCTATACGCGCCAGCAAAATGACGCGCGCGGCGTGCTGTGGGGCTCGCTGCCGCTGCTTTATACCAATGGCGCGCGGGTTGCCTATGATGTCTCGGCCAGTCCCTCGGCGCCTTGGACCTATTGGAACATCACCGACCAGACCGCCTTTGCCGAACTGGAATGGAAAGGGGCTAATGGCTGGCAGGCGCGCGGGCGCTATACCTATAATCAGCGGGATTCGCGGGCAAAACTGCTCTATGCCTTTGGCTATCCCGATGCCGCGACCGGACTGGGCGTGAATGGCTGGCCGGGCATCTACCGCTCGCCCTATGAACAGAATCTGTTCGATGCCCAGGCTTCCGGCCCGCTTAAGCTGTTTGGCCGCGAGCATCAGCTGTCGCTGGGCGTGTCGCATGCCACGATGCATGGCCGCGAATTCTCGCAGTCCACCCTGTCCTATCCCGCCTATGCCTCGGTCAGCGACTGGGCCGTCAAAGGCATCTATCCGGCCGAGGGCGCCTATGCCGCCGAGGTCCTGTCCGAAGACAGCCGCGACACACTGACCCGCGTCTATGGCGCGCTCCATGCCAATATCACCGACCGGCTGAAAGGCGTGTTCGGCGCCAGCGCCATCTGGCTGCGTTCATCCGGGTTCAATTACAGCGCCGACCAAACCCGCCGCAATTCTGCGCTCAACCCCTATGCGGGGCTGGTCTATGACGCGACCAGGAACATCTCATTCTACGCCAGCTATACCGACATCTACAATCCGCAAAAGGAAGTGGACGTAACCAACGCCCGCCTGAACCCGGCCAAGGGCACCAGCATAGAGGGCGGCATCAAGAGCGAATGGTTCGACAAACGCCTCTATGCCAGCGCCGCGATTTTCCGCGCGCGCCAGACGGGTCTGGCCGAGGCGGCGGGCGTGTTTGGTCCCGGCGACCCAGGCCGCGTGGGCACCACCTATTACCGCGGCGTGGATACCACCGCGCGCGGGTTCGAACTGGAAATCACCGGCATGATCACGCCGCAATGGTCGATCAGCGGCGGCTATACGGGCCTTGAGGTGCACGACCAAAATGGCGCGCCCACGCGCACCTATCTGCCGACAAAATCGCTGAAACTGGCCACGACCTACAGCATCCCGTCATTCCACGATCTGAAACTGGGCGGGCAACTGCGCTGGCAAAACGCCACGCGCACCACAGACAGCGCCGTGGTGGCCTATGGCGGCGTCACCGATCCGGTGGTCATCACGCAAAATGCCTATGCCGTGGTCGATCTGATGGCCAGCGCCCGCATCGCCCCCCATATCCGCGCCAGCGTCAACCTGCGCAATGTCGGCGACACGCATTATCTGGGCAGCCTGAAATGGGGCCAGGGCTTTTACGCCGCGCCGCGCAGCGTTTCGGGCACGATTTCGGTGGCGTTTTAAGCCATGGGGCGGCCATTCTGGGTCGTGGCGCATCGCTGGGCGGGGCTGACGCTGGCGCTGTTTCTGGCGGTGGCGGGGTTTACCGGCATTTTCCTGTCGTGGATCGACGAACTGGAAGTGGCCGCAGCGCCCCATCTGCAACTGGCCGCCCCGCCCTCCCCCGGCGCGGCGCCGCTTTCCACGCTGGAATTGCGGCGGCGGGTTCTGGCTCGCTATCCGGGGGCGCGGATCGACTATGTGCCCATGGCGGTGGAGGAGGGGCGCTCGCTGCGCCTATACCTGACATGGCCCGATCCCAAAACCGGCCTGCCTCGCGCCGATGCGCCGCAATGGGATGATCTTTTCGTCGATCCCTATACCAGCGCGGAACTGGGCCGCCGCCAATGGGGCAATATTACGCAGGGAATCAAGAACCTGATGCCCTTTACCTATCGCCTGCATTACAGTCTGGCGCTGGGGCCATGGGGCCTGCTGGCCTTTGGGCTGGCGGCGCTGGTCTGGGTTGCGGATTGCTTTGTCGGGTTCTATCTCACGCTGCCGGTTGTAACCAAGGCTCCCGCGCGCAAGGGATGGTTTGCCCGCTGGGCGCCGGCATGGGCGGTGCGCTGGGGCGCGTCGCGCTATAAGCTGAACTTTGATCTGCACCGTGCGGGCGGTCTGTGGATCTGGCCGCTGCTGCTGGTCTTTGCGGTGTCGAGCGTCTCGTTCAACCTGCCGCAGGTCTATGGCCCGGTGGTGCAGGCGCTGGGCGGGGTGGATGACGGGGCGGTCTATGAAAAAGCCCTGCTGCCCGCGCCGCGCTGGACGCCGCGCTTGTCTTTTGACGCAGCCCTTGCGCGCGGCGACGCCTTGGCCAAAGCCGAAGCGGAGCGCTTCCATCTGACCCTGCGCAGCGATGGCGAGCGCTATCTCTGGTATATTCCGGCGACCGGCGCCTATGTCTATGGCTTCACCTCCAGTGCGGATATTTCACGCGATGGCGGCGGCAGTTTCGTCGGCTTTGACGGCGACAGCGGGGCCTTGCGCGCCACGCGCATCCCCACCGGGCGGCATGGTGCCAACACTTTCACCACTTGGGTCGAGGCACTGCACACCGCCCATGTCGGCGGCACAGCGTGGCGCATCGCGGTCAGCATGATCGGCGCGATGGTGACGATGCTGTGCATCACCGGCATTGTCATATGGATGAAAAAGCGCAGTGGCAGGATCAACCGGATAACGCGCTGACGGCGGCACAACTGTCATAAAACCACAATAGATCCAAGGCATTGGCGCATCTGTTGCCGATGCCTCGCAATCGCATCAATCCTGAGGCATCGGCTGTGAAAGGGTCGTCATGCTTCATCCTCGCCGCCGCGCGCCTCTGCGCCTCGCTCTCGCGCTTGCCTCCACCTCGCTGCTCGCCCTCTCCACGCCCGCATGGGCCGCAGAGGGCGATCATGCCGAATCCGATACCGGCCCCGGCGGCGATGTCATCGTGGTGGCGCGCAAACGGGCCGAAAGCGCGCAAACTGTGCCGATTGCCATCACCGCCCTGTCGGGAACGGAACTGTCCAATCAGAACCTGACCAATTTCACCAATTTTCAGGCGAAATTCCCCGCCTTTTCGGTCTATCTGACCAATCCCAAACAGTTGAACCTCGGCATTCGCGGCATTGGCAACAATGGCTTCAACACCGACGGCATCGACGGCTCGGTCGGCATCTTTGTCGATGGCGTCTATACCGCGCGCCAGGGCATGGTCAGCGCCGATTTCAACGATATTGCCGATGTCGAACTGCTGCGCGGCCCGCAAGGCACGCTGTTTGGCAAGAACACCACGGCGGGCGCAGTCATCATCAACACCAAGGCCCCCAGCTTTAAACCCGAGGCGGCGTTTGAAGGCGCGGTGGGCAATCAGGGCCTGCGCGAAATCAAGGGCAGCGTGTCGGGGCCGATTGTGGCGGACAAGATCGCGATGCGCCTCTCGGGCTATTACAGCCAGACGGACGGAAATTACAAAAACCTCTATAACGGCGCCTATCAGAACGCGCGCCAAGGCGAAGGCCTGCGCCTGCAACTGTTGGCGACCCCCAATGACAAACTCTCGATCCGCGTGATCGGCACATGGAACCATCAGGGTTTCAACACGATGTCGCCCATTGCCGTGTCAATCTACAACCCGGCCGCGCTTCAGGCGCGCATGGCGGCGGCGGGCTATACGCTCAACACCAGCGATGCCGGGGCGCGCGTGGTCAATATCGACTCGCCTCTGAACGCCCGCACCGATTTTTACAGCGCCAACACCACCGTGGATTACAATCTGGGCAAGGCGGGCACGATCACCGCGATTGCCGCTTGGGAGCATTGGAAATGCTGGACCAACAATGACAATGACTACACCCAGTTGAACGCGATCAAGGATTACGGATCGTGCAACAATGTGCAGCAGGAAAGCGGCGAATTGCGCTGGGCCACGCCCAAGGGCGGCGTGGTTGAGGCAACAGTCGGCGGATTCTTCTCGGCCCAGCAACTGGCGGTGGATTCGCGCATCCGCTTTGGCGATCAATATTACATCTGGGCCGCCAATCCCTCGGCCACGGCCTTCCCCGCTACGGGCGGCAAGACCTGGGCGCAGGGCGCCTACGCCAATGCGGTGGCGGGCCTCGGCTTTGCCAGCCACGCGGTGTTCCACACCGAAACGCAGGCGCTGTTTGCCAATGCGACGATCCACCCCGATGCCGCGCGCAAACTGTCGATCGACCTTGGCCTGCGCCAAACCTGGGAGCAGCGCTCGCAATTCTATTCCGGCTGGGTTGCATCCAACGCTGGCAACCTTTCGCAGGCCCAGATCAACGCGCTGTCCTCCAGCGGCGCGAACGCGCAGTTGGGCAGCGTCGATCAGCGCCTGTCCGACTCTTCGCTTTCGGGCGAGGCCGGGATCAATTACCGCGTGACCCCCGCGGTGATGCTCTATGCCAAATATGCCCGCGGCTATAAATCCAAGGGTTTCAACCTCCTGCCCGTCAACAGCACCAATCCTGACGCCAGCATCGCGCAGGTGATCGCGCTGGGCGGCGGACAGACGGTGAAGGGCGAAACCGCCGACTCCTTCGAAGGCGGCATCAAGAGCGAATGGCTGGATCGCCACCTGACGATCAACCTGACCGCCTATCACACCGTCGTGCGCAATTATCAGGCCAATCAGGCGGTGGGCGTGGGCAACACCGCGATCAAGTTCCTTTCCAACGTCGGTTCGCTCACTTCGAACGGTGTCGAACTGGAAAGCGAGGCGTGGTTGCCGCTGGGACTGCATGCCAAGGGCTTCATCGCCTATAACCATGCCTATTATTCCAGCTTCCCCAACTCGGTTTGCCCTGCGCAAAGCACGGCGACCTCCTGCGATCTGACCGGGCGGCAGGTGGCATGGGCGCCGAAATGGACGGGCGATGTCTCGCTGGATGCCACCCATCGCCTCGACAGCGACCATGAAGTGTATGCGCTGGTCGATCTCAACTGGCGTTCGAGCCAGAACACGACGATCACGCTTGACCCCTCGGCATGGATTGCGCCCTATGCGCTGGTCAATGCGCGCGCCGGTCTGCGCATCGCCGGGCGCTTCGACCTTCAGATCTGGGCCGACAATCTTTTAAACAAAACCTATTACATCAATATGTTGGGCCTGACCAAATCGACGGGTCTGGTCCAGGGCTATCCCGGCAATCCGCGCAGCTTTGGCCTGCGCGTCCGCACCTCGTTCTAAGGGTTCGCGTCATGAGCAGACTTCTTGACCGCCGCCGCCTGATCTCGTGGATGGCGCGATCCGGACTGGCGGTCGGGGGTCTGCCTCTGGCGGGAATCGCGGGCGCATGGCCGCGCAATATCGATCCCCATCCCAAACTGGCCGATTATCCCTTCACGCTGGGCGTGGCATCGGGCGATCCGGCGGTGGATGGCTTTGTCATCTGGACCCGCATCGCCCCGCGCCCTAACGACCCCCATGGCGGTATGGCCCCCGCCCCGGTGCTGGTGCAATGGGAGGTGAGCGAGACCGAGAATTTCGCGGCGCTGGTGGCGGACGGAACCGCGCTGGCCAGCCCCGAACTGGGGCACAGCGTGCATATCGAGGTCGGCGGCCTGCGCCCCGACCGGCCCTATTTCTACCGTTTCCGCATTGCGGGCCATGTCAGCGCCACCGGGCGAAGCCGGAGCCTGCCCCTGCCCCATGCCCGGCTGGATCGGCTGCGCTTTGCCGTGGCCGGGTGCCAGCATTACGAGCACGGGTTTTACACCGCATGGCGTCATATTGCGGCCGAGCCGGTGGATTTCATCTTCCACTATGGCGATTATATCTATGAAACCAATGAGAAGGGCGATGACACGATCACCCTTCAGGGCAATTCCTATCCCCGCGCGCGGCGCCATAATGCGCCCGAGCCGATTTCGCTTGATGATTACCGCCGCCGCTATGCGCTGGGCAAGCAGGACGCCGATTTGCAGGCCGCCCATGCCGCCGCGCCCTTTTGGGTCAGCTTCGACGATCACGAGGTCGATAATGACTGGGCCGATGCGATGGATCAGGACGGCACGCCGCCCGAGGTCTTCCTCTATCGCCGCGCCGCCGCGTTTCAGGCCTATTATGAACATATGCCGCTGCGCCGCCGGTCCATGCCCGATGGGCCGCGCATGGCGATGCACCGCGCGGTGCGCTATGGCGATTTGATGAACGGATTTGTGCTGGACACGCGCCAGCATCGCTCGGACCAAATCCCCGGCCCCTATTATGCGCCGATCACGCCCGAGGTGGCCGATCCCCGGCGCACGATGCTGGGGGCCGAGCAAGAGGCATGGTTATTCAATGGTTTGGCGCGATCCGATACGCGCTGGAACCTGATTGCCCAGCAAGTGATGCTGATGCACCTCTCGCTCTCCGATAAGTTTACCGGCACGCAAGGCTATAATCTCGACCGCTGGTCGGGCTACCTGCACAGCCGCCGCCGGTTGCTGAACCATATAGAGCGCGCCTGCCCCGGCAATGTCGTGACGGTGAGCGGGGATGCGCATCTTCATTACGCAGGCGATCTGGTGCAGGATCAGGGATCGGGCCGAAACGCGGGCAAAGTGATCGCCAGCGAATTTCTTGCCACCTCGATTTCATCGGGCGCGGATGGGCAAGGCGACGACACATTCCACAGCCGCCACGCGCTTGCCAACAATGCTGCGCTGAAGGCTGTGTGTGACCGGCGCGGTTATGTTCTATGCGATGTGCGGCGAGATGTCTGGCATGCCGATCTTAAAATCGTCGATCAGGTGAGCCGCCCCGATGGCGCGCTGTCCACCTATCGCCGGTTGGCCGTCGAACGCGGCCATCCCGGCGTGGTGCCTGCCTGATCAGCCGCGCGTCAGATAGAGCATGCGCAGGCGCTGAATCTGACCCGCGCCAAGGCCCAATTCATCGCGCAGATAGCCCATTGCCCCGCCTTGATGCGCGTCGATCACGGCAAAGGCCGCCTCAATATAGGACCGGTCCACACCGACCAACAGCTTGAGCGCTTCAGGCGGCAGCGCGGCAAAGGGGCTGTTGGCCATGGCCTTGCCCCCCATCAGCTTGGCCGGATCAAGCGTTTGGTTTGACAACATATAATCGCCGATGATCGTTTCACGCGGCACGCCCAGCGCGGTCAGGATCAAGGCCGCCCCCACCCCGGTGCGATCCTTGCCCGCCGAGCAATTGAACGCCAGCGGCGCGTGGCCTGCCAGCAATTCGCCGAACATGCGGCGATACTGGCCGTTGAACTGCGAGAGCAAGCGCGGATAGGAAGAAGCCATGGCCGCGCGCACCTGTTCAGGCGTGAACTGGCGCGGGTCGCCCTTGGGCAGGAATTGCCCATTGTCCATCACATAATCGTCGGCCAGCACGCGAGGCAAAGCATGGGGCCAGTTCACCGGCTCGGCCTGCCGCTCGGCCATGGAGCGCAGGTCGCAGACGACACGAATGCCGCGCTTTTCCAGCGCAGCATAATCATCGACGGTCAGCGCGGTCATCGAACCCGAGCGATAGAGCAAGCCCCATTTGACCATCCGCCCATCGCCGGTGCGATAGCCGCCCAGATCGCGGAAATTGCGCCCGCCCTGCAATGGCACCACGCGCGAAGGCGCGATGCCCGCAGGAGCAACAGGCACGGCCGCAACGGGCCGCGCCTGCAACACGGAATGCGAGGGAAAGGCCAGCGCCAAGGCGCCCAGCAAAGCGAAAGAAGTGCGGCGACGCATGACCATTCCCTCCGTTTTCATCAGAACTTGACGTTGAGTTCGCCGCCAAAGGTGCGCGGATCGTTGAAGAAACCGCTGATCCCGGCCTGCGCGCTGCCCGATTTGTAGAACAGGTGCTGTTCGTTAAACAGGTTGCGCGCCCAGATGGCGATCGTCACTTTGGCGCCGGTATTGGCCGCCTCGATATCGGCCAGCGCGATGCGGCCGTTGAACACCAGTCCGGCATCGCCCTTGGGCTGGGCAAAGCGAACCGAGCGGTTCACGCTGTCATAGTTCGAGTCCGTGTAATTGGCGTAATAGCCGGAGTCATAATTGCCATCGAGGTGGAAGCGCAGCTTGGTCTGGCCGCCGCCCAGGGGCATTTCGTAATCCATCGAT